>NZ_OY760055.1:310000-610000 GCF_963662885.1 uncultured Pseudodesulfovibrio sp.
CAGCTCGTAAAGACCGCTGGCGTCTTCGCCCAGTTGCAGTGTCGCCAAATCCAGGAAGAGGACGTCCGGGTCCCACTCCACGATCTTTTCCTTGGCGATGTTGGACTGGGCCATGCTTTTGCCAGCCTTGCCCGCTTCATAGGCGAGGTTGATGGCGTTGATGAACTGGAACGGCGGGTAGGTGGGTTCGGTTGACTGGAAGCCGTGCGGCCCCTTGAAGGCCACGCCGCCGACGAATACCGAGGAACGTTCCTGGCCGGGGATGTTGCCGGTGCGATGGCTGAGGTCGTCTATGAGCCCGTCGATGTAAGCGATGACCTCTTCAGCCCGCTGTTCCTTGCCCATGACCTCGCCCATCAGGCGCAGGCTCTTGTAGAGCTGGGGCCTTCCCTTGCCCAGATTGCCGTAGTTTAGGACAACCACCGGAATGCCTGTCTTGTCCTGAAGCTCCTGAGGATCATGGCCCATGGTTCCGTACGTCTTGAGGATCACCTGGGGCTGGCGCTCCAGGGTCAGGATGAGTTCCGGGTTGTCGTGTCCCCTGAACTCGCCGAAGATGGGCAGCTTCATGAACTGCGGGTTGGCCAGGGCATACGGTCTGGCGTCGAATTTGCCCTGGGTTGACTCTGCATCGTCCACGGCCACGATGCGGTCCTGGGCCTGAAGGTAGGTCAAAAGGCGCAGGGCTCCCGGCCCGGAGCATATGACCCGGTCCACCTTATCGGGGATGTCGTTGGTTCGGCCTGAGGAGTCGGTCAGGGAACGCGCCGATCCGCTGGCGGGTATGGTTACGAGGAGCAGGAGAACGGCGCAGAAAAGATACTGTTTTTTCATTCAAGCACCTTTGAAGGGTGTAAAAAAAATATTGAAACCTATTAATTGCTACGAATAAATAAAATGTAACACCATAGCCTTCCTAAAAAAAAGGGGGAATGGCGTCAAGAGAGAAATAAAAATAGACTGTTGTGGTCTATTATTGGTGGGATTGGGCGTCTGTTGGAAGAGTGAGAGGTGGAAAAATGAAGGCGGCCCCGCTCTGAGTGAGCGGGGCCGCCTTGTTGTCGTTTGCGGGACAGTTAGAACCGTTCGAATTCGGTGTCCGTGGGGTCGTCCATATTCAGATCCAGACCTCTGGGAGCCGTCGGGGCAGACGTTTGGGGCAGAGCCTTGCGCGTACGCCGGGACACTCCGGTCGTGTTCCTGGGAGCAGGGGCGACGCCGCCCTGGACCTTGAAGAAGGCCACGAGCTGCTCCAGGTTGTGGGCCTGTCCCGCCAGATCGGCGGAGGTGGAGGCCATCTCCTCGGATGCGGCGGCATTCTGCTGGACCACGTGATCCAGTTGTTGCAGGGCCGAGTTGATCTGCTCCGCACCCGCGTTCTGTTCGTTGCTGGCCACGGTGATTTCGCGAATGAGTTCGGCGGTTTTCTCGATGTCCGGAACCATTTCCTTGAGCAGATCGCCTGCCTTGACCGCAACTTCCACGCTGGAGCTGGACAGCTCGGATATTTCGGCAGCGGCCTGACCGCTGCGTTCGGCCAACTCGCGGACCTCGGAGGCCACCACGGCGAATCCCTTGCCGTGCTCACCGGCCCGGGCCGCCTCAATGGCTGCATTGAGTGCCAGCAGGTTGGTCTGCCGGGCGATCTCTTCAATGATGGTGATTTTTTGGGCAATCTCCTGCATGGCCGCAACGGTTTCCCCCACGGCCTGCCCGCCGAGACGGGCGTTGTTGGAAGCCTTGTCCGCAATGGCGGCCGTTGTCTGCGAATTCTCGGCCGTGGCCCGGATGTTGCCCGCCATTTCTTCCATGGAAGACGATACCTCTTCCAGGGCCGAGGCCTGCTGCGTGGCACCGTCGGAAAGGGCGCTGGACGTGCCGGACAGTTCCTCGCTGCCCGAAGCCACGCGCGAGCTGCCGTCCACCACCTGGCCGACGATGTCGGTCAGCCTCTGGGACATGGTGTTCAAGGCCTGGAAGATTCTCCCCACATCATCCTGCCTGCGGGTGTCGAGACGGGTGGTGTAATCGCCGTCCGCTGCTCGTCCAAGTACCCGGACGATGTGACCCAAAGGCCTGATCAACAGACGGTTCATGTAGAACCACATGGCCACGCCGATGATCACGAGGACCAGCAGGGAGAGCAGGGTGGCCGACAGGGCGTTGCTCCAAACCGGGGCCATGATTTCGGAGGTTTCGATCAGGGCGATGAACTTCCATCCGAGGGCGGGCGAGGTGTGGACCACGGCCATGTATTGGGTGCCGTTCAGAATGCCGTCCAGGGCTCCGCTTTCCGTGGCAAAGGCCTCGGCGTAGAGCAGGTCGGACAGGTCCTTCACGTTCTTGAAGTTGTTGTCCGGGTGCCGGGGGTCGGCGATGACCACGCCGTCGTGCTGGACCATTATCACGTACCCTGTCTTACCCAGGTGGACTTCCTTGATGAGTTTGGTCAACTGGGCCAGGGAGAGGTCCATGGCGGCTACACCGAGCACCTTTCCGCCGTCGCCGACAACGGCCTTGGCCGTGCTGACCATGGCGTCGCCCGTGGTGGACATGTACGCCTCGGACACGACCGGCTTGCCCGGGGATGCGGCCGCCTTTGCGTACCATGGCCTGGTGCGCGGATCATAGCCCGGCGGAATGGCCGAGTCGCCGCCGAGGACGAAAGCGCCGTTGGCCGTGCCCAGATAGCAGTCTTCGTAGCTGGGGTGCGAAGCCAGGACCATTCGGTAGAAGTTTTGTATCGCCCCGCCCGTCACGTCGCCGGATTCGAGGTATTGTTTGGGATACGACTTTGCCTTGTCGAGGAAGTTGGTCTTGATGTCGTCCACCTGTCTGGCCCGAGGATCCTCGGCGATCATGGCGGTGTTGTTCAATGTCTCCTGCATGTACATGGAGATGGTCCCGTCAATATGCTTGAGCTGTCCGGCCGCTGCCGTCTGGCTGTAGTCCACCGAGTCGCTGTAGATGGACGTCAGGCTCACCGCCAGGATGGCGGCGCATAAAAGGATGAGGGATATGGCGAATGACAGGATGATTTTCACTCTGACATTAAAATGCATGACCTACTCTTTGTTTGAAGTTTGTTGGGATGTTTGCGCATGAAGAGGAGTTGGTTTATGGCCGTTATACCTGTGAGGCCATTATTTTTCGGTCACGGTCATGTGTCGAATTCCTTCTCAAGTTTGACAATGCCGCGCCTCTTGGCTTGATCGGGGAAATTGCGTAACGTGCGTGTCCTTATGCAACGGAAACGGACAAGAACAGTCGATATCGGCGGCGTGGGCATCGGCGGGGACAACCCGGTCCGGGTCCAGTCCATGTGCAACACGGACACGCGGGACGTCGCGGCCACGGTTGAGCAGATCAACCAACTGGCCGAGGCCGGGTGCGAGATCGTGCGTCTGGCCGTGCCTGACGAAGCCGCGGCGGCCGTGCTTTCGACCATCCGCGAGCAGTCGCCCGTGCCGCTCATTGCCGACATCCATTTCGACCATCGCCTGGCCCTGGCCGCGCTGGACGCGGGCTTCGATGGCCTGCGCATCAACCCGGGCAACATCGGGGACGAGGCCAAGGTGGACGCCGTGGTTCGGGCGGCCAAGGAACACTCCACGCCCATCCGCATCGGGGTCAACGGCGGGTCGCTGGAAAAGGACCTGCTGAAACAATACGGCGGACCCACGCCCGAAGCCATGGTCGAATCCGGCCTGCGCCATGTGCGCATGCTCGAAGCGCGCGGCTTTCACGACATCAAAATTTCCCTCAAGACCTCGTCCGTGCTCAAGACCATCGCGGCCTACCGGCTCATGTCCGGGCAGGTGGACTATCCGCTGCATATCGGCATCACCGAGGCGGGCACGTTGGTGCGCGGCGCGGTCAAATCCTCGGTCGGACTCGGCATTCTCTTATATGAAGGTATAGGAGACACCATGCGCGTGTCCCTGACCCATGACCCGGTGGCCGAGATCGGCGTGGCCTATGAAATCCTGCGCAGTCTCGGCTTGCGGGAACGCGGCCCGGAGATTATATCCTGCCCTACCTGCGGGCGTACCGAGATCGGCCTGATCGAGCTGGCCGAGCAGGTGGAAGCCGCCTTGCGCGGCGTGGAAGAGGTCTTTACCGTGGCCGTCATGGGCTGCGTGGTCAATGGTCCGGGCGAGGCCCGCGAAGCCGACATCGGCATCGCCGGCGGCCGGGATCTCGGCATAATTTTCCGTAAGGGCGAGGTGGTCCGAAAGGTCCGCGGCAACGCCAACCTGCTGCCCGAATTCATGAAAGAAATCGATAAATTCCTGGAAGAAAGGAGAACCGACTAGATGCGTCTTTCCCGCTATTACATCCCGACCCTGAAGGAGGACCCGGCTGACGCCGAGGTGGTCTCCCACAAGCTCCTGATGCGCGCGGGCATGATCCGCAAGCTGACCAGCGGCATCTACAACTATCTGCCGCTCGGCCTGCGCTCCATCAACAAGGTGGCGCGGATCGTGCGCGAGGAGATGGACCGCGCGGGCGCACTGGAAGTTCTCCTGCCCTCGGTTCAGCCCGCCGACCTGTGGAAGGAGACCGGCCGTTGGGAGTACTACGGCAAGGAACTGCTCCGCTTCAAGGACCGCCACGACCGCGACTACTGCCTCGGACCGACCCACGAGGAAGTCATCACCGACCTGGTGCGTGGCGAGATCAAGTCCTACAAGCAGCTGCCGGTCAACCTCTATCAGGTCCAGACCAAGTTCCGCGACGAAATCCGGCCCCGGTTCGGGCTCATGCGCGGCCGCGAGTTCATCATGAAGGACGGCTACTCCTTTGACCGCGACGAGGCGGGTGCGGAACAGTCCTATTGGGATATGTTCAACGCCTACAAGGCCGCGTTCTCGCGCATCGGTCTGCGCTTCAAGCCGGTTCAGGCCGACTCCGGCGCCATCGGCGGCGACTTCTCCCACGAATTCATGGTGCTGGCCGAGACCGGCGAGGACACCATCGCCTCCTGCCTGTCCTGCGATTTCGCGGCCAACCTGGAGAAGGCCAAGGTCAACGCCCCGGAGAACGCTTCCATCGACGAAGCCGCCGTGCCGCCTCTGGAAGAGGTCGCCACCCCGGGTGCGCACACCGTGGACGAGGTCTGCGAATTCCTCAAGATTTCCCCGGACAAGCTGGTCAAGACCCTGCTCTTTGTGGTCGACGGCAATCCGGTGGCCGGTCTGGTGCGCGGTGACCGCGAACTGAACGACGTCAAGCTGCGCAACATGGTGGGCGGCAACGAGATCGAACTGGCCGATGAAGCCCTGGTCCGCAAGCTGACCAACGCGCCCGTCGGTTTCGCCGGTCCCGCCGGGCTGGATCCCGAAGTGCCCATCTACGCGGACCACGAGCTGCTCGGTGCCACCGACTGGGTGGCCGGAGCCAACAAGGGCGACACCCACGTGCTGCACCTGGCGCTCGGCCGCGACTGCGAGATCGTCAAATACGCCGACCTGCGCGTCATCGAGCCCACCGACGCCTGCCCCGAATGCGGCGGCAAGATCGAGTTCACCAAGGGCATCGAAGTCGGCCACGTGTTCAAGCTCGGCCTCAAGTACTCCAAGAAGATGGAAGCCACCTTCCTGGATGAAAACGGCAAGTCCCAATACATGATCATGGGCTGCTACGGTATCGGTGTTTCGCGTATCGTGGCCTCCGCCATCGAACAGAACTTCGACGAAAACGGCTGCTGCTTCCCGCCGTCCATCGCCCCGTTCGAGGTCTGCCTGATCTCGCTGGGCGGCAAGGACCAGGACGTGGCCGACAAGGCCGAGGAACTCTACGCCGAACTGCGGAAGCTCGGCGTGGACGCTGCCTTCGACGACCGCAACGAGCGGCCCGGCGTCAAGTTCGCCGAGGCTGATCTCATCGGCTACCCCATGCAGCTCGTGCTCGGCGGCAAGGGCCTCAAGAACGGCATCATCGAAGCCAAGGACCGCAAGACCGGTGAAAAGATCGAGCTGCCCCTCGACACCTTTGCCGAGTCTTTCGCCGATTGGCGCAATCAGATCTGGAATAATTGGGGACTCGAGAAGCCCTAGATTCCGGACATATATCGTCATGCCAACCCGGCGCGGAATCTTCCGCGCCGGGTTTTTTTATTGTCGGTCCGGTCTGCCGGGTGGTATGCCTCGGACAAGCCGGACACAAACTTCGGGAGAGAGAAAATGACGTTTGAAAGCGGTATGGCGCTGGCCCTGGCCACGCTGGTGTTCGCGTGCATTCCCGGGCCGGGCATTTCGGCTGTGGTCGCACAGTCCCTGTCGCGCGGGTTCAAGGCTGGAGCGGGTTTCACCTGCGGGCTGGCGCTCGGCGACGTGTGCTACCTGCTCACGGCACTGTTCGGCATGGGCTGGATCGCCTCGCAGATCGGGCCGTATTTTGTCGTCTTGAAATGGGCGGGTGCGGCCTATCTCGTCTACATGGGCGTGAAGTGCTGGTTGGCCAGGCCGAAATTCGATCAGGCCGAGTGCGCTTTGCCGGTTCGCCCTGGCCGCAGCTTCCTGGCCGGGCTGTGCGTGACCATGGGCAACCCCAAGGCCATCGCCTTTTATTGCGGCTTCCTGCCCGGCTTCGTGAACATGCAGGCCTTGACCGGCTCGGACGTGGCCCTGGTCATTTCGATCATCGTTCCGATCATCGCCACGGTCCCGCTGGTGTACGCCTGGCTGGCCTCGCGTGGCCGTAACGCCATTCGCTCGACCCGGCTGTGGAAGGCCATGAACCGCACGGCAGGCACGATCATGATCGGCGCTGGCGTGGCCATCGCTTCGGAGTAAGCTGAATTAACATGAAACAAACCGGACCCTCGACCTCCCTCCACCGCGAAGCGGCTTTAAAAAGTTCAGTAAAAAGAGGGGATGGGGGTCTGGGGGAAGGGGAGGGAAAAGCCCTTTTCAAAGGGTTTTCCCTCCCCTTCCCCCAGCGCCGGAGGCATTTTTGTCTAATATACTGACCGTTTCCGAGCTGACCAAATCGGTCAAGTCGCTGCTGGAGGCCGAGTTCCCGTTCGTGTGGGTGCGGGGGCAGGTCTCGAATCTGGCGCGTCCGGCGTCCGGGCACGTGTATTTCACGCTCACGGACGGGGATGCGGCGCTGTCCGTGGTCTGGTTCAAGTCGTCGCAGCGTTCTGCGCAGCCGGTGCAACAGGGCGCGGACAGGGTCAACCCGTTGACCGGGGAGATCGAGGAGGACGAGGGCGGCACGGCCCTGACCGGCAGCGGCATCGAGGACGGCATGGAGGTGCTCTGTGCCGGACGGTTGAACGTGTACGAGCCGCGCGGGCAGTACCAACTGGTGGCCGAGCTCGTCCAGGCCCAGGGCGTGGGCGATCTGGCCGTGGCCTTCGAGGCGCTCAAGAAGAAGCTGGCGGCCAAGGGATATTTCGACGAGGACCGCAAGCTGGAGCTGCCGCGCGACCCCAAACGGGTGGCGGTGGTCACTTCCCGGTCCGGCGCGGCCATTCGGGATTTCCTGCGCATAGCGGACACGCGCGGCACAGGGGCCGAAATACGGATTTACCCGGTGCTGGTCCAGGGCGACCGGGCCCCGGCCCAGATAGCGACAGCGCTCGATCAGGTGGACGGCGAGGGCTGGGCCGACGTGGCCGTGCTCATTCGCGGCGGCGGTTCGCTTGAGGATTTGTGGGCCTTCAACACCGAGGAGGTGGCGGACGCCATTTACCGTGCGCGGCTGCCGGTGATCACCGGTGTGGGCCATGAGCCCGACGTATCCATTGCGGATTTCGTGGCCGACAAACGGGCGGCCACCCCGTCCCACGCGGCCCAGGAACTGTGGCCGAGGCGCGAGACCCTGGCCCAGAAAGTGGACGTGCTGGATCTGGGCCTGACCCGGGCTTACGCGTCCTGGCTGTCGGGCAAGGAGGGCGGGTTCGAGCACCTGCGCAAGGCGCTGGTCTGGCTGTCGCCCCAGCGGCGGCTGGAGCGCATGGAAGACCGCTTCTCCGCGCTCATGTCCCGATTGCAGGGCGCGGGGTTGGACCATTATTTCGAACGCGCCGGGCAGGGCGCGCGGGCGGCCGAAGGGTTGTCGCGCGCATTCGGCACACACAAGCTGGACGGGTTGTCGCGTGACGCTGCCGGGTTGGCGCACCGCCTGGACCGGGCCTTCGGGCCGGGGAAAGTGGACGGCATGGCCGATGGCGTGGACGGCCTTGGACGCCGGCTGGAAAAGGCTGGTCGGGGAGCCTGCGAGGGGGCGGGCCAGCAGTTGGCCATGCTGGAGACGGCTCTGCGCGGGCTGGACCCCGAAGGGCCGCTTGAACGAGGGTACGCCCTGGTGCGCGTCGCCGGGACCGGTGAATTTTTACGTGACCCGAGAAGGGTGACGAAGGGCGACGCACTTGATATCACGGTTCGTGACGGCCGAGTGGCGGCCACGGTGACGGACACCCGACCCAACGAGGAATAGAGGTTTATGCGACGGATTTTTCTGCTGGTGATGTTGGCGGCTTTGCTTGGCTTTTCCATGAACGTCATGGCGCAGGAGCAGGCTCCCGGCCAGGCTTTCGGGCTTCAGGAGGGGGACAGCCCCGCCCTGGTGACCGGGGACGACGCCCAGGCGGAGAAAGAGCCTGAGTCCGCGCCGGTCACGTCGGCTCCGGCTCTGGTTCTGGCCGCTCCGAGCAAGGCCGGAGTGGGCAAGCCGTTTTTGGTCAGGCTGACGTCGGACCTTCCGCTGGAATCGGTGTCCGTTCACTGGCAGGGACGTGAGGTGGTCCCGTCCATCTCGGTCTGGAACAACCGGCACGTGGCTCTGGCCATGCTGGGTACCGATGTCCTGTCCGAGCGCCCCGGTAAGGAGGACCTTGTGGTCATCGCCTCGGTGGACGGCAAGGAGAGCACCCTGCGCCGCACCGTGCGCATCGTCCCGGAGAATTATCCCAAGCAGGAACTGACCCTGCCCGAGAAGATGGTCACCCCGCCCAAGGGCGTGTACGAGCGCATCGAGGCCGAGCACGAGCAGACCACTGAGGCCAAGAACACGGTTTCGGCCATGCGCATGTGGCGGTTGCCGCTCGAGCGGCCCGTCCAGGGCAAGGTCCTGTCCGTGTACGGTGCGCAGCGCATCCTCAACGGCAAGCCCAAGAACCCGCACCGTGGCCTGGATTTCCGCTCCCCCATGGGCAACCCGATCAAATGCGTGGCGGACGGGAAGGTCATTCTGGTGGGCGACCACTATTACGCCGGCAACTCGGTCTATGTTGACCACGGTAACGGCGTTGTCTCCATGTATTTCCATATGTCCGAGCCCACGGTGAAGGAAGGCGACGAGGTCAAGCGCGGCCAGACAGTGGGGCTGACCGGCATGACCGGCCGGGCCACCGGACCGCACCTGCACTTCTCCCTGTCGGTCCTGGGCGATCTGGTCGATCCCGCGCCGCTGTTTACGACAACTGCCGACAATATGCTGCAATAACAATTGGTTGATTGGTTCCTATGATATATCGCAAACTTTTCGGTAAGCGGCTTTTGCCGCTGGCCGTGAGTCTCGCTCTAATGCTCTGTCTCGGGTTGCCGGGCATGGTCCGGGCGGGCGACATGGTCGATGTCCAGGCCCCGTCAGACATGGGCAGGGGCAAGGCCTTCATGGTTCGTATCGGTACCTGGTATCCTCTTGAGGATCTGGAGGTGCGCTGGAACGGCAGGAGCGTGCATCCGGCCGTTACCCTGACCGGCGAGCGGTCCGAGGCCGTGCTGTTGCTCGGAGTGGGGCTGCGCGGACAGACCGGTGCGTATCCGCTGGAGGTGGTGGCCCATATCTGGGGGCATGAGCGCCGGTTTTCCAGGACCATCGAGGTTGGGGAATCCCAGTGGGGTATCGAGACGCTGTCCGTTGCCCCCAAGATGGTTCGTCCGCCCGCATCCGAACAGGCGCGCATCGAGAAGGACCGGGAGCTGCTCAAGGCCGCCCTGGATCAGGCCTCGCCGGAGCGATACTGGAACGCGCCGTTGCACCGGCCGGTCAAGGGCAAGATGCTCAGCCGGTTCGGGCTCTACCGTACTTTCAACGGTAACGTGGCGGCTAGGCACACGGGACTGGATTTCCGTGCCTGGCTCGGTACCCCCATCCATGCGGTGGCCGCCGGTAAGGTCGTTCTCATCCGCCATCTCTACTATGCCGGAAACTCTGTCCTTGTCGACCACGGCAATGGATTTTTCACCATGTATTGCCACCTGTCCAAGACAAAAGTGAAGGAAGGCGATATGGTCGAATCCGGGCAGGTTGTGGGCCTTTCGGGAGCCACCGGGCGCGTAACCGGCGCTCATCTGCATTTGGCCGCTTTCGTGCTCGGCGCAGTGGTCGATCCGGAACCGTTTTTTGTGGGAAATTTTTCGAAAGAAATTAATGAAAAGATAATAAATACAGATAGTAATAAATAGCTGTCTGGAATCAGCCGTGGCTTGCCACGGCAGTGCGCCCGCAGAATTGGGCAGGGAGAAAAGGGTGTCCGGAACGGCCTTACAGAGGATTTTGCTGGGAGCGGTCGTGCCCGTGCTCATCTACTACGCCGGACGTGAGGTCGGCGTGCCGCTGGTTGGCGCGGCTCTGGCCGCCATCTGGGGCGTTGGGGTGTCGGTCTGGTGTTTCTTTCGGGATCGCGAGGTGGACGGCTTTTCCGCCATCGGCGCGGCCTACTGTCTGGCCGAGCTGGCAGGGCTGGCGGTTACCCGCAACCCGGACTGGTACCTGTTGTCGCCCATCGTTTCGAACGCGGCCATGGGGTGCGTGTTTCTGGCGTCCATGGCCTGCAGGCGGCCCTTGATCCAACTGCTGGCCGAGCAGAGCGCCGGAAAGGACGCCTTTCCGGCTACCGTTCGCAAGAGCGGCTACTATCGTTCCTTATGGCTTCGGCTGAGCGTGCTCTGGGGCGGGGCGTATTTTTTGCGGGCTTTCGGATTGTGGATCGTCCTCAAGGGCTGGTCCACGGAGGTTTATCTGGCAACCCGGGTGGTTCTCGACTGGCCGGTGGTGGCCGCGCTGATCGCCCTGAGTTTCTGGTATCCGAAAATTTATTGGAGACAACGGCTGCATCCTGTAAAAGACAGGATAGATGGAGAATAATATGGCAACGATTACCTTCGAAGACCGTCTGGATCGGCTCAAGCTCGTGGTCGAGCAATTGGAGCGCGGGGATCTCCCCCTCGAGGAGGGCGTGGCCCTCTACAAGGAGGGGCTGGAACTGGTCAAGGCATGCGGCAAGCAGTTGGAGACCGCCCGGCACGAGGTCAAGATCGTGTCCGAAGGGCTGGTCCGCGAGTTTGACGCGCTCGAAGCGCTGACCTCGGAAACGGAGGACGAGCTGTGACCTTCAAGGAAGATCTGGGCCGCCGTGCGGCCGTGGTGGAAGACTATCTGGTCACCTGCCTTCGGGGCAAGGGTGTCCCGGACCGGTTGCTCCAGTCCATGGAGTACTCGCTGCTGGCCGGGGGCAAGCGGTTGCGGCCCGTGCTGGTTCTGTCCTGGAACGGACTGCTCGGCGGCGAAACGGACAAGGCCATGCCCTTTGCCGCCTCGCTGGAGTGTATCCATACCTATTCGCTGATTCACGATGATCTGCCCGCCATGGATGATGACGACCTGCGGCGTGGGCGTCCGTCCAATCACAAGCAGTTCGACGAGGCCACGGCCATTCTGGCGGGCGACGGATTGCTGACCGAGGCGTTCGGGCTGATGGCCGCCGCGTCATTGGACGAAGGACTGCCTGCAGACCGCGTGCTGCGTGCTGTTGCCGTTTTGGCCCAGGCGGCGGGTGCGGGCGGCATGGTCGGCGGTCAGGCCGTGGATATGGAGTTGACCGGACGAACCGGCGTGCCGCTGGAAGAGCTCAAGAAGATGCACGCCATGAAGACCGGGGCGCTGCTGACCGCCTCCTGCGAGTGCGGGGCGATTCTGGCCGGGGCCGAGGAAACGGATATCGACAACGCCCGCGAGTTCGGGCGCAAGATCGGCGTGGCTTTCCAGATCGTTGACGACGTGCTCGACGTGGTCGGCGACACCGCGACCCTGGGTAAGCCCGTGGGCAGCGACGAGGCCATGGGCAAGAGTACTTATCCGTCGCTTATCGGCCTGGACAAGAGCAAAACCCTGGCTCGGGAGTATGTTGACGAGGCTTTGACGCATTTATCCGGTTATTTCGGAGGGGAACAGGAGTTCCTTTGGCAATTGGCCCGATACATAGTAGACAGGGTGTATTGATTGCACTAGGATTTCGCTTCCATGATCAAAGACCCCAAACAGACAGCCATCCTGTCCAAAATTCGTAAGCCCGGCGACGTTCGCGCCCTGGAAGGCGATCAGATCGATACCCTGGCCCAGGAATTGCGCGACATTATCATCAGTCAGGTGTCGGAGCACGGCGGCCACCTGGCCCCGTCGCTGGGCGTGGTGGAATTGACCCTCGCCCTGTTCCGGTCGTTCGACCTGGAGCACGACAAGCTGGTCTGGGACGTGGGGCATCAGGCGTACGCCCACAAGCTGCTCACCGGCCGGGTCGATGAGTTCCACACTCTGCGCCAGAAAGGCGGCCTGTCCGGCTTTCCGCGCATGGCCGAGTCTCCTTACGACCACTTTGGCGTGGGGCACTCGTCCACCTCCATCTCGGCGGCGCTCGGCATGGCCATGGCCCGCGACCTCAAGGGCGAGGACCACGAGGTGGTGGCGGTCATCGGCGACGGCTCCCTGACAGCGGGGCTGGCCTTCGAGGGACTGAATCAGGCGGGCGACCTGGGCCGCAAGATGGTCGTGGTCCTGAACGACAACGAGATGTCCATTTCCAGAAACGTGGGCGCGCTGTCGCAGTTCCTGAGCCGCAAGATGACCACTCCGTTCCTGCAGCGGCTCAAGAGCGACGTGGAAGGGCTGTTGGCGACCATTCCCAAGATCGGCGACGATCTGGCCGGGTACGCCAAGCGCTACGGCGATTCGGTCAAATCCTTCTTCACGCCGGGCATCCTGTTCGAGGCCTTCCATTTCACCTACGTAGGTCCCCTGGACGGCCACGACACGGCGACCATGGTCAAGGTCTTCGAAGAGGTGAAGAAGCTGAACAAGCCGGTGCTGGTTCACGTCATGACCAAAAAGGGCAAGGGCTACGAGCCCGCCGAGTCCGATCCGTCCCACTATCACGGTGTGGGCGAATTCGTCCCCGAGACCGGCCTGGCCCGCAAATTTTCCGGCATCGGCCTGCCGTCCTACACCGCCATATTCGGGGACACGCTGTGCTCGCTGGCGGCCAAGGACGACAAGATCATCGCCATTACCGCAGCCATGCCCGAAGGCACGGGTACGGAGTGTTTTCGCAAGAACTACCCGGAGCGGTTCGTGGATGTGGGCATCTGCGAGCAGCACGCGGTGACCTTCGCGGCCGGACTGGCCACCCAGGGGTACAAGCCCGCCGTGGCCATCTACTCGACCTTCATGCAGCGGGCTTATGACCAGATCGTGCACGACGTCTGCCTGCAGAACCTGAACGTGAATTTCTTCCTGGACCGGGGCGGTCTGGTCGGCGCGGACGGAGCCACCCATCACGGGGCCTTCGACATGAGCTACCTGCGCCACATCCCGAATCTGGTGGTCATGGCGCCCAAGGACGAGGCCGAGCTGGCCAGGATGATGGCCACGGCCTTCGATTACGACGGCCCCTGCGCGGTCCGCTATCCGCGCGGCACCGGGGTTGGAGCCAAGGTCTCGGCGCATCCGAAGAAGATCGAAATCGGCAAGGGCGAACTCATGCGCGATGGTGAAGACGCGTTGATCATCACCATCGGCTCACGGGTTTACCCGGCGGTGGAAGCGGCCATGGAGCTGGTCGAGGACGGCTTGCATGTGGCGGTGTTCAACACCCGGTTCGTCAAGCCGCTGCCCGAGGAGCAACTTTTGGAGCTGGCCGCCCGGTTCGATCGAATCCTCCTGGTGGAGGAGAACGCACTGGCCGGTGGGTTCGGCTCGGCCGTGCTGGAGCTGTTCGCCGCGCACGACGTCATGGATGGCAAGCGTGTCAAACAGCTCGGCATTCCTGACGAGTTCGTGGAGCACGGCTCCCAGAAGGAACTGCGCCACATGCTCGGCATCGACAAGGACGGCATCAAGCGGGCCTTAACGACGCTCTGCAGGTAGTCCGCATGCCCGCTCGAAATATGATTCCGTGTGGTGCCGGCCTCGGCACGAGGTTGGGTCGCTTTTTTCGCGGCGTGTCCACCCTGCGCCATTGGATGGGGCTGGGCGGAACCAGGCTGGGCTTCTACATTCCGTACCGCTGGGCCGGGAGCCTCTCGCCTTTTACCCAGAACGACTGCTACGAATGGCTCAAAGAAGCCTGGGACGCGGATCGCGCACCGTTTGAAGACACGCTTTCCCTGATAGAAAAGTATATTGACCGGTTGGCGGATTTCGCTGTCGCTGATCCGGAAAACGTCGACCGGCCGCGTTTCGACCAGAGCTGGTTCCCCGGCCTGGATGGCGCTGCGGCATACACCATGGTCCGCGAACTATCGCCCGCCCGCATCATCGAGATCGGTTCGGGCCATTCCACGCGGTTCATGGCTCAGGCCATCCGCGACGGTGGGCTCTCGACCCGGCTGACGTCCATCGACCCGGTACCGAGGCGGGGCATCGATCACCTCTGCGACGAGGTGGTCCGGACCACGCTGGACAAAGCTGACCTCGCTGTCTTCAGGGAGCTTTCAGCCGGTGACATCCTGTTTTTCGACGGCAGCCACATCGGCATGCCCGGTTCGGACGCGGACACCCTGATCAATCGGGTCCTGCCCGTTCTGGCTCCGGGCGTGCGGGTGCACATCCACGACATCTTCCTGCCCAACGGCTACCCGGACATCTGGGAGTGGCGGGGCTACAACGAGCAGCTCCTGGCCGCCAGCCTGCTGGCCGGAGGCGACCGCTTCCGGGTCCGCTTCGCCTCGGCCTACGTGCGTCGTTACATGAGCGACTACGTGGCCGGCTGGCCGATTCCCCTCCCGGACGAGTGCTTCGAAGCCTCCCTCTGGCTCGAAAAAACCGCCTGATTCCTTCCTTACCACCGGACGCAACTGAAGACGGCCCGTGCATCAGCACGGCCGATCAAACTCGCACGTCCTCAGGCGAAGCGTGCTACAGAAAGTTCAGGAAAGGAGAGGGGATGGGAAGGCCGAGAAGGGGAGAGGGGCAACCCTTTTCAAAAGAGTTTCCCTCTCCCCTTCCCCCGGCTGCGGCGCGTTAGCGCCCGCAGCACTTCTTATATTTCTTGCCCGAGCCGCAGGGACAGGGCTCGTTGCGACCGATCTTGGGCTCCTTGCGGATAGGCGGTCCGGCGACCATCTGGCCGTCCACATAGAGCCATTTACCGTCGATGAGATGGAACCGGCTGCGTTCGCGGTGGTCCTGCTCCTCGCCGTCGATGGCGTATTTGGCGGAGAATTCCACGATGCCCGCCTCGTCGCCTTCCAGGCCGGCCCAGGTGTCGTGGATGGTCAGGCCCAGCCACTCGGCAGACTCGGCCCACTGGCGCACGGACGCGTCGTCGTGGTCCTTGAGGGCCTCGGGTGCGAGGGTGGCCTTGAGATAATCAAGCTCCTTGAGCACGTAGGCGGTATAGCGCGAGCGCATCAGCGCTTCGGCAGTGGGAGCCTGGGCCTCGCCGGAGATATAGGGGCCGCAGCACTGGGACAGTTCCTGGCCGGACCCGCAGGGGCATTGGTTGGACATGGGTTACCTCGTTTGGTTTTGGTCAGCGGATTGTAGAGAAAACCGCCCGGCTGTCAATGAGTAAGCGCTTGCCCCGCGTGGCCCGTCATGGCACCCTGCGGCCATGCTGCGTATCACCGAAACCGTTTTCATCCCGTGGGCCGAACTGCGCTTCATCGCCTGCCGCAGCTCCGGACCGGGAGGACAGCACGTCAACACCGCGGACACGCGGGTGACGCTCCTGTTCGACGTGGAGAGTTCCCCGAGTCTGACACAGTTGCAGAAGGTCGCCATCAAGGGAAAGCTCAGGCTGCGCATGGACAAGCGCGGCGTGCTGCAAGTGACCAGTCAGAAGTTCCGCAGCCAGAAGACCAACAAGGATTCAGCCGTGGAACGGTTTGTCGAGCTGATGCAGTGGGCGCTCAAGCCGGTTATCCCGCGCAAGGAGACCCGCGTGCCCAAATCGGCCAAGCGCAAACGGCTGGATCGCAAGAAACGCACGGCTCAGCGCAAGCGAGACCGCAAGCTGCCCGATTTCAACGGGGAGTACTAGCCCTTCCCGAGCGCGGCCCTGAGGTAGCGTTCGCCCAATTCCATATCCGCATAGGCCTCGGCCAGGTGCAGGTAGAGCACCTTGAGATACTTGGCGTGGATGCGCCTGGCGTCCTTGAGCCGTTGTTGAACGGTCTCGGGCGTGATGGCGTCCATGGCCTCCAGGAGCGTGGCGGCGCGGTGGTGCGCCCGGTGCTTGGCGTCGATCTCGGCGTTGCCCGCGCGGGCGATGGCTTCACAACGATCGGGGTCGTCCAGCAACTCGCAGACTTTGCGCACCAGCTCGTCCATGTCGTCGGGTGGATAGGTGACCAGATGCACCCCGTCCGTGAACAACCTCGACTGGCCGTGGCCGATGTCGGGGGTAACCAGACAGGCGCCGGAAGCCAGGGCTTCGAAGACCCGGAAATTGAGGTCGCCGCGTTCGGCGATGTTCAGAACCAGACGGGCCTGGGGGAAGAGTTCGCCGAACTCGCCCGTGGTCACATGGAGATTGGGCAGGCGGGCCTTGAGCTCCTTCAGGAATTCATAGCGCACCGGCGTGGTCTCGCGGTTCACGTTGCCCACGAAGAGCAGGTCCCACTGCTTGGCCGGTGGCGTTTCCGGCGGCCGCTCGTCACGCAATGGATAGGGCGGCAGCCAGATGACCTGATCGCCCGTCAAACGCTGGCGGAATCGGGGCATATGGTCGCGTAGGGACACAGCGGCCAGATCAAAGGCCTGGGCGTACATGGGGTACCAGGAGTGGATGTGCGAATCGATGGCGTAAAAGGCCGTCGGACAGGGAAAGGACTCCAGGCCTATGAGCGGCGGCGGGATGGACCGGTCCGCATAGAGAAGTATGTCGGGTTCGCCGGAGCAGCGCTCGACGATATCCTCCCAGGTCATGACCTCGGGCCCGGCCAGCGGGATGTTGACGATCTCGAAACCCGTGTCCCGGGTGTGCTGCGGCCGGAAGTAGTAGCCGCCGATCCAGGCAATCCGTTTCACCGCTTAGGACTCCTTGCGGGCCATGTGCAGGATGCGCCGCGGCCCGATGCACGACTGCGTGCGGTGGGACGGGAGATTGCGTATCAGCTTGAACCCCTGGCGCGTGGCCTCGGCGATGATCACCGGTAACTGGCTTTCGCCGACCTCCAGAATACATTCGTCGCAGTGGGCGAACATGATCTCGGTGGTCAGCTCGAACTTGCCCGTGCGGTGCAGGACGTTCAGGGCCAGGATGATGTCGTATTTCTGTTTGAGCGGGGTGGTGATGTCGTAGACCATGAAGTGGCAGTCCGACCCCTTTGCTCTGGCCAGGTAGTTGGACAGATCCACGGCCCCCTGGTCCATGTCGAGCCCCACTCCGGCCGCCCCCATCTCCTCGGCCTTGAATGTGTAGTAGCCGTGCATGCAGCCGTAGTCGCACAGGGTCTTGCCCTGAAAATCGACGCCCAGCTTGAGGATGTTCTGCCAGGCCAGGCCGGACTGGGTGAATCCAGGCACGAGCACGCGGCCCCGGTACTCGATGGTCTGGTAGAAGGGATTGAAGGAGCCAGCCTCGGCAATGGCCTTGAAGACCTCGCGGTCCTCTTCGCGGATGCCTGGATGAACCGCGTCCTCATTGGCCTGCGCCCAGCGAATGATGTCGTCCGTATCCCCGGTCACTTCGTACCCTTCGAGCACCGGTTCGAGCATCTCGCAAAACGGTGTATTGGGCGGGAGCGGTTTACCTGTCTTGACCGCTTCCTTGGTCTTGCGCACCCGGCGCAGGGTGAACCGCTGCAGGCGGACTTCCCGTTCCGGATTGAGGTAGAAGGCGCGGACAATCGTGAAGGGCGAGTAAATGTCATCCAGGGCGTCCAGAAATGCCTGGTGGATGTGCGGATGGCTGATGCGGCAGCCTTCGAAGACGATGTTGCGGTAGCGGCGTGCTCTCAACTGGGGGAGAAATATCTTCTTGAAATCGTTGTAGGTGGCCGGTTGGCGAACCGTCTCGATGTCCCCGCCGTACTGGTCGGCCACCTGGTGGGTGAATGAGTCTAGGCGCAGGAGGTCGTAGCCCAATTCGTCGGCCAGCCTGCGTCCTGCATAGCTTTTGCCCGCAGCGGGCGGCCCCGCGATGATGATGACTTTGGGGCTGAAACGGTAGGTTCGTTCCTGTACGGCCTGTGCGCCTGTTTTGACGGCGTCTTTGGGAGTGCACTGCTCTTTCATGGATAAACCCAGTGTATTCGATGCGTTGGAGACCGCGTGATGAGGCGGTCCGTCAGAAAAACGGCGAGCAAAAGGCACGAATTGCCCGTCTGAGAGGAAATTGCACGATACATGCCAAGGGGGCTTGGCGCGGGGACGGCTTAGGTCAGGCCGAGTTCTTCCAGGGCCAGATACAGTTCGCGGCTGATCCAGGCATCGGTGGCGGCGTAAATGATCTGCTGCCGGGTGAGTTTGTCCTTGGCCCAGTTGGAACACTGCGCGGACTTGGAGATGCGGAAACCAAGCAGGTTGGCGGCCATGTTACGCAGACCGTGGGTCTGGAGGTGGTACTTGGCCGTGATGTCGGACAGGTCCAGAAAGCCGCTGGGCTTGAACCGGGAGTGTTTTTGCAGCCCGAGGATGTCGTCGCGCACGGCTACGCCGGTCTTGAGGATGCGCCGGTTTGCCAGAATTTCGCAGATGCCTTCGTTGAGGGGCAGAACGCCCAGTTGGAAGACGTATGCGCAGTCGGCGGTCGCCAGTTGCAGAAGGGACGGCGGGCCGGGCTTTCTGCCTTTCTTGAACACGGGTCTGGTCTCGGTGTCGAAGCCGAGCAGGGAAGAGTTGCGCATGCCTTCGAGCGCCTGCTCCAGGTCGGATTCGCTACGTACGACGAGGATTTCCCCTTCATAGTGGCGAAGGGGCATCTCATTGATTTCTTCCTTGCTGAAGGCTCGAAGGTACTGTTCGGGGATGTCGAGGCTGTCCGTGGTCATTAAGATGCTTGGTGAGTTAAAAAGTTTGAGGGATCGTTGTACATTCCCGCAAGTTCGTCAAGTACAAGGTGAAGCGCCCGTCCGGTTGCTTTCGGGCGGGCGCTTTCTGTACCCTATAAATAGCGCTGAACACTGGAAGAACAGGGGGCGCTGTTGTAGCGCCACCAGTAGGGTCCGTTGCAGGCATTCGTGGCCGGCATCATCCCGTTGCGGTTGTTGTAGCGCTGTACATTCTGCACGAACTGCTGCTGGGTCGCCTGTTCGATGGCGTCGATGGCATCGGCAAGCTTGATCGTGCCTTTCTGGACCCCGGGCAGAACCCGGGCCATCTCGGAGGAGATCATCCTTTGGGACGGGTTGGCTTCCAGAAACTTGTCAAAGGCCTTGAGGGCCGCCTCCTGATCGCCCTTGCGTCCTTGGGACAGGGCGATGAACAGGGCGGCGTCCCAGATCTTGTCCTTCTCGCCCTGGGCGTCGGTCAGGACCTTGATGCTCTCATCGTATCTTCCGGCGAAGTACATGGCGATGCCGGCCTTGTCCAAGGACGACTGGAACTTCATGGTCCGGTCAAGCGGGTCCTGTTGCAGGGCTTCGCCATAGGCCTGTGCCGCGGCCTTGAAGTACTCCATGGCCTTGTCGTTGTTTCGGGTGACGTAGACACGCCAGGCGCGCTGGAAGTTGCGGTCACCGGTATTGACCAGGCCCGCCATGGTGGGCAGGGCCAGCCCGAGAACGAGTAGAAGTGCGGTTGTTATCGTCAGTGATTTACGCATGATGTAAGCTCCTTGATCAGGACATGAACGTCCTGGCTATGCGGAATATGTCGTCATAGGCGGTCTTGGTCCGGATGGCCACGGCCATCTCAAGGGCCATGTCCATTTTTCGGCCGGTTTCGACCATGACCCTGTCCCGGATGTTCTCCAGGTGGTTGGCCAGAAAGTCGGCCTCGAAGTTGTCGATGGCCAGGGACACGCCTTCGGAAAAGAACCTTGAGCCGAGGTGGGGGATGAACCGATCCAGGTTCTGGCGCCCCTCGCGGCGGGCGTACATGACGAAGAAAAGCAGCTTGACCAGCAACCGGTCTGCCTTGAGCTTGTGGTCCACCGAGAGCAGGATGTTCAGGTCCACGCCTCGGGGTTTGAGGGCGTCGAACATGGCCGTGGCCATGTCGAAGGCGCGGTCTTCGGTCATCAGTGGATGGGCGAATTTGGAATCCATGCGGACCAGGGTGATGCGCGGGTTCTCGCCCGAGGCGATGGCGTATATGGCCAGCCGCATGAGATCGATCTTTGTCCGGTAGTCGTCGATGAGGATGTCCCGTTTGGTCTGGGCCAGCCGCCTGACCAGAGGGATGTCCAGGGCGGAGAAGACCGTCTCGAGCAAGTGCAGGATGTACGGCTCCGATGCGGTCGCGATCTCCTCGTCGAGGATGTCCCGGCCCTTGCGGGCGTCCATGATCTTCTTGATGGACAGCCAGTAGGCAGCCAACCCCTCTACGGGCATCTCCAGTATATCGAGTTCCTGTGGCTTCTGCATGACGGTTCGCTTTGGGGCTTGACGGGGTGCTGAAAAAAGAGACACCCTGTGTTTCGTCGTTCAGCGTATCCGATTTTTTAAGGAAAACAAATACAGTCCTTGCCCAGGGAGCCCCTTTTCCATGCTCAATTACCCTCAATTCGACCCGGTCATGATCTCACTCGGCCCGCTGCAGTTGCGCTGGTACGGCATGATGTACGTCTTCGGCATCTTGTCCGGCTGGCTGCTCGGCCGCTACCGGGCCACCAAGCCGTGGAACAAGATGACGCCCAAGCTCATGGACGACTTCATCACCTGGGCCATTCTCGGCGTGGTCCTGGGCGGGCGCATCGGCTACGTCCTGTTCTACAATCCGTCCTTCTACCTGTCCGAACCACTTAAAATTTTTGCGGTATGGGAGGGCGGCATGTCCTTCCACGGCGGTTGTCTGGGCGTGCTGGCGGCCTGCTGGCTGTTCGGCCGCGTCCATGGCATGTCCTTCCCGGAGGTGGGCGACTTCGTCTCCCCGCTGGTCCCGCCCGGGCTCTTTTTCGGACGCATCGGCAACTTCATCAACGGCGAACTGTGGGGCCGCTATACGGACCTGCCCTGGGCCATGCCGTTTCCGGGCGCAGGCGGGTTGCCCCGGCACCCCTCGCAGCTGTACGAGGCCGCCCTCGAAGGGCTGCTCCTGTTCATCATCGTCTGGTTCTACTCGGCCAAGCCGAGGCCCAAGGGGTGCGTGGGCGCGCTCTTCCTGCTCGGCTACGGTGTGTTCCGCTTCCTGGTGGAATTCGCCCGCGAGCCTGACCGCCAGCTTGGCTTCGTGGCCCTGCATTGGATGTCCATGGGCCAGGTACTCTGTCTGCCCATGATCCTGTTCGGCGCGGGTTGGTTGATTTGGTCTTATCGCAAGTCAGCGTAATTTCGGTATTTCGATTTCAAAAAGCTGATCCCAGTTCTTGCCTGTGACGTACAGCCTTTTCCCGGCTGCGTCATAGGCGATCCCGTTGGCCACGCCGCAGCCTCGGCTAAGGCGTTCGCGCAGGGGCGAGAGGTCGAGCCACGCCTGCACCTTACCGTCCGTCACATCGATGATCGCCACGCGGTCCGATTTCCAGATGTTGGCGTAGAGCCATTCCCCCACGAACTCCAGCTCGTTGAGCCAATGCACCGGCTGGCCGTCATCGGTCACCGATAGTTCGCCGGTCTTGTCGAAAGTCTTGGCGTCGTGCCATTCCAGCCGGGACTTGCCTGTGGACATGATGAAGCGTTTGCCGTCAGAGGCCAGCCCCCAGCCCTCGGTGGTGGCGGCGGTGGCCCGGTAGGCGAACGGGTGCACCGGCATCAGTCCCTTGAGGGTGTACACCTGTCCTATGCCTGATTTCCATGTGAGCATGCGCAAGTTTTCGCCACTGGGGGCGATGCCTTCGGCGAACAGTTCTGGCGCGACGGTTTCGGTCTTCAGGGGATGGCCCGAGGCCGGGTCCATCATGGCCAGGAACGATCGGCCGTACCCGCCGGAGGACTCGTAGAATACCCCGTCGTGAAAAAAGAGTCCCTGGGTGAAGGTGCCGGGATTGTGCGGATAGGCGGCGAGTACCTTGCAGGGAATAACAGGAGTCTCCGCCCGGACAGGCGTTGTCCAGGCGAGGGTTGCGAGGCAGAGCATCAGGAGAAGAGCGGGTCTGAAAGAATGCATGGTCATTCCTCGAAAATGGCGAAGCGGGGCGGGACATCCGGGGATGCCGCGCCCCGCTCCGAGGGGAAGGGTGCAGCGAACCGGCGGATTCTTGGGAGGGTGTCCGGTCGCCGTACGCCTTACGCGCGTTGTTTCACCGCATTGATGCCGCCCAGGGCGAAGTGGAACACATGGTCCACGAAATCCTGAACGTCGAGTCCGAGATTGGGGCGGTGCGGGGTGAGTCTGTCCAGAATGGGCTGGGTCAGCACGTGGTCGAGAATGAGCGCCCAGATGTTCGAGCTGCAGTAGGCCAGGGTCTGATCCGACGCGTCCGGCCCCAGGAGCAGGGTTAGGATTTCACGCAATTCGTTGGCGCGCGGCTGGACCTGATGCTGGACAATGAGATTCAGATTGTGGCTCGGCTTGGCCATCTCACGGAGAAAAATGGCCCACTTCTGGTTGATCTGCCCGGAGCTCTGGGTGTAAATTTCTTCGGCCAGTCCCTTGATGAACTGGAGGAGCCGTTCCTCCGGGGGCAGCCCGTCGTCAAGGTTGGAAATCCATTCCTCACCCTTGGGAAAAATCTCTTCAAGCACAGCCGTGTACAGGCCGTCCTTGCTGCCGTAATGGTAGTTCACCGCCGCTACGTTTGCCTTGGCCAAACCGCATATGTCCCGCACGGTGGCGGAATCGAAACCCTTGTCCGCGAAAACCTCCATGGCGGCGAGCAAAAGGGCTTGTTTGGTATTGACGTCCGGGGATTCGTTCATAATTAATAGCCTGCGGGCGCGAAAAGCGCCGTCTGAATTGCTTGAAACGTATGTTTGACCAATCCTATATTCCCGAGAGGTGTCGGCAAGTCAAGGGTTTTCCCGGCACCGGCGGTTCGAGGAAGCGCAGGCAAGGAGCACATAAGTGGAAGTCATTTTAGCCGAAACCGCCGGTTTCTGCATGGGTGTGGACATGGCCCTGACCAAGCTCGACAAGCTGGTCTCAGAGCCGGACGGCCACCCCATCTACATCCTCGGTCCGATCATCCATAATCCCCAGGTTCTCAAACGGTACGCCGAAAAGGGCGTGGTCATGGTCCACGACCCCGCCGAGGTCCCGGCTGGCGCGCACGTGGTCATCCGCGCCCACGGCATCACCCGGCAGGTGGAAGCCTCCCTCCGCGAGCGCAATGTGTTGATCAAGGACGCCACCTGCCCCCGCGTCAAGAAGGCCCAGCTGCTCATCGAGCGCAACACAACCGACGACAGCGAACTCCTCCTCTACGGCGAGGCCGACCATCCCGAAGTGGCCGGGTTGGTCAGCTATGCGCGCAACGGTCATTTCGTGTTCGGCAACGCCGAAGAACTGGCCGGGTACAGTCTGACTCCTGGCAAGCGCTATGTTCTCGCCGCCCAGACCACTCAGGACCGGGTTCACTTCGAGTCCATCGCCGCCGATCTGACCGGGCGGGACGATATCGAGGTGGTCGTTCTGGAAACCATCTGCGACGCCACCAAGTTGCGCCAGACCGAGGCCCGCGACCTGGCCCAAAGCGTGGATTTCATGGTCGTGGTCGGCGGCTACAACAGCGGCAACACCCGCCGCCTCGCCCAGGTCGTGTCCGACCAGGGTACGCCGTGCCAGCACGTCGAGACAGTGGACGAACTGCCGCTTGACGACCTCGCCCAATACAAGCGTATCGGCGTTACCGCCGGAGCCTCCACCCCCCGCATGCTCATCGACAAGGTCCTCGCCGGGTTGGAATCGCTGTAGGGGATGTCGCCTCTTCTTCAGTAGTGGGGTTTGGGTATGACGGTGCGCTTCGCAAGAACAGCGCAGAGGCGAGAAAAAGATTTTGAGTGCCCATGGTTCAAGGGCGCGGGTGTGTCCGCTCCGGCCGCCAGCGACTGCCATAGCCCGCAAAAAAGGGGCCAGGCGGTCCCGGACCGGGTTTGACCGGGAGCTGACCCTGGCCCCAATCAGGACGGTTTGGACATCGAAGCCGCGTTGCAGGTACCGCCGGCCACAGTGGAGGGCCTGGATCCGGGGAACGCGGCCTCTCCTGGTACGATGCCTTGAAACCGTCAGCTATGGGAGGAGTGCCGTTTTTAGGGCCGCCTGAGCGGCCATTTGGTCAAACATAGCCTATTCTTCAGGGCGTGGTATTATTTTTCGTCGTTTCCGGGTGCCTGATCCGGGGGAAAAACAAAATGGTTGTCGCCATCGTGCCGAGGGCATACCCTCACCCGGTACGAATGTGACAACAAGGAGTCGGACATGGATATCAACAAGGCCTTGGCAGATCTGAAGAAGGAACCCGGGTTCACCGAGAACGTGGGTATGGTGCTGGTGCACAACGGCGTGGTGCGCGGCTGGTCCCGCAAGGGACACGAGGAGGTCTCCTCCATCGAGATCACCCCCGATTTCGAGAAAATGGAGGAGATCCGCAAGGAGATCGAAGGGCGCGAAGGCATATTCCGGGCCTGGTGCCACGCCAATTCCGGGCAGATGAAGCCCGGCGACGACGTGCTGTTCCTGATCGTGGCCGGAGACATCCGCGAAAACGTCAAACCCGCGCTGGCCGACCTTTTGGACCGCATCAAGTCCGAAGCCGTGACCAAGAAAGAGATTTTCGCGTAGGTGTAGGCATGCACGAGCATCTGGAGGACAAGCACGGCCGCGAGGTCAGCTACATGCGCATCAGCGTGACCGACCGTTGCAACCTTCGCTGTACCTACTGCGCGGGCGAAGGGATGGAATTCATCCCGCACCCGAACATTCTGCGGTACGAAGAGATCGAGGAACTCATCGCCATGGCCCGCAACCTTGGCGTGCAGAAGATCCGATTCACCGGCGGCGAGCCCTTTGTGCGTAAGGGATTCGCGGACTTCATGATCCACGCGGCAAAGCGTTTCACCGACATGGACCTGTGCGTGACCACCAATGCCACGCTCATCGGCCCGGACGTGGCGCGGCTCGCCGAGGCGGGCATCCGCCGGGTGAACATCTCCCTGGACACCCTGGACCCGGCGAAATTCGTGACCATCACCGGCCGCGATCATTTCACCGTGGTCCGCGAGAACATTGACCGCTGCCTGGACGCAGGGATGACCCTGAAGGTCAACGCGGTGGCCATGAAGGGCGTCAATGACGACGAACTGGGCGATTTCATCGAGTTCGCCCGTACTCATCCCGTGGATTTCCGGTTCATCGAGTTCATGCCCGTTGGCACGGAGACGGGGTGGGAAGACGGGCGCGTTTGGACCGCGGCAGAGATCTTGTCCGAGGCCCGGGCCTTCACCGAACTGACCCCGGTGACCAAGTCCGGCGAGCGCCGCCACGGCCCTGCCCGCATGTTCAACATCAAAGACGGCATCGGGCGGATCGGTCTGATCTCTCCCTATACCGACCATTTCTGCTCCACCTGCAATCGGCTTCGGATCACTTCGGACGGCAACCTGCGGACCTGCCTCTTTTCGGACAAGGTCTACCGGCTGCGCTCTGTCCTGCGCCATCCCGCCCTGGGCATGGAGCATGTCGAGAGGATTATCCGTCTGGCCGGCAAGAACAAACCCATCGGCAACGAGCTGCTGCGCCGCATGCGTGCGTCGGATCACGGGGTCTGCAAAACCCGCATGGCCTCCATTGGCGGGTAGACACCGAATCCGCTCCTTTGCCGGGATTATTGGTTTCAGACTTTTTACCGCGCCGCTTTACTGCGGCGCGGTTTCTTTTTTTGAGGAAAGGGCGTTGACCATGGGCGGTTGTGCGGTAGTATTCCGGTGAGGAAAGAAGTCGTCCCGCTTGCGTGGGGCGTGATCGCAATACCGAAACAAAGTGAGTAAGCCATGACCATGTCCGTCAAGGAAGCCATTGCAGCCCGGCACAGCGTGCGTTCGTTTGCCGGGGAGCCCGTGTCCGAAGCGGCTCTCCAGGAGTTGTTGGAGGCGGCCCGGCAGGCCCCGTCCAGCCTGAATTCCCAGCCGTGGCGGTTCATCCCGGTCACTGACGAGACGACCCGTGAGTGGATCGCTTCAAGCGAAGTATCCAAGAAACAGCGCTGGCTGGCAGGCGCTTCGGCCATCCTGGTCTGCTGCGCGGACCTTGAAGGGTATGTCCGTGACACCCAGGCGAGCGCCTTCTTCTACAAGGAACACAAGGTCCTTGACGAAGAGCCGACGCAGGGGGTTCTGGATTACGCGGAGAACGCGGAGAAGTCGTCCGAGACCGCCCGTTTCGGCGCGTCGGCCATGAACGTGGCCCTGGCCGTGTCCTTCATCATGCTCCGCGCCGTGGAACTCGGTCTGGGCACCTGCTGGGTGGGCATGTTCAACGAAGCCCCGCTCAAGGAGCGCTTCGGCCTGACCCCGGACCAGCGCGTGGTCTGCCTCCTGGCCGTCGGCCACCCCGACGAATCGTCCGTCCCGCCCCGCAAGCGCAAGTCCCTAGACGAGATCGTCCTCAAGTAGCCTGTTTCCGCGTCACATAGGAAAAGCCCTCATCATCGATGAGGGCTTTTTTGTCGATTCTCTAGTGCCCGGAATAGGCTTGGGAGAGTGGGTCAGATGTGTCGATTTCGGGGTTCGCGGCTACCGCAGCCGTACCCCCGTACGGCGAGGACAGGTCGCTAACCCCGAAAGCGGCGCAGATGGCCCGCTATCGCAAGCCGCTAGTCGATGCCCAGGTCCGCTCGGTGCTTGGGCACGCCGGTCTTGCCTTCCGACTTGCTCTCCCTGTCCAGCAGGAAGACGCGGTCGGTCAGCTCGGGGTTCTTGGAGATGATGTACTCCTTGACCGCGCCCGCGCGCTCCATGGCCAGTTGGTGGAACATCTCGTCGGTAATGATGATGCGGTCGCGGATGAATTTCTCCATGACGTCCACTGGCTGGCGGTCGGTGACGAACAGGGTGGTGGGCTTGACGCCTTCCTCGTCCGGCTCGTCGGCGTACGCCTCGTAGAGCATGTCCTCGTATTCGTCGGGCGCGACCGTGATCTGGTCCACCGTGGTTTCGGCCCGCTTGGACCGGGGCAGTTCGTCGTACTTCGCCTGCTTGACCTTGTGTTCCAGAATGGCCTGGATGAGGCCGTTCTTGTCGGCTACCGGGTCCACCACGCCGTCCACTTCTAGCTTGAGTTTCGGGCGTTCGGACAGAGCCTTGATAACGGTGTCCAGCTTTTCCTCTCCCGGAGAACCCAGGCTGGAGCGGCCCGGATCGAAGACCACGAAGTCCATGTTTTCACCGCCGCCGAACATGGAGCCGATCAGGGAGAACGGCGAGGTCAAAGCCTTGAACAACAGGTTGATGATCGCCTTGAAAACGATGCCGCCAATGCGGAAGTTCGGGTCGTCCAATCGTCCGGAGATCGGCAGGTTGAGCTGCATGTCGCCGTTGGAGTCCTGGAGCAGGGACAGACCGAATTCCACCGGGATGTTGGGCGCGTCGGGGCGTTTGTCCTTCTTGCCGAGCTGCAACTGTTCGATGAAGAACTTGTTCTTGGCGTCCAGAACCCAGTCGTCGGTCTTGAAGGTCACGTCCGCGTAGAGCCGCCCCTTCTGGATGGGGTAGGCGAGGTTCTTCAGGGTGTACGGAGTCAGGGGCACCAGCTCCATGCCGTTCACCGAGATGGCCAGGTCGGAATAGATGGGCGTGATTACCGGGTTGACCACGCCGGTCACGGCCACGGGCGTGGGACCGATCTTGGCCTTGAAGTCCACCTTGGGCCGGGCCTCCGGGATCTGGTCGATGTCGGTCAGGGTCAGGGTCATGTCCGTGACCTCGGTGGAGAAAGCGGGATGCACGCTCTCGTCGTGGAAGGAGACCTTGCCGTTCTGCATGCCGACCTTGCCCACGGTCAGGGTCTCGAAGAACGGCTTCTCCTCGGCGGCCTTTTCCTCTGTCTGTTCCTCCACCTTCTTGACCTCGGCCTGGGGTACCGGCACGGGCTGCTCGCCCTCGGCGGTCTGCACCTCGGCAGGCGGTACGGATTCGGGCAGGCGCAGGGCGCGGTTGATGTTCAGCCTGCCGTCCTTGTCCAGATGGATCAGGGCGCGCGGTCCGTCTAGGTTGATTTCGCCGATGGCCAGGGACATGGGGTCGCTCGAAAAGTCGATGCCCTTGACGTCGAGACGGTCGATGCCCGCCATCTCCGCATCCTCGAAGGTGGTCTTGACCTTGAGTTCGGCCAGCCCGGTGCTGCCCTTGAGGGTGAATTTCGGGGTCTCGCCGCCGGTGAAGGTGTAACCCAGGTAGGCGAAGGCCTGACCGTCGGATATGAGCAAATCCGTGTTTTCAGCCAGGTAGCTGTCCAGGGGCCGCAGGCCGAATTTTTCGACCTTGATGGAGCCCGTGGAGGCCAGGGGCTCGACCGTGGCCCGGCCCTGGACCGAGAACCAGCCGCCGCCGTTCCAGCCGCCGCTCAGGGCAAAGGGTATCTCCGCGCCCTTTTCCGTGGTGATGTCGGTGGAGTCGACCTTGAAGTTGCGCACACCGAGGCGGGCCGGGTTGGCCAGGGCCAGATCGCGGAAGTCGGCGGAACCGTCTTCCACCACAAAATGTTTCACTGTCGCGACCCACGGCGTTTCCGGCTCTCCGGTTTCCTCGGGGGCCGCTTCCTCCGCTTCGGCTTCGGCCGGTTGTTCGGTCTCGGCCTTGATTTCCTCGCCCGCCTTTGCGGCCTCGTCCATGACCCGCTGCAGATCCAGACGGCCATCCTTTTCGCGGATGACGGAGGCGGACGGCTCGGTCAGCTTGACCTCGGCCACATCCACCCTGCGTGCGATGAGATCCAGGGTGGCTCCCGATACGTCCAGGGCACCCAGGGTGAGGCTCGGTTTCTCGGCATCGGGCTTGCGCACGGCCAGCCCGGACAGGTTCAGAGTGCCGTTCTGCGCGGTTACCTGCGGCTCGCCGTCCTGGTCGCTGTAGGCGATGTCCACGGAAAAGCCGAGCTTGCCGGAGTCCACCACCAGGGGCTGGGCTTCGTTGATGTACGGGGCGTAGGCGGGCACGTTCAGGTCCTTGCCCGCCACGGTGACCTTGGCCGACAGGGGAGCCAGGGTGGTTTCACCATTGAGATAGATGAACCCTTCCGAGCCGAAGGAGCCCTTGAACACGCTGGTCTGCGCCTCTCGGGTGGAGAGGTTGTCCACCGAAAGATCGAGCTGGGAGAATGTCCGCTTGAACCCGCCTTTGACGAAGTCGTCACGGAAATCCATGGTTCCGTCCTTGAGGTCGAAATTGCGAACGTCCAGGACGAAGGCGGAGTTGGTGTCGGCCTTGGTCTTGACCTTCGGACCGGTGGTCCCGGACTCGGAGCCGGGGAAGTAGTCGGCCCAGTTGATGTCCCCGTCCGCCCGGCGCACGACCTTGAAGAACGGCTGGTTCATGGTCACCTGCTTGATGGTGAGGGCGTTGTCGCCCAGAGAAAACCGTTCCATCTCGAAGGCCAGCTTCTTCATGGAAAAAACCGAGCCGTCGGTGGGCGAGGTCAGTTCCAGATCCGTCAGGGTGCCGCCGCCGCCAAGATACAGTTTCATCCGCTGGGCGTCCGGCCGCTCGAAATACAATGAGATGTCCGATGTGAAGCGACCGCTCTTGAGCTTGAGCGGTGTCTCGATGGGCACGTATTTCCAGTACTGGTTCAGGTCGACGTCCACGGCGCCCAGCTCGAACTCGGTCAGCAACGTCTTGTCGAAGGGCAGGGTCTTGCCTTTGAGTTCCACCGGATCGCCATTGACCACGGCCGAGAACATCGGCTGCGTGAATTCCTTGATCTTGTCCTGGATGCTCGAGGTGAACGGCACGCGCAGGTGGATGTCGGAGATGACGTGCTTCTTCTGGCGGGGCCGATCGTCGAAGGTTATGGTCGAGTTGGTCAGCTCGAAACCGTAGAGGGCGAAGGGAAAGATCGCGTCATTGTCTTTGTTCTCGGGCTTCTTTTCGGCTTCCTTCTGGTTGACGCTGTCCGGGGTGCCGAGCAGGTCGGAGAAGGAGTATTTGCCGTCGCCGTAAAAGGTCATGTCGACGGTAAGGCCGTCGAGTTTGAGATAGCTGACCACTGGGGCCAATTCCCAGACCGTGGAGATGCCGGGCGCCACCTCCATGTGTTTCAGTGAAAGGAGGTCGCCTTCTTCCTTGAGGTTCTTGATGTGCAGTCCGGACAGTTCCAGACGGAGGGTGAGCGGGTTGAAATAGATTTCGCCTACGGAGGTCTCGCGGTTGGTGGCCTTGGTGACCTGGCTGACCAGAACCGATTTCATGATCGCGGGTGCGGCGAAAAAGCCGAACAGGGTATAGGCCACGAACGCGGTCAGCAGCCAGAAGACGATGCGTCGAAGGAGCGGGGTACCGAATTTAATCTTGTCTAGGAAAGCCAGCATGTTGAACCTGTCCGGAGGGTAAGTGGTTTCGGCGTTGACTCATTCTAGCCCAAATCGGCAGCGGAATCCACGGTTGTAAACAGTTATCTGTTTTCATCTGGGCGGTACATTTTCGGCCACTGCCGGGGTGTTTCGCCCCGTTGGCTGCAACACTATGGAAAATACGGATTTTGTTGCCCTAATGTCGAAATCCGGTGTATGTGTGAAGGGAAAACATGCACGCTCCAGGGTCGTTATCCGGCCCGCGGACAAAGGGGCGCGCCAACGCCGAACGGAGCGGGTTCATGTCCGACGTGAATTACTACCAGGGTCTGGCCAAAAGCATGATGTTCACCATCATCCTGGTCTCTTTCGCCCCGCTGCTCGTGGTCGTACTCATCGCCGGATACCAGTACAGCGTGGCCTACGAGGAGAAGGTCGAGGCCCATCTGCGCGAACTGGTCCTCAAGCACGATCAGACCATCGACGCCTACCTGGACGAAAAGATGGCCGAGATCAGGGTCCTGGCCAAGGTCATCGATCTCGGGCACCTGGCAACGCCCGAGGGCATCCGGTCTCTGCACGACGCGCTGACTTTGGGACACGGCAACGATTTTGTGGACCTCGGGCTCATCGACGAGAACGGCATCCAGGTCGCCTATTCCGGTCCGTTTCGGCTCCAGGGTTTGGATTACTCCCATGAGCCCTGGTTCAAGGCCGTACGCGAGAAAACTGTCCACGTCAGCGACGTGGGGCTGGGCATGCGCGGCGTACCGCACTTCATCATCGCCCTGCGTATGCGCGCCGAGGGCCGAGAGTGGGTTTTGCGCACCACGCTGGATTTCATCGCCTTCAACCGGCTGGTGGAGGATATCCGCATCGGCGAGACCGGCATGGCCTATATCGTCAACCGCGAGGGTGAATTCCAGACTACCCCGCGCCGGGACATGACCGCCGAGGTCCCGTTCCTGCGTGAACTGGCCCGGTCCCTGATCGGGAGCGCAGACCAGGTGCACGGACGGGCGGCCATGGCGGTCATGGACAATCCGGCGACCCATCGCGAGACGATTTTCGTGACCAGCCCGATCAAGGGCGGCGACTGGCTGATGGTCTACCAGCAGGATACGGACGATGCCTTCGCCACCCTGAACCGCAGCCGCGACCTGGCCATCGGCATCCTGTTCCTGGGCGGGTTGTCCATTACGATCATGGCCTTTTTGATGAGCCGTCGCATGGCCCGCAAGGTGGCCAAGGCGGACGCGGCCAAGGAGATACTCAACGAGCAGGTCATCGAGGCGGGCAAGCTGGCCTCTGTCGGCGAGCTGGCCGCGGGTATCGCCCACGAGATCAACAATCCGGTGGCCATCATGGTCGAAGAGGCGGGGTGGATTCAGGACCTCCTCGAGGAGGGGTTGTCCAGGGACGACAACGAGCGGGAAGTCCAGCGGGCCTTGAACCAGATCCGCACCCAGGGCGCGCGCTGCAAGGAGATCACCCACAAGCTGCTCTCCTTTGCCCGCAAGATCGACCCCACGGTCATGTCGTTCGACCTCAACGACCTGGTCCGGGAGATCGCGGAACTGTCCGGACAGCGGGCCAAATACGCCAACGTGGTCATCGAGACCAGCCTGGGCGACAACATCGCGCCCATCGAGGCCAGCCCGTCCGAGATGCAGCAGGTCTTCCTCAATCTGGTCAACAACGCCATCGACGCCATGGACCCGGGCGGCGGCGACCTGGACATCATCACCCGACAGGAGGGCGACACGGTCCTGGCCCTGGTCTCGGACACCGGCTCCGGCATCCCGGAGGCCAACCTGTCGCGCATCTTCGATCCGTTTTTCACCACCAAGCCCGTGGGCAAGGGGACCGGGCTGGGCCTGTCCATCATCTACGGGATCATCAACAAGCTGGGCGGGACCATCTCCGTCGATTCGACCGTTGGACGCGGCACCACCTTCACCATCAGCCTGCCCGCCGGAAAGGCCGGGGATGCGGACGGTGCTGGCGGTGAAGGCGACGCGGCCGGTGACGGAATCCCCAAGGCGTAACCCGAAGGCAACCAACAGGAGGGCGACATGCCTGCCAGAGTACTGCTCGTTGACGACGAAAAGGGTTTTGTGGACACCATGGCCAAACGGCTGGAAAACCGGGGCTACACCGTGGGTGTGGCCTACGACGGCCAGCAGGCTCTCGACGCCCTGGAAAAGGGAGAGATTTTCTTCGACGTGGTCGTCCTGGACGTCAAGATGCCGGGCATGGACGGCAACGAGGTCCTGAAGCGGATCAAGGCGGACCACCCGCTGGTGGAGGTCATCATGTTGACCGGCCACGCCACCGTGGAGTCCGCCATCGAGGGCATGAAATCCGGGGCCTTCGACTACATGATGAAGCCGTGCGACCTGGAAGGGCTCATGGACAAGATCGGCGATGCGCAGGACAAGAAAGAGGCGCACGAGAACAAGATTCTCGAGGCCCGGGCCCGGCACATCGTGCTGCGCCGGGGCGAGTAGGGAGTCCGCCATGACCGAGGTCCCCATCCGCGTGCTTCTGGTCGATGACGAGCTGGGCTTTCTCGACGTGCTGGCCAAGCGCATGGGCAAGCGAGGCTATGCCGTGACCACGGCGGGCAGCGGGGCCGAGTCCATCCGGGTGTTGCGGGACCACGATTTCGATGTGGCCGTGCTCGATCTCAAGCTCGATGATATGGACGGCATAGAGGTCTTGCAGATAATGAAAAAGATGGTGCCGGACATGCCGGTCATCATGCTGACCGGCCACGGGTCCGAGAAGGCGGCAAGGGAAGGCGTCAAATCCGGGGCTTTCGACTATCTGCTCAAGCCCTGCGATCTGGACGACCTCCTCGACAAGATCGGACAGGCTGTGGCCGGGTAGCGGGCAACGACAACAAGACGGGAGTGGCCTATGGCCGATATAAAAGCGCTCCTCGTGGATGACGAGGAATCCTTTCGAAACACCTTGTGCAAGCGGCTTTCCCGCCGCGGCATGACCGTGGAGCAGGCGGGCTCGGGCGAGGAGGCCCTGGAAATGCTGGTCACCTTCCGGCCCGACGTGATCCTGCTCGACGTGAAGATGCCCGGCATGGACGGATTGACGGCCCTGCACAAGATCAAGGAAGTCAGTCCGCTCATCGAGGTGGTCATGCTCACGGGCCATGCCAGCATGGAGATCGCCATCAGGGGGATGGAACTCGGGGCCTTCGATTACCTGATGAAGCCCGTGGAATTCGAGGAGCTGCTCTACAAGCTTGAGGACGCCTTCAAGCGCAAACAGTACCACGAGGACCGCATCGCGGCCCGGACCAGCGGCTCGTGATCGCGGCTATTCCGGCATCTTTCCCCATGAACCCTGCGACCCTGAATTAGACTGCTCGCGAAGGACGATACCCCATGGGCCTGTTCGACTGGCTGCGTTTCCGCAAGAAGGAAAAGACCCCCGAGGAGCGGGCCGAGATGCGTCGCGTGTTCGCCACGCGCTACGACCATTTTCGGCTGCTTATCCAGGCCAACACACGCGCCCATGAGCTCATGGGCGAGTTGGAGGAGGCCCTGCGCGGCTTCACGCCTTACGGCATGCATTTCGTGCGCACCCTGTGCACGCGCATTTCCACGTCCATCTACCAGATGGTTCGCCATCTGGGCGAGCTGGAGACGCAGGGCCATGACGATCTGGTCGCGGCCATGCAGTCCATCAACGAGCGGATAATGGAGGAGCTGGAGCCGGAAAACCATGTCGTGGGCGGCGATCTGGTCATCGACCTCGCCGAGGTCAACCGCGACCACGCCGACCTTTGCGGCCCCAAGATGGCCATGCTGGGCGAGGCTGGGGCGAGCCTCGGTCTGAGCATCCCGTCGGGTTTCGTGGTTACCGTAGCCGCCTTTCAGCGGTTCGCCCACAGCCAGGGGCTCGGTACGGAGATCGACCGGCTCATACAGACCATGGCGGGCGATGACCGCGAGTCCGTGTTCCAGGCTTCCTCCAGTATCATGCAGTTGATCATGGAGACCCGTCTGCCGGACGATCTGGCCGAAGCCATCCTGGCCGCCTACGACCGGCTTGCCGAACGGCTCGGGTCAAGTCCGGATCTGGCCGTGCGCTCCAGCGCCCTTGGCGAGGACATCGAGGGCTCTTCCTTTGCGGGACAGTACCGGTCCGTGCTCAACGTGGACCGCTCCTCACTGCTCGACGCCTACAAGGAAGTGGTCGCCTCCAAGTATTCCCGCCAGGCCATGGCCTACAGGTTGAGCCATGGCATCCGCGACGACGACGTGGCCATGTCGGTTGGCTGCATGACCATGGTCGAGGCCGTGGCCGGGGGCGTGGCCTATTCCGGCAATCCGGTCAACGTGCGCGATGACCGGGTGTCCATCAGTTCGGTCTGGGGGCTGCCCAAGCCCGTGGTGGATGGAACGGCCGGGACCGACGAGTTTATCGTGGCCCGCGATCCTTTGCGCGTGGAGGAGGTCCACGTGGCCGACAAGGCAGACATGTACGTTTGCAGCCAGCACGAGGGTGTCTGCCGTGAGGAGTTGACCGGGGACATGGGGACCCAGCCGTCGCTGACCGAGGAACAGGCTTTGCTAGTGGCCCGGGAGACTGTTCGCGTGGAGGACCATTTCGGCACGCCTCAGGACATCGAGTGGGCCATGACTCCGGACGGGGCCTTCCATCTTTTGCAGTGCCGACCGCTCATGCGCGTCTCCTCGGGTGAGGATGCCGCGCCCGCCGCCAACCTGCCGGCGCCGGTACTGACAGGCGGCCGGACCGCCAGCCCGGGCGTGGGCGTGGGGCCGGCCTTCACCCTGCGCAAGGACGTGGATGCCTTGAGCTTCCCGGACGGCGGTGTGTTGATCCTGCGTCAGGCCCTGCCCAGCAGGGCGGCCCTCCTGGATCGCGCCAGCGCACTCATTTCCGAGCAGGGCGGCATGGCCGGGCATCTGGCCAACGTGGCCCGCGAGTTCGGCGTCCCGGCCCTGTTCGGGGTCAAGGACGCGGTGGGCCGGTTCGAGAACGGCCGTATCCTGACCGTGGATGCCGAGGGCCGGGCAGTATACGAAGGTGCCGTGGAAGCCCTGCTCAAGGACCATCCCCGGCAGCGGATCATGCGCGGCAGCCCGGTCCAGGGAGCCCTGCGCAAGGCCGCCCGCCACATCGTCCGCCTGAACCTGACCAACCCGGAGTCCCCGGAGTTCAAGCCCGCCAATTGCCGCACTCTGCACGACGTCATGCGTTACTGCCACGAGCGGGCCGTGAACGTCATGTTCGAGTTTGGTACCCATGACGACTACATCGAGGCCGCCAGCCGTCAGCTCATCTGCGATGTGCCCAAGCAGTTCTGGATTCTCAACCTGGACGACGGGTTCTCGCCCGAGGGCCAGGAGCGCAAGGACCGCTGCATCCTGCTCGAACACATCGTCTCCTACCCCATGCGGATGCTCTGGGAGGGCATGCAGGCCGTGCCATGGGAAGGCCCGCCGCCGGTTCATGGCCGGGGGCTCATGTCGGTCATGTTCGAGGCCACCATGAACCCCGATCTGGTGCCGTCGGCCAATACCCGCTACACCCAGAAGAACTATTTCATGGTCTCGAAAAACTACTGCTCGCTTCAGTCCCGTTTCGGCTTCCATTTCTGCGGGGTCGAGGCGCTGGTGGGCGAGCGGATCAGCGAGAACTACGCGTCCTTCCAGTTCAAGGGCGGTGCCGCCAACATGGAACGTCGCATCCGCCGCGCCCGGTTCGTGGGCGATCTGCTGGAGATGTTCGACTTCCGCGTGCGCGTGCGCCAGGACAACATGTTCGCCCGTGTCGAAGGCCTGGACCGTGAAACCATGGGCAACCGACTCAAGATCATCGGCTACCTCATCTCCCATACACGCCAACTCGACATGATCATGTCCAACGACGCCGCCGTGGCCCACCGTAAGGAGCGCTTCCTCAATGACTTCAAGTTGTTCGACGAACCGTCTGATGTCGAGTGAGGCCTCCGGCGGCCGGGGGAAGGGGAGAAGGGAACCCTTTGAGAAAAGGGTTCCCTTCTCCCCTTCCCCCGAACCCCCATCCCCTCATCCCTCCTAAACTTTTTCTATCCGCTTCGCGGGGCAGCCCCCTCAAAACAGCGCTCAAAAAAAAGCCCTCGGTCCCACCGTCGCGCTCCTCCCTCCCTGGAGCGATTCGGGTGCGCAGCACCCGACAGCGGCTCTCTCTTTTTCCTGCCGTACGTGCGTCCTCGGGATAGGCTTTCGAGAGTGGGGCAGCTGTGCATTTTCTCCTGGGGGGCTTTCACCGCAGCGTAGCCGTCTACGTGAGGATTGGCGCGGCCGGAAAAAATGTGCAGATGGCCTGCTATCGGAAGCCGCCCCCCCACCAGACCCAAGAAAAAAAGGCGGCTCCTTTGTGGAGCCGCCTTATTTTCGGGGGTCTAACCTCTATCCGTTAGGATTTGGGATGGCACTCAGCGCAGGCCACGGGGCCCTTGCCTTGTTCCTTGTGGCAACCCTGGCACTGGAGGTGGTAGGCGCGCATGAGCGGGGTGCCGCCGTCAGTGCGCGTTTCCGCGTGGCAGGAGCTGCACGGCTCGCCCTCGGAGGAGGTCTCCATGTTACGGGTGCCGTCGTCGTTCTTGGAATGGTGGCAGATGACGCAGTCGTCCAGGCCGGCCTTTTCGTTGTGGGCGTCATGCATGAAGGGCACGCGGGGGCGTTCGAGCTTGGCAAAGCCGTCCACGGGCACTTGCGTCATGTCGTCCTGGGAAAAGGCCACGGGGACCATGTACACGACAACCAGCAGGATGACGGTCAGCATGGAGGCCGCGAGGGTGAAGGTATTCTTTTTCATGGCGTCCTCCTAGAGTTCCGGTTTTTCCATCAGTTCGTAGATGATGTCGCTGATGAACTTGCCGTGCATCCCGAGATCATAATAACCGATGATGTCTTCAATGCCGCCGTGACAGTTGTGGCACGGGATGACAACGTCGTGCACGCCGGTCGCCTTGAGCTGTTCGGCCTTGACGCGGTTGCCGGTCATGCGGGTGTTCTTGAACGGCGGCCCGCAGTTGATGACGCCGCCGCCCGCGCAGCAGCAGTAGTTGTGCTCGCGGTTGGGGGTCATCTCGACCACTTCCTTGCACAGGAAGTGGACCACGTCGCGCAGCTTGTCCATGAGGCCTCGGCCGCGGATGATATTGCACGGGTCCTGAATGGTCACCGGGTTCTCGTACTGGTGGGTGATCTTGATCTTGCCTTCGTTGATCAGCTCCCAGTAGAAGTCGATGGCGTGGATGACCGGAACCGGCATCTTCTTGTGGCCGAGCCAGCGGTTGCCCATGTCGTAGACCGAGCGGAAGGCGTGGCCACATTCGCCCATGACGATGCGTTTGACGCGCAGCTTCTGGGCCGATTCGTAGTGGGAGCGCTTGAGGCGGCCCATGTTTTCATAGTCGCCCACGAACATGCACATGTCCGAGTTGTCCCAACCCGGATGCGACGGCATGGTCCAGTCGATGCCGGCGGCGTTCATGATGGCCGCGGCCTGGTAGATGAGCTGGGTCCGGAACTTGGGTTCCGGAGCGATGACCGAGTAGTAGACGTCGGCCCCTTCCTTGTCGAGCGGGATGCGCAGGTCCGGGAACTCGTCGCGGGCCTCGTCCTCCTGCCACTGCAGGGAGTCGATCCACTCGTCGTCCTTGACCCACATCTGGTTCATGGTCGAGGCGTGGGAGTGGGCTGTGTCGCGGATGTACTGCGGGACCACGTCCAGCAGGTAGCAGATGCGACGCACCTGGGACATGATGTAGCCGGTGTCGATGCCGATGGGACAGTAGTGGGCGCACCGCTTGCAGAGGTTGCATTCGGTGTAGGCCATCTGGGCCATCTCGTAGATCCGCTGGGGCGAGACCTTGCCCTTCTTGTCCATCAGTTCGTACATGGTCTCGGTGGCCTTGTTCACGGGCGAGTAGCTCGGATCGGCGTCGTGGGACATGTAGTAGTGGCAGCCCTGTGAGCAGAGGCCGCAACGCATGCACGTCTCCCTGTACGCCCGGAGTTTGGCACCGGTTTCACTTTTGAGCATCTGGTTGACCACTTTTTCGATTTTCTCGGTGGTCAACGCGGCGACGCCGGCTTCAAGGCCGACATCGGATATGATTCTGTCAGCTATGTGACTCATTATTCGTACCTCGCGTTACTGTATGGTTTGGCCTACCAGTCGTTGGCATGGCGGACGCCGCCGAACTCGGAACCCATGTACGCCCTGGTGAACAGGACGAACAGCGCGTGGCTCAGGCGGGTGAACGGGATCAGAGCGAGCAGCAGTTCACCGGAGAGTACGTGCAGGGTGGTCATGACCAGGGGCGAGCCCACCTGGTGGTAGGCCAGCACGCCGGTGATGAAGGGCAGGGCCACGAGAACCAGTGCGAACCAGTCCTGGCAGCGGGTGACGCCCTTGACGTGCGGCAGCGCGAAGCGGCGGTACGCGAAGACGGCGCAACAGGCCAGGGCCACGAAGCTGACGATATCGCCGAACTGCGAGGGCAGGCTCGGGATGGAGATGCCGAACGCGGTATCCCACAGGACAACGTGAGCGCCCAGGAACACGGCCACCAGCAGGAAGCAGAGGTGGAAGATGAAGGTGGTCACGGTCATCAGGGGATCGGATTTCCAGCCCATGGACTTGAACGGGATCATCCACATCAGGATGGAGCGAAGCCCGTAGTACCAGCTCATGTAGGCGATGGAGGAACCGTCCTTGGCCTTGGCCAGCGAATACATGCTGACCAAACGGTAGATGGCGCCCAGGATAAAGATGCCGAAGGCGATCCAGGCGAGGGGGCCGGTGGCGAAGACATAGAAATCAGTCATATCAGCTCCCCCTTAGAAGTCGCATACTTCCGCGACGATGCGGATGTAGCTGTTGTTCTCGATGGCGCGGATGAGCACCTTGGTGCCGTCCTCGCTGAAGATCGGAGGCCAAACGGCGTCGAAGTCCCGTTCATAGGACTTGCCGTTGACCAGAATCCGGAATCTGCCGTTCTTTTCCACCTTGGCGGCCACTGTCTTGGAATCGGGAGAGAAGACCGCGGGCCAGGCCATGTCGTAGGTGCCGGACCAGGGAGTGCCGTCAACCACGATGCGGAAGTCCTCGTTGCAATTGGAGGCCAGGATGGCGGCGCGCTGTCCGTCGGGGCTGACCACCAGATCGGAAACGGTGGGCCAGGTCTCGTTCCAGGCTGCGTTGTTCACGCAGGCGGTGAACTGGCCGTAGCTGGTGGCCACCACGGCCCACAGCTTTTCGCCGGAGGCGTCGTACTGGAGATAGAAGCACTGGACGTAGCGGGGTTCCCACAGGGTCTGACCGTCCTTGTCCACGCCCCATTTGCCGGCCACGCGGACCGGAGCGGCAACGCTGCCGTCCTTGGGACAGAAGACCGGTTCCCAGACCTGGTTGTAGGTCTTGGGCCAGGGCTTGTCGTCGACCACGATGGTGTGGTCGTAAACCGTGGTCCTGCAGGTGGCTGCAATGGAATCACCGGTTTTGTTGAACACCGGGTTCCAGATGTTTACGTAACGGCCCTTCCATGCTTCGCCGTCCATGGCCACGGTGTACACGCCGCGCTTGAACCCTTCGAGGTCGGCGGCGGCCAGGCCTTCTGCCTGAACCACGGCCGCGGAGTGCGCGCCGTCCTTGGACAGGGCGGGCATGTTGGCGTTTTCATACAGGGTTTCCCAAGGCTCGCCGTTGATGGAGATACCGTACTGTTCCATGGACTTGCACATGGTGGCGATGACGGAGCCGTCTTCGCTGAACATGGTGTCCCAGATATAGTCGGTGGTCTCGCCCATGGCTTCGCCGTCGGCGACCAGGACCCATTCCATGTCCTGCTGGCAGATGGCGGTCAGGCGGCCGTCAGGGGAGAATTTCGGATACCAGATCTTTTCGAACGTGGCTTCCCAGACCGAGTCGTTGGTGCGAATGGAGAATTCGCCGTCGCCGACCTTGACGATCGCGACGAAAGTCTCGCCGTCAGGCGAAACGTACGGCTCTTCCTGCCATTCGTGTCCTTCGAGGAGGGAGAGGGATTTAACGACCGTTTTTTGGCCGGGTTCCCAGTCCCATGAGGAGATTTTTCCCATAGCACCCCCTTGTGTTGTGACACCGCTCCCGAAAGAGCGGCAAAAAATCATCCCGCCTTAAAGGCGAGACCGTTCATTCAACGCGGGGTCGTATCCATCCGGCGGCGGTCACTTCGGGCCATCCCGGCAGGGTCATCGGATTACAGGCATCCGCCGGGCACGCGGTGCGCAGCCCGGCGGGCGTGTCTGAATCCAAGGGATGACCCGTTGCGGGTGGTGAAGCCCTCCATGAGCGATCTGCCCGGGATCGCCGCTTTGGACGCTTTCGACTCCCAAGGATTCGAGGCGGTCGGGCGGTTTGCGCCGTCCGAACCAGGAAGTGCATCCCTTCCCGAAGTGCACCCTCGATTCCGTTGCTGATACCAGCTAAAATCTCGGGCTCTAGACTCAATTGCACCAGAAATATTCAAATATTTCAAAAGGTTCCCTACCTTAAGCAATCGTTTGGCCTGAGACAGAGCTATGTATAAGCACATGGCAAGAAAATAGTCCATTCTTTTCAGAGTTAAATGGGTATTCCAGACCTGCTAGGTTCGTTATTTTTGAGTAAAATAGCCAAAAGAACCCCTGATTTGGCTCAACGGCGGGGTTAAGTGGTCTTTTCCTCCTGAACAAGGAGGTATTAGGCGAGTTACGGCAGGACGCCGGCCAAGTTGGCCGGCGTCCTTGAGGAGGGAGGGATGTCGGAAGGAGAGGAGGGCTATTGCCTGGTTGAATCGAGCATCAGTCGGCTGATGCGCAGGAGGCAATCCGAGCCGTCGGAATCGGGGTCTACCGCCACGGTGTTGATGAACCGAGCCTGGACGTTGCCCGAACTGTCCACGCTTTCGATGAAGAATGCGCCCAGTTCGTACACGGTCAGGGTGTTGCGACCGCCTGCGGGAGGGTAGCGGGGGTCGTAGAAGGAGATGATGACAACGCGCGGGCTGTCCAGCGGATCGCTGAAGGAACTGCCTTCGATCGCGTTGGTCGTTTCATCCCAGGCGGCATAGGGGTCCAGCCCGATGAGCGTGCTGGTTCCGGCCTTGACCGGCCCGGCGGAGTTGCCCGGTTCCAGCAGCAACTCATCGCCCGGGGCCACGGTGGCATAGCTGTTGGAGCCGGTGCAGCCTTCGATGTTTTCCTTGATCATGGCCGCGCCGGTGATCGGGTCACCCTTGTTCACCGGAGGCAGGTCCACCAGGTTGTACTGGCCGGGCACGATGGTCAGGCTCGGATCGCCGGGCTTGATGATGATCTGGGTGCCCACGTCGTCCTGGGTGTAGCCGAGCACGTTGATGGTGGCCATCTCCTGCGGGCTTTCCACGTCCAGGGTTCCATTCTGGTAATACTTGGTGCCGGGGGCGGCGTTGTCGTCCCACTCGTACTTTGTCGGCACGACAAAGGGCTTGGAGCACTTGCTCGAGCACATGCCTGCCAGTCCGGCCCGGGCGGTGACGGTAATGTCCATGAAGGGCTTGCCCACGGCCTTTCCGAAATAGAGTGGGAAGGGGTTTTCGCGCAGGGCGGTCAGGGAGATGGTCACTTCCACCTGGTCCGGGTTCTGTTCATCGGGTACGCCGTCGCGAAGAAACACGATGTCCGCGTCGGTCAGGGCCTTGTCGGGCACGTCCTCGTCGGTCAGGTTGCGGGAGGCATAGTTGGCCACGATGCGGCGGAGCTTGGCGAGGTCGCGCCCTTCTGCCAGCAGCGAATTTGCCCCGGCAAGGGCCCCCGCGTCAGCCGCGGTCTGCAGTGCGCTCCGCTTGAGGTACGCCCGGCCGAGGTCCACGGCCAGGGCGGTCAACCCCATGAGGGCGGCCATGCACATGCTGACCATCACGGTGGCGAAGCCGCGTTCGTCGTTCAGTCTATGGATAATGTTGCGCATGGCCGTTACTCCATCTTGGCGCGGGCTACCGTGGTCATGCCGCCGGGCATGAGGTTGTCCCAGGGGAACACGGTGCTGTCCGCAAAGTTGTAATTCAGGGAGACCGAGACCTCCTGTCCCAGATCCCGGTCGTCGGGTCCGAGTTCCACGGATACGGTCAGGTTGTCCGTGGTAAGCCCTTCTGACGCCACGTAGGAGAGTACCGTTTCCGCGGGGTCGTCCCCGCGCGAGGCCATGATCACGCCCTCGCGGGCGGCCCGGGTAAGAATCTGATTCATGTCTATTATCTTGGCGGCGTCCCAGATCCCGGCCAGCAAGGGGACCAGAAGAAGGGACATGAGCAGGGCGAATTCAATGGCCGCGCTGCCGCTTGTGGTGTCGTTGTTCTTGCGCATGGCTACCTCTCGTGGGTCATGACGGCCGTGGCCGCGACCTGGCTGCAACTGTCGGCCACTGACGGGATCAGGTTGCCGAGGACCAGGAATTCAAAAGGCACGGAAACGGTCACATCCACCGGCTCGGACGGCTCACGCGGGCCGACCTGAACCAGGGCCGCCTGTTCGACACCGCCGGCGATCAGTTCCTTTTGGATCACGTCCTTGATCTGATTCAGGGTGGGCTCGTTGAGGACGGCCATTCGCGCGCCCTCGAAAGCAGCGTCCCGCACCACCCCACGGGTCCAAAACAATCGGGCCGCGTCCATCACGCCCATCATCAATATTAAGAATACGGGCAGCAGCATGGCCATTTCCACTGCGGCCATGCCGAGCCGCTTTTTCTTGTGCGTGTTGTTTCGTCTCATCATTGCATCCTCCAGTAAGGAATGTGCATTGTACGAAGCAAGGGACATGCCAGTGATTGCATTCAAAAAAAGTTTTTAATCAGTTAATATGTTTGTATTTAAAAATGTGACCAAATCAGAATTCCTGTCGTAGTCGAAAAGCCGTGTCCACATTTGATGGAGTAGAGCGGCGTCAATTTTCTATTTTTAGTGGACATATTTGACCGTAAAAAAACGAAAAAAGGGCGGCCCCGGCATCGGGACCGCCCAGCATGATGAGCAAATCAATGAGCTATCAGAACCGCTCGAAGGCGTCGTCCCCATCGTCCAGATCGAGGTCCATGCCGTCTACGGGTTTAGGCTCGGTACGCTTGCCGCTACCCTGGGGAAGCATGGCGGGCTTGGATTTGGTCTTACCCGACCCGCCGGGCAGGGCGCCGGTGGAGCCATGTCCGAGGTTGAAGAAGGCCATGGTCGATTCGAGCTGCACGGCGTGTGAGGACAGTTCCTCGGCCGTGGAGGCGATTTCCTCCGAAGAGCTGGCGTTGGTCTGAACCACGGAATCCAGCTGTTGCAGCGCGCTGTTGATTTCGGTTGCCCCCGCATTCTGTTCGTTGCTGGCGGCGGAGATTTCCTGGATCAGTTCGGCGGTCTCCTCGATGTTCGGAACGATGGAGTCCAGCATCTTCCCGGCCCGGGCGGCCACTTCCACGCTGGAGGCGGACAGCTCGCCGATCTCGGCCGCGGCGGTGCCGCTGCGCTCGGCCAGCTTGCGAACCTCGGCCGCAACCACCGCGAACCCCTTGCCCTGCTCACCGGCCCGGGCGGCCTCGATGGCTGCGTTCAGGGCCAGCAGGTTGGTCTGCCGGGCGATCTCCTCGATGATCGAGATCTTTTCCGCGATCTGGGTCATGGCTTCCACGGTCTGGCGTACGGCTTCACCGCCCTTGCGGGCTTCATCCGCGGTGCGCATGGCGATTTCGCCGGTCTTGCTGGAGCTATCGGAGTTTTGGCTGATGCTTGAGGACATCTCCTCCATGGAGGCGGAGACTTCTTCCACGGCGGCGGCCTGTTCGGTGGCGCCCTGGCTCATGGTCTGTGAGGAACCCGCCAGTTCTTCGGAGATGGAGGCCACGTTCGAGGCGGAGTCCTGCACTTCGAAGACGATGGATCTGAGCTTGTCGATCATGGTGCCGATAGCTTGGGCCAATTGGCCGATCTCGTCATTGCGGTGCACATCCAGGCGAACCGTGAAGTCGCCTCCGGAAAGGGCTTCGGCCACGCCCGCGGCCTGCTTCATGACGCTCGCCATTCTGGAGGAGAAGATCAGGGTGATGACCACCGAGGCAAGAGTGAACACCAGCGATATGAGCACGTAGGTCCAGATTGTCCGGCTGACCACGGAGGCAAGGTCGCTCATCTGCGCGTCGACTCTTTGCACCTGGGCCTGTCCCAGGCGATCGATGGATTCGCGCATGGCCTCAAAGGTCTTTGTGCTCTCACCCATCAGGTTGATTCTCTTGAGATTCTTGTCCGCATTGGCGGTGGATAAATCGACAACTTTCTGGCTGTAGCTGGCCCAGGTGTCGAGCTGGGTCTGAAATGCGTTTTCCAGCTTCCGCCCTTCGGCGCCGAGGAGCCCCGCGCCCTTGAGTACGCGATCGCGGGTCTGTCCGAGGTTCTCGGTGTAGGATTCCGCCTCGCTCTTGATCACAGCGGGGTCGAGGGTACGCATGATAAGGAGCTGGGCAACGTAGGCCTGGTAGGCGTCACGGTCGGCGTTGAGGATCACTGAAAGCGCCTCTTCCGTGCGCATCCGTTCGTCATTGGGCAGCAAGGGGTTCTTCAACCGGGCGTCGGCTGTCTCGCCGAGCTGGTTGATGACCTCGCGCATGGCATCGAAGGAGCCCAGGGCGGACTTTTCCGCCTCGTCGCGGGCGAGGTTGGCGGACAGGGTTTCGTCGGTCAACTTCAGGATGGTGTTGTTGGCCGTTTCCCAGGCCTTGAAATCTGTTTTGAAGGCATTGAAGTCGCCTTCCATTTCCGGGCTGAAGCCTTTGGCGGGTCCGGTTATTCTGTCCCAGGTCTGCTGCATGTTCTCGGTACAAGCCGCCTTGTCCCTGTTCAGCTCTTCAAGCGAAGTCGCGGTTTCGGCCTCCATGACCGCCACCTGAGCCTGGTACGCATCGCGGTCGGCATCGATCATCGTGGCCCGGTCCATGTGCAGCCCGTTCACCGAAACCATGTTCGAATTCAGTACGTTGAAGCTGGTGATCCCAACCACGAAAATGATCAGAATGGCGGAAACCGGCAAACCCGTGATCAACAGCAACTTCCATTTGATGCCCATAACATGCCTCCAAATCTTCTTTCCGGGATCGAGAAGACCCGGTCAGGACCCACGTTACGACCTTTTTCGAGGAATAAGCTATTAGAATATTGAGAAGGTGGTAAGTTTTTGATGTTTATATGACGAATGGACGTAATTATAACGCGCCAGCGGTTTGAAAAAAAATGAAAAGTGTTTATTGTGGCGAATAGGAATCAAGTTCAAACCTTTATCTCGACTAGTTGAGGATGACATGAAAAAATTGTTGGCTGTGTTGACTATCCTGTGTTGTTTCGGCGTTACCGCCGCCTATGCCGTTGACGGTGGCGAATACTACCAGAAGCACTGTGCGGCTTGCCATCGTGACGGAACCGAGTCTTCCAAGGCCGGCGGCGGCGTGGTCCTGAAGGGCCAGAGCGCACAGGAAATCGAAATGAAGCTCACGGGCTATAAGGATGGCACCTACGGAGGGGCCAAGAAAAGAACCATGGAACGCGTTGTGGGCAAGCTGTCTCCCGAGGAGATTCAAGCCCTGGGCGCCTACATCGGTTCCCTCTAGGAAGAGCGGATGCGTTCTTTCGCAGCTTTGTTCATAGTCGTCGTCCTGCTGGCCGCCCCTTGTTGGGCGACCAGCGGGGCTGACGCCCCTGACAAGGGAATGGATGCGGCGCAGACGTCCATGGAACACACCGGCCACGACATGGGCGAACACGCCATGGACGACCAGAACGCGGCCGTTCATGACATGGCCGATCACAACATGGCCGACCAAAACGCGGCCGGCCACGACATGAGTGGCCACGACATGGGCGACCAGCCCATGGACGCCCCCCACGACCATGAAAAGATGATGGAAGAGGCCGAAAAGGCCGACCTCCCTGTAGGCATCGAGGAACATCTCGGGGCCATGCTCCCGGACGTGCCATTCACGGATTCCGAGGGGAACCGGGTAACCCTGCCCGAACTGGCCGACGCACCCATTCTTCTGCTGCCCATCTATTATCGCTGCCCGGATGTGTGCAATCTGCTCCAGGGCTCCGTAGCCTCCATCCTGCCCGAGGTGAAGCTTGCGCCAGGCAAGGAACTCAAAGTGGTTTCCCTGAGCTTTGACGCCCGCGAGAACCCCAAGGACGCGGCCCGGGCCAAACGCAACTACACGGCCATCTCCGGCGACGCCTTCCCGGCCGAGTACTGGACTTTTCTGACCGGAGACCAGGCGTCCATCGACGCCGTTCTCAACACCATCGGCTACACGGTACAGAAGCAGGGCGGGCTGTGGGCCCATCCTGTGGCGGCCATCGCCATTGCCCCCGGAGGCAAGGTGGTCCGCTATCTCTACGGGACCAGTTTTTTGCCGTTCGACATCACCATGGCAGGCACCGAGGCGGCTCGGGGCCAGACCGGGTTGTCGGTGAAGCGGCTGCTTTCCTTCTGCTATAATTATGACCCCCAGGGACGTCGCTACGTCTTCGACATCCTGCGCGTCTCCGGGTTCACCATCGTCGGGTTCGTGGTCATCTTTTTGGCCTGGCTCCTGCTCGGCGGCAAGAAAAAGAAGAGGCAATAGATGGCGACGGATGCGGTGAGTCCCGGCTTCATGGCCTCGGGCGGAAAGTCCTGGGTCCGCGAGTGGTTGTTCACTTTGGACCACAAGCGCATCGGCATGCTCTACCTGTGGTGCATCACGGCCTTCTTCGTGGTCGGTGTGCTGCTTGGGCTGGTCATTCGGCTGGAGCTCTACCAGCCCGGAAAGGATTTTATCGGGCAGCAGGCCTACAACGCCATATTCACTCTGCATGGAGTAATCATGATCTTCATCGTGGTTATCCCAAGCATCCCGGCGGCCTTCGGCAACCTTTTCCTGCCCCTGCAACTGGGGGCCGAGGACGTGGCCTTCCCCCGGCTGAACACGTTTTCCTTCTGGCTGTATGTCATCGGCGGCGCCACGGCACTCGTTTCGCTGTTCACCGGAGGGGGAGCGCCGGATACCGGCTGGACCTTTTACGTACCGTTCTCGGCCGTGACCACCACCAACGTGTCCGTGGCCGTGGCCGGTGTGTTTATCCTTGGCTTTTCGTCCATCCTTACGGGGCTGAATTTCATCGTCACCATCCACCGGCTGCGCGCTCCCGGGCTGAGCTGGACCCGGTTGACCCTGTTCGCCTGGGCGCTCTATGCCACGGCCTGGATTCAGGTCCTGGCCACGCCCATCCTGTCCATCACCGTGGTTTTGATCGCAGTCGAACGGGTGCTCGGCCTGGGGATCTTCGACCCGGCCCGTGGCGGCGACCCGATTCTCTATCAGCATCTGTTCTGGATCTACTCCCACCCGGCGGTCTACATCATGATCCTGCCCGCCATGGGAGTCATCTCCGACATCATCCCGGTCTTCTGCCGCAAGTCCATCTTCGGCTACAAGACCATCGTCGGTTCGTCGCTGGCCATCGCGTTCGCGGGCTCCTTGGTCTGGGCGCATCACATGTTCGTGTCCGGCATGTCGGACACGGCGGTCATGGTCTTTTCCTTCCTGACATTCATCGTGGCCGTACCCTCGGCGGTCAAGGTCTTCAACTGGCTGTCCACCATGTACAAGGGGGCCATCCGGCTGGAGCCGCCGCTGATCTACGCGCTGGGCTTCATCTTCCTCTTCGCCATGGGCGGAATCACCGGCCTCGTGCTGGGGTCCGCAGGTCCGGACATGCACGTCCACGACACCTATTTCGTGGTCGGCCATTTCCATTACGTCATCTTCGGCGGCACCGGGTTCGGCATGTTCGCGGCCATCCACTACTGGTTCCCGAAAATGTACGGACGGATGTACAACCGCAAGCAGGCCATCATCGCGGCCATCATTCTGGTGGTCGGCATGAACGGGCTCTACTTCCCGATGTACCTCCTCGGGCTGGAAGGCATGCCCCGGCGCTATTACGACTATCTTCCCCAGTTCACGTCCCTGCACCAGTTGTCCACGTACGGTTCCTGGATCACCTTTGCTGGGCTGGCGCTGATGCTCTGGAACCTGATCCACTCGCGCTACCGGGGCGAGCCCGTGGGGCGCAATCCGTGGAAGGCGGCCACGTTGGAGTGGACCCTGCCGTCCCCTCCGCCCACGCACAACTTTGACACCGAACCGGTCGTCACCCACGGCCCCTACGAATTCAGCCAAGTGAGGGATGATGACTGAGCATAGGGATTACCAGGGCGCCAAGATGGGCATGTGGATCTTCCTGTTCACGGAGATCCTGCTGTTCGGCGGACTGTTCGTGCTGTACTCGGTGACTTTGGGACGCTACCCCACGGAGTTTCACGAGGCGAGCAAGCTGCTGGACGTGACCATGGGGACCACAAACACCGTGGTCCTGATCACCTCAAGCCTGTTCGCGGCGCTCTCCGTCGTCGGTTTGCAGCGTGGCAATCCCCGGGTGGCGAAGGGATTCATCATCCTGACCCTGGGCCTGGCCTGCTGCTTCCTGGTCATCAAGTATTTCGAGTGGTCCCACAAGATTCATGCGGGCCTCTATCCGGGCGGCGAGACCCTGGTCCAATGGGAGCCGGGCAAGCAGGCCTTTTTCTCCCTGTACTACACCATGACAGGGTTGCACGGGCTGCACGTCATCATCGGCATGGGCGTGTTCCTGTGGGTCTGGACCCGCATCTCGGCCGGGACGTGCACTCCGGAGTACTATGTGGCTCTGGAGAACGCCGGACTGTATTGGCACCTGGTGGACTTGATCTGGATCTACCTCTTTCCGCTCTATTACCTCATCACCTAGGCGGGCAAAGGCATGAACGAGCACGAACAGACAAAACATCACGGACCGGGCTACGGCCTGTTCATCGGCATATGGGCCGCGCTCATGGCGCTCACGGCCGTCACCGTGGAGGTGTCCACCATCCATCTCGGCTTCCTGAACGTGGTTGTGGCCATGGCCATCGCCTCGCTCAAGGCCTCTCTGGTGGTCTTTTTCTTCATGCACCTCAAGTACGAGAACTGGACGATCAAGATCATGGTCCTGGTGGCCTTCGTCATATTGGCCATCTTCATCGGATTCACCTTTTTCGACACTGCAAACCGGTAACCCGGCCCACAGCCGGAGGAACGCATACAGGGACAGGAAACGATGTATCCGCAGATTTTCACCGCCGCCAAGGGAGTTGACCAGGCCTTTCTGATCATCCTCGGATTCGCCGTGTTCATTTTGGTGGCCGTGACAGTGACCATGATCTACTTCCTGTGGCGCTACCATTACACACGCAATCCAAAGCCCACGAACATTGAGGGGTCCATCAGCCTGGAGATCATCTGGACGGTCCTGCCCACGCTCATCGTGCTCGGCCTGTTCTGGACCGGCTGGACCTCGTTCAAGGCCATGCGCACCATTCCGGAAGGGGCCATGACCGTGGCCGTGGAAGGACGCATGTGGTCCTGGCGGTTCACCTACGATAACGGCAAGACTTCCAAGGAGCTGGTCATCCCGGTGGATACCCCGGTCAAGCTGGACCTGACCACCCGGGACGTCATCCACTCCTTCTATGTCCCGGCCATGCGCGTGAAATGGGACATGGTGCCGGGCATGGACACCAATGCCTGGCTCCAGTCCGACACCGTGGGCGATTACGACATCTTCTGCGCAGAGTACTGCGGACTCAAGCACGCGGACATGATCACCCTCCTGCGCGTGGTGGAACAAGAGGATTTCGACAACTGGGTCAACGCCAAGGCCGAACCTGCCGAGGAGGAACTCGGCATGTCTCTGCTTGAGGAATTCGGCTGCTTCGAATGTCATTCCATGGACCTGTCCGAGGAGTCGGCGCCGAGCCTGCTCGACCTGGGCAGCCGTGAGGAGACCGTGATCCTGCCCGACGGCACGGAGAAGAAGATCAAGCCCGACGAGGCCTACATCCGCCAGTCCGTGCGTGAACCCGGCGCGATCCTGGTCAAGGGCTGGGACGACATGATGCCGGCCTACGGCGACGAGCTGTCCGACGCCCAGCTGGGCGTCATGGCCGCCTATCTGCTCAAGGGCGGACAGGGCAAGAACAAGGGTGCGGTCCTGGCCGACGAGTTGGGCTGCATGGGTTGCCACTCCGATGACGGCACGGACGACGTCGGTCCGAGCTTCCTTGGCCTGTACGGCAGCGAGCGCAAGGGCAAGACCGCGGACGGCAAGCCCTATACGCTCAAGGCGGATGACGACTACATCCACAAGGCCATCGTCGACCCGTCGGCGGACGTCCCTGACGGCTACGAGGACCAGATGCCCGCGTTCGACGATCTGGAGCCGGGTTCGGTGGAGCAGCTCATCGGGTACATCAAGTCACTGGCAAAGAAGGATGCCGAATGATTGCGGAGCCTTTCTGCGACGTCGCTTCCCTGATCCGTCCGAGGGTCAGCCTGGCCGTGGCCGCCGGGAGCTTCTTTGGCTCGTTCTATCATGGTCAATTGTTCGGAGGTTCGGGCCACGCCTTCATGGCGGCGGCAGGGGCCTTCCTGCTCTGCGGCGGATGCTCGGCCCTGAACCAGGTCCAGGAGCGTGAGCGCGACGCGCGCATGGAACGCACCCGCAATCGGCCTTTGGCCTCCGGGCGCATGACGACGGCGCGCGGGATGGTCTGGGCCGCCCTGTTCAGCCTGACCGGGCTGGCGTTGTTCTTTCGGGCCGGTGGGTGGCCGACGCTGATCGCCGGGCTCATGGTGGTGGCCGTGTACAACGGCCTGTACACCCCGCTGAAACGGATAACGCCCATGGCCCTGTTGGCCGGGGGCGTGGCCGGAGCCGCTCCGCCCGTGACCGGCTGGCTGGCCGCCGGTGGAGGGTGGCTTGATCCCCATATCCTCGGCGTGGCCGTGATCTTCTATCTCTGGCAGGTGCCCCATTTCTGGCTGCTGGCCGAAAAACATCGTCAGGACTACGGCAAGGCCGGGTTTGCCGTGCTCAACATCGGGCTGACGCCGGTTTTTCGAGCCCGGCTCATGGCCGTTTGGGTAGCCGCATATTTTGTGGGGCTTGGCTGTTTCGCGGGCATGGCCGGACCGGCCTCAATGCGCGCCATTGTCCTGCCCACCATGCTTTTGGCCGGGGGCGCGGCAGCCTGGCTGGCCGCCGTGAACCGGCACAAGCCCGCTCTGGCGGCCATGCATTTGTCCCTTCCCCTGGGTCTCGCTTCGCTCCTCTTCGCCACCGTATAACCGTATTCAAGGACGATCATGCTCTGGCTTCACCCCATTCTCCAACTCGCGGCCCTGCTCATCGCCATCCGGGTCCTGTTCATGGGCATCAACCGGTTTCGCTTCCAGCACCTCAAGCAGAAGTGCGCCTTTGACTGGAAGGGCCATGTCAAACAGGGCAAGATCGCGGCCTGGCTCTGGTTGGTCGGGCTGGTGTTCGGCCTGTACATGGCCCAGCAAACCTGGGGGGCGTTGGGGCTGACCGGGCCGCACTATGGGGCGGGGATGCTCATGTGGCCGTTCATCCTGATCGGTCTGCTCACCGGCTACCTGCTGCAAAAGCCGAGTGGCAAGCGACCGGGACTGGCTCTGGTTCACGGAGCGGCCAATCTGTGCGCCTTTGTCCTGGCCCTGTATCAGACCTGGTCGGGGGTGGAGGCGGTCCGTCTGCTTCTGCTCTAGCCGTCGCGCCAAAATTTGCAAAAAAAAGGCCGCTCCCGGCAAGGGAGCGGCCTTTTCACATGGTTTGCGTTAGTCTTCCAGGAAGTAATCCACGCTGGTTACCACCCGGACTTTCTTGATTTCCGGCGTATACTGATCGCGGTCCTGGAGGGAGAAGTAGCCCTGGGAGGCGCGCCGGATTCCGCCCACGCGGGAGCCGGAGTCCTCGGCGAACTGCTTGGCCGCGTCCCGGGCGTTGCGCGTGGCCTCGGCGATCATGTCCGGCTTGATGCCGTTCAGGCCGGTGAAGGCGAAGGTCGGGCGGAATTCGTAGTTCTGCACCAGGAGCACGCCGCGCGAGACCAGTTCGCCCGCAACGGACATCCCCTTCTTGACCTTGGCGATGTCCCCGGTGCGCACGGTGACGACCGCCTGAGCCGTGTAACGGTGCATGGGCCGCTGGTTGGGCGAGTTGTAGCGGTTCTCCTGAACCTGGGGGGCCGCGTTCATGATGTCGGCCTGGCCCAGCCCCTGTTCCTCGAGAAAGGCGAGCACCTTTTGGCGGGAGGCGGCCAGAGCCGCGTCCAGGTCGGGCAGGGTGTCGGCGGCCACGCTGAAGCTGATGGGCCACATGGCCAGATCAGCGGGCACTTCCCGTTCGGCCAGTCCCTTGACCGAGACATAGCGGTCCATCGCCTTGAAATCGACAAGGGCTCCGGCCAGAACCCAGCAGCCGGCCACAAAGCCTACAGCCAGGAGTATGCCGGTCAACAAAGAGGGAACAAGAGGCTTGTTTTCCATGATGCGTCCTTTTGCTTGGAATGAAATCCAGCCTGGAAGCCTACCCCGTTCGACCTGCACAGGCAAGGTGCTGAAGCAGGAGAGTGAGGTCTGTGGTTGATGAATTTTCATTTTTTCGGCAATACTATTGTCTTCGACGCAGTAAAACTAAACGACAAGGACAACGTTATGAAACGATACACACTGAGTCTGGCTGCCTGCCTGTTCGTTGCGGCAATGGCCCTGGCCGCGAATGCCATGGCTGCGGACGTGTTCCCCGATGTAGCGCTCCAAGGCAAGATCAGCCCTGAACAGCGCCAGTACCTGGGCGTCCCCGAAGGCGACATCCGTCTTTCGGACATCAACGCGGACTTCGTGTTCGTGGAGGTGTTCAGCATGTACTGCCCCATCTGCCAGCACGACGCCCCCGGGGTGAACGATATGTTCGCCCGGCTTCTGGCCTCCGACCAGGCCGACAAGATCCGCTTCGTGGGCATCGCGGCGGGCAACACGCCTTTTGAGGTGGCCTTCTACCGCAAGAAATTCGAGGTTCAGTTCCCGCTCTTCGAGGACCCGGACTATATCGCCCACAAGGCCGTGGGCAACGTCGGCACTCCGGCCTACTATCTGGTCGATCTGCGCGACCGCAAACGGGAGATTCTGGTCTTCCACGAGGGCGAGATCAAGGACAAGGATGCGTTTTTGCAGAACATGCTGGATCTGGTAGGGAAATAGGAGGGAGGCATGAAACGCAAACAGCTTTTCATCCTGCTGTCATGCGGGCTGCTGGCCTGGGCCTTGCTGGCCCAGGTGGCTCTGGCCGATCACGTGGACACCTTCGATCCCGGCCGCCTCAAACCCACTGATTCGACGCTCAAGGTCAAGGTGGGCGACATGGCCCCGGACTTCACCCTGCCCGCGATCAGCGGCGGCACGGTTACCCTGAGCGACTACCGGGGCAAGAAAAACGTGGTCCTGTCCTTTGTCCCGGCAGCCTGGACTCCGGTCTGTTCGGACCAGTGGCCGGGATACAACCTGGCGCTGGAAATGTTTCACGGCCTGGACGCCGAGATCCTCGGCATCAGCGAGGACAACACCCCGTCCCAGGCCATGTGGATCAAGGCCATGCACGGCTTGGGCTTTCCGGTGCTGTCCGATTTCTGGCCTCACGGCAAGGTGGCCGGGGCGCTGGGCATTCTGCGTTCCGACGGTATGGCAGAGCGCGCCATCGTGATCATCGATAAGCAGGGCGTCATCCGTTACATCGACGTCCACGACATCAACTCACGCCCTGACCTGGGGGGCATCATCCACGAACTGGAAAAGCTGGCCCAGTAGCTAGGCGTCGGTCAGCGTCTCCTTGTCCTGGTCGAACAACTCGGCATAACGGGTGATCCCAAGGGCTTCGAACACCGACCGGAAGTTGCTCGACAGACCGGCCAGGTAGATCCGCACGCCCGAGCCCTCGCTGTCGCTCAAAAGCTTGGTCAGGCCGGTGATTCCCGCACCGTTGATGGAGGCGTTTTTCTCGAACTCGATGAGCACGGCCTCCTTGTTCATGGACACGGCCTTCTCAAAGGCTTCGGAGAGCCTGGGAATGGTCATGGCCGAGACATTGCCCCGTACGCCGATAACCACAGCCCGGTCCTTTTCCTCCAGGATCACCTGCCCCTCGCTGTTGCGCGCGATATTCATGCGCTCCTTGGCCCGCGTCAGGGCCTTTTCCAAAGCTTCGCGCTTGAGCGGCTTGTTGATGAAATCCGTTGCGTCGAGGTTCAGGGCCTGGATGGCCAGGTCCATGTCGCCGTGTCCGGTGATGACGATGACCTCGGTAGCCGGGTCTATCTTCTTGATGGCCTTCAGGGCCTCGATGCCATCCATGACCGGCATCTTGATATCCGTCAGCACCAGCTCCGGAGACTCCCGTCGGAAGGTCTCGACCCCTTCCAGACCGTTCTCGGCGGTCAGCACCTCGTAGCCGTAGGCCGAGAGCAGAAGGGTGAACATCTTCAGAGTGGGTCGTTCGTCGTCTATGACCAGTACTTTGTCTTTCATGCCTTGGTCTCTCCTCGCGCGGCTTCGGCCGGAAATTCCATGCGGAAGACCGTGCCGCGCCCCTTGGTGCTGTCGATGCGGATTTCCCCGCCGTAGTCCTTGATAATGCCGTACGTGATGGCCAGGCCCAGGCCCATGCCCTGACCGGCTTCCTTGGTCGTGAAAAACGGTTCGAATATCTTTTGCTGGTCCTTCTCGTCAATACCACCGCCCGTGTCTTCCACCTCGATGAACACCCTGTCCTCGTGGTTGCCGGTGCGGATCAGGATGCGCCGGTCTCCGCCGCCGTCGGCATGGGAAACGTCGTTGATGGCGTCGCGGGCGTTGGTCACCAGGTTGAACAGCACCTGCTGGAGCCGGTTGGAGTGGGCCCGCACCGGTACGAGGCCGTCGGACAGGCCCAGTTCGAAGCGGATGTTGTCCAGCTCGAACTGCCGCCGGACCATGGACAGGACCGCGCGGACCGGTTGGTTCAGGTCCACGGACTCCACCATCAGATCGGATTTGCGGCCGAAGGATCGCAGGGTGTCGATGATCTCGGCGGCCCGATCGACCTGGGTCGAGATCTCGTTGACCACTTCCTTGAAATGTTCCTTGGGGATATCCAGGTCTTCTTCCTGCATCATGGACAGGAATTCGCTGCCCACCTTGATGGCGTTGAGCGGCTGGTTGATCTCGTGGGCCACGCCCGCGGACATCTCGCCCAGGGATTTCATCTTGGCGGCCTGGATGAGCTGGGCGTCCTTTTCGATGAGTTCGGTGATGTCCGTGACCGCGATGATGATGGCCTGCTTGCCCCGGTAGGAGATGGGGCAGGCGTGCATGTTCACGAAGAAGGGCTCGCCGCCTTTCTTGTAGTGCAGCCGTTTGGGATAGTAGACGCAGCCGCCACCGCCCTCGGTGAAGAAATCCAGGCAGGCCGGGTTGTGCTCCGGGCCGAGGCTCAGGAAGGGCAAGTCCAAGAGTTCCTCGCGGGAATAGCCGTACAACTCGGTGGTCCGGGGGTTGGCGTCCCGGATGGTTCCGCTGCCGCACTCCACGACGAAGATCGGGTCCGGGCCGGAGTCGAACAGGGAGCGGTATTTCTCTTCGGACTCGCGCAGCCTGCGCCGGTAGAGCTTGATGGACCAGACCATGTTCCGGAAGGAGTCGCCGAGCTGGACCACCTCGTCGCCGGTATGCTTGCGGTAAAAGGCGCAGTCTGCGCACTTGCGGTGGGTCTCGGCGGGAGTCTGTCCGCTGCGCGACTGGTCGAAGTGCCAGCAGGGCAGGTCCGTGTTGGAAAAGGCCGGACACTCGGCGGTGTTCCAGTCCTCGCCCGAACCGAGCTTGAGCGGTATGTCGAAGTTGCCCCGGCTGATTTCGTCGGACAGTCGGGTCAGATCCGAAACCGGTTTGGAGATGTATTTGGACAGCCAGGAAGACAGGATGATGGTGATGACCACCACCGCCGAGATGAAGCCGAGAAAGGCCACCCGCAACTTGCCCACCAGGGAGTCTATGTGCCGCTTGTTCAGGCCCACGTGGACCGTGCCGATGCGGTATAGCCCCTCGTTGATGGCCGCAGCCAGGTCATAGACCTCCTGTCCGCCCAGCTCCATCAGCTTGATGGAGTCGGGTTTGCCCGGCGGCAGGGTGTTGGCGCGCAGGTTGTCGGGCAGCTGGTGGGTCAGGGTGTGGGCCAGGATGTTGCCCGACTGGTCCTCGATGAAGATGTAGGCCACCAGATCCTTGCGCTGCCTGAGCCTGGCCTCGTCGAAGATGAGCACCAGAAGCTTGGGGATGTCGTTGTCCAAAAGATAGGAGCCGCCGCGCTCGGCCACGGAATGGGCGATGGCAAAGCCGCGCATCTCGAGCTCGTTGGTCAGGGACGAGACCAGGATCCAGCGCGAGATCAGGGCGATGGCCACGGAGATGAACAGGACCGCTGCCAGCATGGAGAAAAGCAGTTTTTCGCGCAGCCCGATGCGGGTGAAACGGGCGTGCAGGCGTTCGCTGATGCTCATCGCGCCACCCTCATGTCCCGTTTGAACTCGGCCCAATCCGTGAAGGGAATGAACTTGCCGTCGTACAGCTTGGTGAAATGGATGGCGTCCAATCCCTGGCGGTCGTAGGGGCCGTAGGTGATGGTCAGATTCGGGCCAAGCTTGAAGTCCTTGATGGACTCGATGGCCTTGATGAATCCTTCCCGGGTCAGGTCGCGGCCCGCCCGGCGCAGCCCCTCGACCAGTATCTCGGCGTTGAGGAAGCCTTCCAGCCCGACGAAGCTCGGGGTGTCGTCCGGGTAGTAGCGGCCCAGCAGCTTGACGTAGTTGGAGGCCGAATCGTTGGCGTCATCGGACTCTACGGGCGGCGGGACCACCTGGGACATGAACACATGGGCCGGAGAGGCCCTGCCCACGCGCCAGGCCAGTTCTTCCGCGCCGACAAAGGACACGGTGTAGAAGATCGGGTTGAAGCCCTCTTCCTCGGAAAGGTTGATGAACCGGGCACAGGCCCCGTAGGTGCCGATCATGACCACGGCTTCGGCCCCGGACTTGCGGATACGGTCCAGACCGTCCTGAACGTCCAGCGTGCCACGGATGTAGGAACCGCGGGCCACGGGCTCCATGCTGAATTTCTTGAGCGCCAGCTCGGTGCCGATGAGGCCGTCGAAGCCGTAGGCGTCGTATTGGTAGAAGACCGCGATCTTGGTCAAGCCCAGATCCTCGACCATGTGCCGGACGGCGGCCATTGTCTCCTGGTAGTAGGAGGCGCGAATATTGATGACGTAACGGTTGGGCGGTTGCCTGAGCGCGTTGGCCCCGGTGAACATGCCGATGAGCGGGATGCGGGCGTCCTCGACCAGGGGCAGGGCCTTGATGGTTGTCGGGGTGCCCACGTAGCAGAACAGCGCGAAGACTTTTTTGTCGATGATGAATCGCTGGGTGTTGGCCAGGCACTGGGGCGGGTCGTAGGAGTCGTCCTCTGCCTCGATCCGGATCATGCGTCCGTGCACCCCGCCCTGCTCGTTGACGTAGCGGAGATAGGCCCTCGCGCCCTGCAGGGTCTGGGTGCCCAGATAGCCTGCGTGTCCGGACAGGGTCAGGGAGGAACCAAGAGTGATTGTGTCGTCGGTCACGCCCGGCGTTCTGCCGTCCTCGGCCGCGGTTTGCTGTGACCGGTTGCAACCGGCCAGCGTCAGCGCAAGGCAGAAAAATATGCAGAGGAGAGGGGCGTTTCGCAAGGTTCGGCTCCGTGTTGGGGTCGGCTGTGGAATGCAGCCACTACCCGTTACCGCCTCGTCGGCCAAAACACAAGAAGGGGCCATTTCCCCACAATGCAACATCGTTTCGGACCCCGTTGTCGGGGTAAAAGACCCCGACAGAACATGCCTGCCGGGGTCATGAAAAACTCCGCTTGCCCCGGTGCCTGGTCAGGCGCCGGACGGTGTGGCTTACGGAGGTGTTCCCGCATGGAGCGTTCGAGATGGAGAACCCCGGCGCGGGGGGAGCCCGCGCCGGGGGAGAGGGTCGTTAAGAGGACATGCGTTTGACCGGACGTCCCAGTGTGGCCAGGAACTGCTTCCTGGACAGGGGGCCGCGCCGAATGCCGGAGGCGTCGGCGGACAGGGACTCGTAGTAGCTGTCCGGATCGGTCTGCACCAGGTAGATGACCCGCACCGAGTCGGCGTCCACCAGTTCCGCGTCGGGGAATTTCTCCGTCGCGGCAGCCAGGCGCTCCTCGGCCAGGGCCAGCATCTCGTCCCTGTCGCCGAAGTTCATGGCTCCGGTGGGGCAGGTCTTGACGCAGGCGGGCAGGAGCCCGACCTTGACGCGGTCCACGCACATGTCGCACTTCACCACCCGGCCGGACTTCTCGTCCACGCGCGGGATGCTGTAGGGACAGGCGATGGAGAAGGCGTCCTTGTCGGGTTCGTCGGCGGTCAGTTCGGTGTAGACAACGGCGCCGGTCTCCTCGTCATGGATGATGGAACCGGGAATGGTCATGGCATCCAGGCAGGGTGGCTCCACGCAGTGGCGGCACTGTTCCGGGAAGAACAGCCACTGCAGGCCGTTGTCGGTCTCCACTTCCTCGAAGCGGACCAGCTTGAGGGTCGAGCCCGAGAGATCCTTGGGGTTCTGGTGGGAGCCCCAGTTTTCGGTCTCTGTGGCGGGCAGTTTCTTCCATTGCTTGCAGGCAACCTGGCAACCACGGCAGGCCGTACACTTGGTCAGGTCGATGAAGAATGTCTTACTCATGTGTCATTCCTCCTTTACGCCTTACGGACGTTGACCATGAAGGCCTTGGTTTCAGGGATACCCGTGTTCGGGTCGCCTACGGACGGGGTCAGGATGTTGGCGGAGTCGCCGCCGTCCTTGGGCCACGACCAGCCGAAGTGCCAGGGCAGACCGACCTGATGGACGATGGTTCCCTGGACGGTGAACGGCTTGAGCCGCTTGGTCACGATGGCCTTGGCCCAGATGGAGCCGCGCACCGAATCGACCGTGACCTTTTCGCCGTTCTCGATACCACGGAGCTCTGCCAGTTCCTCGCTCATTTCCACGAAGACCTGCGGTTCGGCCTCGATCAGCCAGGGCTGGTTGCGGGTCATGACGCCGGTCTGCCAATGCTCGGTGACGCGATAGGTGGTGCCGACCAGGGGGTACCTGGGATCGCACACGGCCTTTTCCTCGTCGTCGAACTTGAGGGCGGTCGGGTTGTGCAGGGTGTTCGAGAAGGGATGGGACTTCACCGGACATTCCAGCGGTTCGTAGTATTCCGGGAACGGACCGTCCGCGCGGCCGGGGCCGTAGAGCTGGCCGAAGCCGTTCTTGCGCATGATGAAGGCGTACTTGGTGCCGGGGGCCCAGCCGCCGTCAGGTACGTCGCCGATCCACTTCTCGCCGTTCCAGGCGATGACCGCCTTCTCCGGGTTGTAGGGGTTGCCCTTGAGATCGACCGAAGCGCGGTTGTAGAGCACGCGGCGGTTGACGGGCCAGCACCACGAGAAGTTCGGATACAGGCCGATGTTGGCCTGCTCCGGGGTCTGGGTCAGGTCGCGGCGGGCGGCCATGTTGCCCTTTTCGGTGTAGGAGTGGCAGTACAGCCAGTTGCCCGATGTGGTCGAGCCGTCGGCCTGCAGGAAGGCGAAGCTGGGAACCTGTTCGCCCTTCTTGTACATCTTGCCCTTGATCTCGATGTCGCGGGTGAAGTGGCCGTTGATCAGCTTTGCCGTCTTGTGCGGATCGAAGACCCCGTTGGTGGCGATGGCGTCCCAGGTGAGCCGGGTGATGGGCTCGGGGTACACGCCGCCTTCCTTGACGTACAGGTGCTGGATCTCCTTCATCAGCTCATACATGAGGTCGCCGTCGGGCTTCTGCCCGTTGGGGGAGTCCGGACCCTTGTAGCGCCACTGCATCCAGCGACCGGAGTTGGTGACGGAACCTTCCTTTTCGATGGACACGGCGCAGGGCAGGAAGAAGACCTCGGTCTTGATCTTGGTCGGGTCCATGCCCGGTCCTTCCCAGAACCAGCCGGTCTCGTTGGGGAAGATGTTGACGTTCACCAGCCAGTCCAGCTTGGTCAGGGCCTGCCTGGTCTTGTTGGAGTTGGCGCCCGAACAGGCCGGGTTCATGCCCCAGGACAGCAGTCCCTTGAACTGGCCCTCATCCATCTTGTCGAACAGGCTGAGCCAGGAGTATTCCCGGGCGGACAGCGAATCGAGCCTGGGCAGATAGTTGTAGGCGACCTCGGGGTCGTCGTTCTGCCACATGGACTTGAGCAGCGAGGCGGAGTACTTCGGGAAGTTGCCCCACCAGTTGGCCGACTTGGGATCATGGGAGACCGGGGTGTGCGCCTTGTTGTAGGCTTCCAGGGTGGGCTCGGAACCCTGCGGGGTCGCGAGGTAGCCGGGAATGATGTGGAACAGCAGGCAGTGGTCCGTGGACCCCTGAACGTTGGATTCGCCACGCAGGGCGTTGACGCCGCCGCCGGCCACGCCGATGTTGCCCAGCAGCAGCTGGATCATGGCCATGGTGCGGATGTTCTGCACGCCCACGGAATGCTGGGTCCAGCCCATGGCGTACATGATGGTCCCGGCCTTGTCCTTTTTGCCGGTGGCCGCGTAGGTCTCGTACAGCTTGGTCAGGGCTTCCTTGGGCATGCCAGAGATGGAAACGACCTTGTCCATGTCGTAGCGTTCGTAGTGCTTCTTGAGCAACTGATACACGCAACGGGGATCGGAAAGGGTCGGGTCCTTTTTGGGGTTGCCCTCGGCGTCCATGGCAAAAGCCCAGTTGGACTTGTCATAGGACCGGGTGGCTTCGTTGTAGCCGGAGAACAAGCCGTCTTCGAAGGAGAACTTGTCGCCGACGATGAAGGATGCGTTGGTGTAATTGACAACGTAGTCCTTGAAGATCAGGTCGTTGTCCAGGATGTACTTGATCATGCCGCCCAGGACGGCGATGTCGGCACCCGAACGGATACCCGCGTAGAAGTCGGCCTTGGCCGAGGTCCTGGTGAACCGGGGGTCGATGTGGATAAGGGTTGCGCCCTTTTCCTGCGCCCTGGTCACCCACTTGAAGGAAATGGGATGGTTCTCCGCAGCGTTGCTGCCCATGATGAGAACACAGTTGGAGTTCTGGATGTCAATCCAGTGGTTGGTCATCGCACCGCGTCCGAACGACTCTGCCAGAGCCGCAACAGTCGCGCTGTGTCAGATACGCGCCTGGTGCTCGATGTACACCAGGCCGAGGCTGCGGAGCATGGTCTGGTAGGCCCAGCACTCCTCGTTGTCGAGAGCGGCGGATCCCAGGGAGGCGATGCCGTCGCAGCGGTTGACTACCTGGCCCTTGGCGTTCTTCTCGGTCCAGGTCTTGTCGCGGGTTTCCTTGATCCGCTTGGCGATGGTTTCCATTGCCCAGGACAGGGAGACCTTCTTGAATTCCTTGGAATAGGGTGCCCGGTACAGGACGGAATCCGGACGGCGGTCGTTGTCGCCCAGCTGCCAGATGGAAGCGCCCTTGGCGCACAGCGAACCCTCGCTGATCGGATGATCGGGGTCACCTTCCACGTTGACGGCCTTCATGTCCTTGAGGGACGTGTTCACGACCAGGCCACAGCCCACTGCGCAGTAACAGCATACGGATGTGGTCTGCTTGCTCCATTTCGGGTCCAAAGCGGCGGCGTAGTTCGGCAACGTCGCCGTCTTGGCCTTGCAGCCGAACCCCAGGCCGCCGAATGCCGTGGCCGTGGCCGCGACAGCGGAGAGCTTGAGGAAGTTTCTACGGTTGGTGTGCATTGTACCTCCTGTGTTGTTGCGGGTCAGCGCCCGCGGATCTCGCGGCCGAGTGCCACGAGGAGCCTGTATCCGCCTAACTGTACGGCGGGACCGCAACCGGCAGAGAAGACGATGGGCTCGCCATGATGGCGATGGACCGCCGGAGTCATCTCCAGTGCCGCATGTCGGACCCCGGCCGCAGCGAATCCCAGCCCGCCGAAGGGCATGGGTGTCGCGGCGGCTTCAGCCGGCAGATGTTGGTTGTTCATGCGCATACGCGTGCCTCTCCCATTTCTTCTGTTATCCCCCTTATGATGAATCCGCGACGAGTCAGCAAAGAAAGTTTTCTTTCAATACCTTTCACACAGCCAAAAACATGCTTTTTTTAACTGAATGGCTCTATAGCTGCGTCTACTTTATGTCAGTTTTGGCATAAACTGATTTCCGCCCCACGGTTTGACACCATGTGACCAGGATGATCCGCAAGCAAAAATCTGGTTGCCGAGCATTGGCCCAAGTCTTTTGCGCGCATGGCTATAAATCGCTTTTGAGGTTTTATCGACATACTGCAGCACGATTCAGGTCTCAAATGTGGCTATGCGAAATTTTTGGTATTTCACTAATATTTTCAAATTGATAGTGAGGGTTATTTTTTGCCGAAATAGCTTTAGTTTTATATAGGTAGTGCTATTGTAGAGATAAAACTATGCCTGGGGAGACATAAGAAGATCACTTCATAGTGAGCTCGAATTTTGGTCATGCGGGGTTGGCCCGTGCCAAATATGGAATAGGTTCCAAAGTTAAGGGGGCAAACATGAAGAAAGAAATTCTGATCGGGGTGGTGACGACCATTTGTGGTCTGGTTATCGGCTATTTTTTCAATGAATATCGTGAGCGACCGGAGCCTTCGCTCATCATCGAGAATGTTGAGTTCACGAAGATTGAAAAAAAGAAGGCGCCGGAAATCGTCATTGAAGAAGACCTGATGAAATTGTCGGAGCAGTCCCAATGGATGGCGAGTCTCGATTCAACGATTAGCCTGGAGGAGCTAGACGAGCTCATCAAGACGGATCTGTCCGAGACCGTGCGAGAACTGCAGAATATGGTGATCGTGCTGCCGAGGATCGAGACCTATGTTGTCCAGAAAGGGAACGCGCAAGTCTCGAACAATCAATACAGGCAGTTCCTCGCGCAGGCGGCGAGCATCGACACCATAACCTATATGACCATGAATCTCGCCGGGGCCATGCGCAGGGGTGAATTCAATCCGGTGGGATTGGCTTCCCAAGCTCAGGGGCCCGGGGCTGTGCTTGCCGGGATGGACGACAGTGAAGACGGGGATGATTTCGACAGGTATGACATCATGGCGACCAGATTGTTTTTGGAATGGCATCCCGATGACCTGGCGGCCGCGGTTAACGTGCTGCAGTCCCAGGTCCCGGCGCAGCTCGTCCTCAACCAGTCCATACTGTCGAAGCTTGAGGAAAAGTGCGAGCAGGCCAGGAAGTTTCGGTATCAGGATTTCGTCAACGTCTCGGCTCTGGTCGTGAACAGCGGGGACAAGACAGTGACCATCGACCAGTACGCCGCCTTGCACCTGCCCAAGCTGCAGAGAAAGTTCTTCCTGATATCAGACAAGGGTAAGGGACAGATCGCCGTGCCTCCCGGAGAGGTGAGACACCTTCAGTTGAGATCGGACATGCCGCTGGAGGAGAGCGATGCGGGAGAGCTCAAGATGTTGTACAATACCAAGATCATAAATTGCCAGCTAACGGCCCGGCTGGTTACACAGCAGGAATTCACTCCGCGGTGGGTCCATTCGAAGCTGTCCGAGTTCTCCGGGGACAAGACCCGGCTGAAGAAGGAATATCTGGAGGCATCTCCCGTCCAGGCCGCGCAGTAGTCGGCTAGCCGGGGCGAACCTGCGGGTTCGCCCCGGGGAAGTAAATTAGTCCGTATTCGGAACCAGCGCGCAGAGGTAGGCGGCCAGGATTTCTCCCAGAGGCTTGTGGCGGTTGTTGAACCGGAACTCCAGTTCCTTCATGTACAGCGGGAAGCGCTGACAGGAGATGCCCCGGAATTTCTTGATGCGCGACTGGGCGTATTCCCAGAACTCGTCGTTCACCGCGTCGATGTGAGGGGGTTCGTCGTAGCGCCGAATGACCTCGTAGGGCAGGGAGTCGTTGCCGCAGAACATGAGCGCGTCATATTCCTTGTAGCGGTCGGTGTAGACCAGGTTGCCCGAACGGATGAGCTTGAGGTGGAAGTTCATGTGGAAGTGGAACAGGGTCTCGGCCTGGAACCCGGGCACGAGGTCTATGAAGACCAGGTCGTCGCGGCGCAGGATGCCGTAGACCGGGATCGTGTCCATGCGCATCTCGCGCGGGCCGCCTGTCAGCCGGTTGCCCTTGAGGTAGGAGTCCAGGCCGGTGGCCGGGCTGATGAGCTGTCGGGCGTCCAGCGCATTGGCCAGAATGGCGAAGCGGATGGCGGTCAACGCCTTGTAGACCGTGTTATAGGACAGGCTCAGCTCCTCCTTCATCTGGTGGACCGAGCGTTCCTCCACGAACAGGACGATGAGCCGCAGCCACTCGGCCGGGCTGAGCGCGCCGTTATTTATCCACCGGCCCGAAAAGGGCTGGAAGGTGTATTTGCATGACGCGCAACGCAGGCGTTCCCCGGACAGGGTGTAGACCTTGCGATGTCCGCAGCGCGGACAGAAGGGGTCGCCTGTGGGCCAGGCCAGTTCCAGGAAATATTCCCTGGCCTTGTCCTCGTCGTGGAGCAGCGCCTCGAAGGCGGCGGCGTCCGGCGGCGGAATGACCGGGAGGATGTGCGAATTTTTCGGCATGACGTCCCGTTGCGTTTCGGGCATGGCCCCTCCCGCTGTTAGAACCCCCAGGCGGACAGCGTGGCCCGCCGGTATCCCTGGTTCGCAGCCACGTAGTCCAGGGCCAGTGAATCGAGGTCATCAAGAACCGGAAGCGCCACGCGGTCCATCTCCCGGAAGTCTATGGTTTTCACATAGCTCTTGCATGAATCGCAGACGTCCACCCGGAATCCGGGTTCCTCGTCCACGGTGAAAAAGGTCAGCTTCTTGTGGTCGTCCTCGCCGCAGACCGGGCAGGCGATGCGCTTGATACGGTAGTGATGGCGGCAAAACGAACAGGTGGCGTGCCTGAAGCCTTCTTTCTGCTCCAGGGAGGAGATCAACGGCATGGACCCGCATATCGGGCAGGTGCCCACGGGCATGACCTTCATTTCGGGCAGCTTTTCGGCCAGCATTCCGGCTGCGGCCTCGATGGACGGGCCCATGGATGCCAGGGCCAGGAAGGGCAGGGTCCGGGGTGCCTCGGGCATGCGTTCGGCCCAGCTGGCGAAAAAGGTCGTGTCATCGTCCAGGATGTGGCGGAACAACTCCTCCGGGGTCAACTCGCCCTTTTCCAGGGCTTCGCCGACCATGCGGGCTCCCTTGCCCAGGGGGCCTTCGATCTTGCCGACCAACTCGACCAGCTCGCCGAGCAGGGTTTCGGCCTGTTTGGCGTCATAGGGGAAGTTCTCGCGGTTGATCAGGGCTACGCCCTGGAACACGCCCTCGGGTGGGGTAAGCTCGCTGTCCGGGGGCAGGATCACCTCGGCCTCGGGGAGAGCGGCCAGTTGAAGATGCGTCACGGCATCGAGCATGTCGATGAGTTCGGCGGAGATGTAAGACTTCTTTCTGAGCTGCGCCAGCTTGCGGTCGAGCCTGCTGGTCTCAAGGTCCATGTTGCGTTCCATGTGGTTCTCCAGAGTGTTTTCCGATCTTGAAAAACAATATCGGAGCGGAACGCTATCTTGCCAAAGGTCTTGCACTTACTCAAGCTTTGGCACAGAAATCTATAACATATTAAAATATAGAACTTTTCATGTTATGATTATGCTCAAATGGACATATAATGAATAGAATGGCTCAATAAAACTGGCTGTTTACAAAGGCAAAAAAAATCATGCTTCAGGGCTTGGCGGAGGGGAAATCAGAAGCCCACGATCCGCCCGTTGTCGTTGTAGACCCAGAAACTGTCGTCCTTGATGTTGCCGATCAGGGTGATGCCGGTCTTTTTGGCGAGTTCCACGGAGAAGCTGGTGGCCACGGCCGTTGAGGCCAGAACCGGGACGCCGATGCGGACGACCTTGAGCAGGATCTCCGAGGCGATCCGTCCGGTGGAGACAATCATCTTGTCGTCCACGGCCACGTCGTCCAGGAAGCATTGACCGCAGAGCATGTCGATGGCGTTGTGTCGCCCGATGTCCTCGCGGAACAGGAGCATTTCTTCAGGCGTGCACAGGGACGAGTTGTGGCAGCCGCGCGTTTGCTTGTACAGCGTGGAGCGTTCGTGCAGTTCCTTGGCCAGGGCCAGGATCTGGTCCGGGGTGACGCGCACGTCGCCGCCCACCTTGCGTTTGGAGATGGTCGCCACGTTGCGCCCGAAGTTGGTGCCCTTGCCGCAGCCCGAAGTGATGGACCGCTCCATGATCCGGTCCTTCCACGGGTCGTGGCAGACCTCCACCTCGGCCACCAGCCGGTCGCCTTCGTCATGAACGGTCAGGTCCGTGAGCTGGGCCGGGCTGGAGATGAAGGCGTCGGACTTGAGAAAGCCCACGGCCAGGTACTCGGGGTACTTCGCGGTACACAAGAGGGTGACCACCTCGCGGCCGTTGAGCATGATGGTCAGCGGCACCTCCCGGATGGAGCTGATCTTCTTGCGGGTGAACCCCTGCTTGTACTCGTGGACGTCGTATTCGTATGATTCCGGACTCATTTCCGCCTCCATGCCGTGCCGCATAGCGGCATCCCTTCCTGATTACCTTCTATATTTCCCGATCGGGTGCGGGCAAGCAGGGCCATTTACCCCTGACTCTCACACCCGCCCGAAGCCTTAACAAATCTTGATGGGCAAATGGGTATCCGCGAGGTGCCCCGGCCCGATACAAATAATGAACGGTCCGCTTTTGCCCGCCTGCCCGCCTACGGGAAGGGGAGACAACCTTCGGCTGTTGCCGGACGGCGGGGATGAGCGGAACAACCAGGAGATGCCTATGGATATTCAATCCGTGAGTTCCATGAGCGGCATGATGGGAATGCAGGGCGGTATGATGCGGCCTCCGGAGAAGCCGGATGCCGAGGAGATGGCCAGCGATTTCCTCGATGCCATGGATTCGGACGGCGATGGCCAACTCAGCCAGTCGGAGTTTGCGGTGGGAGATGGCGAGACCATCGACACCGAGGCGTTCGACGCTCTGGACACCAACCAGGACGGCTTTGTCTCCCAGGAGGAGCTTGAGGCCGACGCCCAGTCCAAGATCGACACCATGGCTTCGCAGCTCCAGTCCGGGAGCCTGTTCTCCGGCATCGAGCAGACCGGCGACAGCGAGCAGTTCCAGCAGTTGCTGGACATGATGGGTTCCTCTTCAACAGATCAGGCGTCCGGCGCCCAAGCCTATGGGCAGATGCAGGGGGGCGGGTACGATACGAGTGCGTACGGCTCGGTCCTGAGCATGAGCGCGTAGACGGTCCCGGCAGACCTTCCGTCGGGACTTGTACCCCAGGCCGCCTGCGGGCGGCCTTTTATTTTGCGGGGAGCGGGGGCTGCGTCGTCTACCTTGGGAGCACTTCCCTTACATGGCCTCGATCAGCGAGGTCAGGGCCGTGCTCTGGCTGTCATAGGTGGCGAGCAGGGCGTCCAGTGCGGCGTACTTTCTTTCCAGCGATGTCTCCATGGCATCCAGCCGCTTCTCTTCATTATATATCTGGTTGTCCAGGCTGGTGACGCTTTCCTCGTAGTGGTTGATGAGGATGGTCAGGGAGCCGGTCTCGGCGTTGGTCACCGCGTCGAGCGAATCCGACAGCTCGCCGATCTTGCCCTGCTTGACCCGGGCCGTGCCCTCGTAATCGCCGTCGGCCGAAGAGCCCACGGAAATATACAAGCCTCTGGCGTCTCCCGTTCCGGCCAGGATGGTCCAGCCGTCGATGGTGGCTTCCTCGCCGTCGATGTAGGCCGAAACCAGTTCGCCGCCGGACACGGTATACTCGACGCTGTGTTCCCCGGCTTCGGTGACCCCGTCGATGACCGAGATGACCTGAAAGTCCTCGCTGTCCGACTCGCCTTCGGCCCGGGCCGAAAACAGTGAGGCCACGGCTGCGGCGTCGTTATCCAGGGCATCCTCCAGGTCGTCCTCGTCCAGAAGCAACTGGCCGTAGGTATCCGAGTCCTCATCCGTGTCCGTGGAAAAGCCTATCTGGGACAGGGCGTTGTAATAGTCGCCGCCGGTCTCCTCGTCGTAACGCGTGAAGCCCAGTGCGGAAGAGGACAGGATGGACTTGATGTTGTTGTAGACGATGTCCAGGGCGTAGCTGTCCACGGTATAGCTCTCCTCGTCGTCCGAGTCTTCCTCTTCGGTGACGCGGCCCGTCAGGAGCTGGATGTCTTCGATGATTACGTTGAGCGACTCCTGGAATTCCACGATCTTGTCGTACATGTCGTCGGTGTCGTATTCGACCGAGATCTGCAGGGTGTCGCCGTCGGTGGTGTCCTTGAGGTCGAAGGTCAGGCCGTCGATGACGTCGTCGATGGAGTTGGAATCGCGCTCGATCCAGTCTCCGTCGTCGGGCGGAAAACCGTCGACCTTGATCTGCGAGTTCTGACCGGCCTGGGTGTTGACGAAGCCGTCCACGGTCATGTCGGTCAGGTCGCCGGTGTCGGTGACGGTCAGGGTGTTGTCCGCCCCCGCGTCGCAGCTTTTGAGCACCAGGTAGGACACGTCGCCGTCGTCCATGATGGAGGCCTCGAACTTGTCGCGGGCGTCCACGGAGCCGTTGATGGTCGAGACCAGGCCCTCCAGGGTGGTCCCGGCCGCGACGTCTATGGAAATCTCCTCGCCGCCGAACTCCACGGTCAGGGAGGTGGCCGTATCGGTCACCACCGACTCTTCGGAGTCGTACGCCGTGCCGGTGTTGACCCAGACGTCGTTCAGGGCCAGCTGATTGACGATTATGGTGTGGATGCCCACCTCGGCGTCGCCGTCGGCGTCCACCTCCACCTGATCGTCGCTGACCTCGGCGACCATGGAGTAGAACTCGTCGGGTTCGTCCATGTCGTCCAGAACGTCGTTGAAGTCGTCGATGGCGTCCGAGAGTTGCTCCATGAGGTCGATGACGTATTCGTATTCGTCCTTCTTATCCTCATAGGATTCGAGCTGGTAGCTCTCGGAGTCGATGATGGCGTCGATGATCTCGGAGAAGTCCGTACCGTTTCCCAGCCCGGAAAAGGACACGTCGCCCGACGTGGTCAGCGGTTCGTAAGCCTCGACATTGCTGGAAAGGGAAGAGACGTAACCCATGGCTGCCTCCTAGATGTAGTCGAGCAGGGACATGCTCATGACGCTGGATGAGGTGCTGAGTACTGCCTGATACACGTAGTTGGCCTGCTCCAGCTCAACCACGAGCTGGGCGGCGTCCGCGTCCTCGATGGAGCTGGCCGAGTTGGCCGCCAGCTCCTTGACCAGGGACTGCGACGTCTGGGTGTAGGTGATCTTGTTTTCCCTGGCCCCCACGCCTGCGGCGCCGGTCTCCACGGTCTCGTGGCAGTCGCCGAGGTCTTCCAGGCATTGGGCCACCGAGTCGGAGTCTCCGGTCTGCATGTAGACGATGCAGTCGGACAGGGTCTCGAACAGGTTGGGTGAATCAAAGGGTTGGCCCGTGGATTCGTTCACGCCGCCGAAGATGTCGCTGCCCACGGTGGTCATGTCCTCGGACGTGCTTTCGGATACGGATACGGACATGGCCTTGGAGCTGCCGGTGTAGACGCACGCCTGGCGCAGGTAGAACTGCGAGCCATTGCCGTCGTCGTCGGCCGTCGTGATGCTCGTGCCCGAGGCCAGTTCCACCTGGGCGTCGCCGAGGTCCAGGACCGTGTCTGTGGCGGCCATGGTGCCCGAGGTCCACGTTTCCCCGCCGTCCGTGGAATATTCATAGTCCAGGGCCGTGGTGCCCACGGTGCCGTCGGAGGTGAAACGCACCGCCACGGTGCCGTCCACCTCCCCGGTCATGTCCACGAAATCGGTGCTGCTGAAGGAGTCATTGGCCAGGGTCACGCCCAGCCCCATCTCGTAGGCGTTGTCGCCGGTATCGTCGCCGGCGAAGATGGAGTCCGAGCCCATCTGGGTGTTGGCGATGGCGTAGAGCGCATCCAGATAGCCTTCCATCTCCAGGGCCATCATCTGCAGTTCCTCGTCGGTGTATGTCTCGGTGGATGCCTGCTCGGCCAGCTCCAGCGCCGCGGTGATGGTCTCGCTGGCCGTGGAAAGGACCTGGTCCGCGGTGTCCAGATAGTCGAGAGCCACGTCGCAGTTCTCTATGTAGCCGCTCAGGGACTGCTGGTAGCCGCTGAGTTCCACGATCTTGCCCATGCCCGCCGGGTCGTCGGACGGGCTGTTCAATTTCTTCTGGCTCGCGTTCATGATCGTCAGCTTGGTGACGTCGTTGAGCGACGAGTTTATCTGGTTCAGAGACAGCGAGAATATCTGTGCCGTGCTGATGCGCATGTCGGCCTCCTTGGGATCAGACCAGGTCCAGGACGGTGTCCATCATTTCCCGGGTCACGCTGATTATCTGGGCGGCGGCCTCGTAGGCCTGCTGGTACTTGGTCAGTGCGATAAGCTCCTCGTCCACGTTGACCTCGGTGGTCGAGGCCTGCTGTTCGTAGAGGTAGTCCACGGAGGTCTGGGCATAGGTCTGCTGCAACTCGGCGGCGGACGCGGCGGACCCCACCGAGGCCACCAGGGTGGCCAGGGCCGAGGTCAGGGTGGTTTCGGTCCCGCCCACGGTCACGGTCTCGTCGCCCAGCCCGGCCAGGATGGTGGACACCTCGTTGGAGCCGGAGGCCACCAGGCCGTCGTCGCCAACCGAACCGGTGTTCAGGTGCGTGGTGTCCGTGGCCACGTATTCGTCTATGCCGATGGTCCCGGCGTCCGTGCCGGTGAAGTAGGTGTTCAGGCCGAGTGCGGCCAGGACGCCCGAGGTGTCCCCCGCGATCTCGAACTCCATGTCCGTACCCGAGGTCAGGGTCAGCTGCCCGTCTGTGACCGTGGCCGTCAGCTCCGTGCCGAAGGCCGCGTTGATGTCTGCGGCCAGGGCGTCCAGGGAGTCGGCGTCCGGGTCCACGGACAGGATGGAGGTCGTCGAGACGTTGCCGTCCGCGTCGTAGGTGATCAGGGTCAGTTCGCCTGCCTCGATGTTGTCCGCGAAGTCGAGGCCGCTGTCGGCGAGCACTGCCGCCGAGTCGTCGGCGGTGTAGCTGGATGTCAGGGAGGTGTGGTGTACGAGACCCGCGCCCTGGGAATGGGCCGAGTTGACCTCCCAGATGATGGATTCGGCCAGATCGTCAAGGGAACTGATGGTGTCGTAGACCGTGTCGTCGCGCGTCGTGAACAGACCGGCAAGGCTGCCGCTCTGAGTGCGTCCGGACACATTGTCGCCGCTGTCGTCGGTCAGGGGCGTTATGTTCTTGAGCTCTCCGCTGCCCGATTCCCAATACAGGCCGGACTTGGCCATGACCGTGTAGCGGTCTCCCTCGGCGTGATCGGCGGTACCGTTCTCGAACCACAGGGTGATGCCCTCGATCTCCACCGAGCCGTCCTCGTCGTCGGCCGTGTAGACAAGCGTGTTGCCGCTGTCGTCCGTCAGCCAGGTATTGCCGCCGTCCGTGGAAACCTTGAACTGGGCCGTGCCGTCCGCGCCCGAGGAGACGAACTCGATGAGCAGTTCCTCGCCGGACTCGCCGGAGTAGTTCAGGGTCCCGTCATAGTCCGAGTCGCGCACCAGGGACTGCGTCACCCCGGTTTCGGCGAAGACCAGTTCGTGCGTGTCGGTTCCGTCCACGAGCGTGTAGCCCTCCTCGGTCAGGATGGTGACCGTGTTGTCTGATTTGTAGAGGACGTCCACGCCGATGAGGGCGTCCAGCTCCCGGATCATCTGGTCGCGGTCGGACACGGCCTGGGTGTCGTCCGGGTTGGCAGCGATGGCGGCGTTGGCCTGGGCCAGGTCGCTGATGAGCTGGTTCGCCTCGTCCACCTGGTCCCCGATGTCGGCGTTGATGGCCTCGACCATGGTGTCCAGTGTGGAGGAGGTGGAGTTCAGGGCGTAGACCAGGGTCTCGGTCTGGCCGAGCAGGTCCTCTCGGGCGGACAGGGAGTCCGGGTCCGTGACCAGCTCGTTCCAGGAATCGAAGAACTCCTCCATGACGTCGGACAGTCCGCCTTCGGACTGGTTCAGCAGGGAGTCGAGCTGGTCCAGGTAGTCCAGGGCGCTGGTCTGGGTGGCCAGATCGGCGAGAGCGTCCAGGTACTGGGTTTCCACGAACTTGTCCCACTCCGATTGAATGGCCGTGACGTCCGCGCCCGTTCCCACGGTCAGACCCAGCGAGGTGATGGAACTTGAGCTCTCGTAGACCACCGAGGTCCGCTGGTAGCCCGTGGTGTCCGCGTTGGCGATGTTGTTGGACGCGTTGTTGACCGAGACCTGCGCATTCTGCAGGGCTGTCTTCCCTATGTTGTAGAGATTGTTGATCATCACGTCCTCCTATGTGGCGTAAGCCTAGCGCTTCAGGCCGATGGCCGTGGACAGCAGAGTGTCGGCCGTGGTGATGATCTTCGAGTTGGCCTGGTAGGCCGCCTGGATGATGATCAGGTTGGTCAGCTCGGTGGCCGTATCCACGTTGGACTGCTCCAGCGAGTTGGAGGCGATGGTGCCGAATCCCGCCGAACCCGGGGTGCCGATCAGGGCCTGGCCGGAGTCCGTGGTCGCGGAGTAGAGGTTGCCGCCCTCGGAGTAGAGCCCCTGGGTGTTGGTGAAGTCCGCCAGGGCGAATGTGTAGAGCTCCTGGCTCTGGCCGTTGGTGTAGCTGCCCTCGATGACGCCGTTCTCGCTGATGGTGATGTCGGTCAGTTCGCCGGGTGCGTAGCCGTCCTGGGTCAGGGTGTAGGTGGCCGAGCTGGAGGTGGTGCTGGTGGTGGCCCGGGTGGACAGGACGCCCGTGTTGAAAGAGGGCAGCTCGTCCGGGGTGGTCGTGGCAGTGAAGTCGTCCAGGGAGTCGATGCCGCCGGAGGTATCCCAGCCCGTGCCTGTGGCGAAGTCCGAGTTCGATATGCCGAAGTCGAGCGATATCTCCTGGTTTTCGTCCGCGCCGGTGAAGTTCGCCTCGAATACGGGCAGCCCGTTGTCGTCGAATTCTGCCAGGACCCAGTTTTCCTCGGCCAGCGGGTCGGTGGTGTCGGTCGGGGTGTCGGACAGGGTGAAGGCGGTGATGGACTGCAGGTCGCCCGAGGAAGAGAAGGTCAGGGTGCCGGTAACGAGCATGCCCGCGCCGCTGGTGTCGGCCATGTCGGTGCCCGCGAAATCACGCATGTCCTCGTCCGCGTCGCAGCAGACCGTGTATTCCCAGACAATGGAGCCGTCGTCGGTCGTGACCGGATCGTAGTACACGGTCAGGTCGTGTGACGCGCCGTTTTCGTCATAGACGGAGATGGTCGTCTGGTAGGCGTAGCGCGAATCGTCCAGGGCCGGGTCCGAGGTGCCGTCGTAGATCTCGAACAGGGAGGCGTACGGGTTGGTGGAGGAGGCGGTGTTGTCGGTCTCGGTGGAGTCCAGGTTGACCTGGATGGCCACTTCGGTCGTGGCCTGCGGCGGGGACTGCGAGTTGTCCAGCTGGATGTCCACCAGCCCGCCGGTGATTGAGCCGTCCACGGTCTCCCAGCCCTGCACGCGGTTGCCGTGGGAGTCGACCAGGTAGCCGTTGGTGTCGAAGGTGAAGCCGCCGTCGCGGGTGTAGTAAGTGGTGTCCGTATCCGGGTCGACCACGATGTAGAAGCCGTCGCCGTTGATGGCCACGTCCGTAACGGTATTGGTGGTCTCGTATGATCCCTGCGAGAAGTCCGTGGTCAGCGAGGAGGTTGTCACGCCGTTGCCGACCTGTCCGATGCTCCCCCCGGCATAGACCGTGGAGTAGAAGACGTCCTCGAAGGATATGGACACGGACTTGTAGCCCGTGGTCGTCGAGTTGGCGAGGTTGTTGCTGACCACGGAGGTCGCCTGGCTCTGGGCCTGCAGCCCGGAGATGCCGGTGTACATGGATCCGCTGATGCTCATGGTGTTGCTCCTTGAAAGATGGGTCGGGTTACTGGGTGGCGTAGGTTACGTCGGCCAGGTTCACTGTCCGGCCGTCATCAAGGGTCAGGACGACGCCGTCGTCGGTATTGCTCACGCCGGTCACGGTGCCGGTGGTCGTGGTGGTGCAGTCCACTTCGTCGCCGTTGTCATCCACGGCCGTGGCCAGGATGTAGTAGTTGCCGTCGCTGACCTCCTCGCCGTCGTAGTCCGTGCCGTCCCAGGCAAAGGAAACGGTCCCGGAATCGATGTCGGTGAAGGTCTGGGTGTCCACGATGGACCCGTCGGAGTCGTAGATGTTCAGGACCAGCTCGGCAGCGTCGTCATCCAGGGTCAGGTACAGGGTGGAGATGTCGTCCCCGTCCTTGTTGATGGTGTAGCCGTCGGCTTCCACGTCCATGCCGATGTAGCTCAGGCCGTAGACGGAGCTCAGCGAACCGATGCTGTCGGAAAGCGTGTCCATCTTTTCGTTCATCTCGGTCAGCTGTTCGAGCTGCGAGTACTGGGTCATCTGGTCGACCATCTGGGTGTTGTCCACGGGCTCGGTCGGGTCCTGGTACTCAAGCTCGGTGCACAGCAGGGTGATGAAGTCGTCCGAGGTCAGGGACGTGGAGCTCGACGTGCTGGTCGTCGTCGCGGTCGTCGAAGCAAGCAGGGACTCGTAATAGCTGGTGGTGTCGATACTCATGAAACCTTCCTCCTTTCCTGGTGAGCGGATTCATCGGTGTCGGGCACGGGGGTTGACGCCCCATAGTGGGCGCGAAGCCGGTCCAGGGCCTGGAACTTGATGCTTCGGACCGTGTTCGGGGAGATGTCGAGGCGGCGTGCGATCTCGCCGGCCAACAGTCCTTCTTTGTAGAAGAGGGTGATCACTTCGGCCTGGCGGTCGGTCAGCACGCCCGCGGGCAGGCTGAACATGGCGGTCTCCAGGCCGCCTTCGGAGCTCTCGGCCGGGGCGTCCGAGAGTACGGACTCCATCCAGCGGAGCTTTTTTCTGTAGTAATCGATGGCAGTAGTGCGACAGATGATGTTGAGCCAGGTGATGAAGGAACTCTTTTCGTTGCTATAGCGCGACATGTAGTCATTCTTGAAAATCTTGAGCGCTATCTCCTGGTATATATCATCTATCTCAGTGCTATGAAGGTTGATGTTCCTTGCTTTGATGAAATTGATGACGAGCTTGTATATGAGCCGAGAGTGTTCCCTGAACAGTCGTTCATATGATATATCGTCATATAGTTTTTCGATTTCCATTACTGTACTGCTCATTTTTCACCTCCTGCATGCCTATTGAGCAATGCAGGTGCCGAACAATATCAAGATGGCATCAATTCATATTTGCTTTCGGTTCTGAAACATTGACGGAAAATTAATATTGGACGGCTCAAAACGGATTCATGCTGAGAAAATGAAGAAAATTTTAGCTGAATAGTTGTGCGAAGGGCGTCTGGCCGCGCCTACGGCGCACTCGAAAAAGAAAGAGGAGTTTTTTGCCTTCCCATGCGGAAAAAGTGCAACTGTCCGGTGTTCCCGGGCGATAGTACCAGTGGGGACCGGTCCCGAAGATTCGGAACCGGTCCCCGGTTGGAGAAGGCGCGGACTACTAGCCGCCGATGAGCGACAGGGCCATTTGCGGGAGCGAGTTGGCCTGCGAGAGCATCGCAACGGCAGACTGGGTAATAATCTGCTCCTTGGTGTACTCGGTCATTTCGGTGGCCACATCCACATCGGAGATGCGGGATTCCGAGGCCTGAAGGTTCTCGGCCTGGATTTCGAGGTTGGAGATGGTGGCGGTCAGCCTGTTCTGCATGGAGCCCAGGTTGGCGCGGATGTTGTCCTTGGACACGATGGCCGAGTTCAAGGCCGCGAGCGCGTTCTGGGCGGCTTCCTGGGTGGAAACCACCGCACCGGCCGTGGTTGTTCCGGCAGCCTGGCCCACGCCCAGGGAAGAGGCGGTGCAGCTGCCGATAGTCACGGCATACTTGTCCTCGGCAGAGTCGTTGCCGGTGCCGAAGTGAATGGTCACGCCGTCGCCGGAGAGGTTGCCGTTGAGCAGGTAGATGCCGTTGAAGTCCGTGGCGCTGGCGATTCGGGTGATTTCCGAGGCCATGGCCTGGTATTCGGAGTCGATGATCAGCCGCTGTGCATCCGTGTAGGTGCCGGTGGCGGCCTGCTCGGCCAGTTCCTTCATGCGGATGAGCTTTTCATCGATGACGGACAGCGCGCCGTCGGCGGTCTCGATCATGGAGATGCCGTCGTTGGCGTTGCGGATGCCCTGGTTGAGGGTGGAGATGTCCGAGCGCATCAGTTCGCGCACGGCCAGCCCTGCGGCGTCGTCGGCGGATGAGTTGACGCGAAGGCCCGAAGACAGACGTTCCGTGGACGTGCCCAGCTTGGTGTAGGCGCTGTTCAGGTTCCGGGCCGCGGCATTTGCCATAAGGTTGTTGTTAACTACGAGAGACATGATTCCTCCTTGAATGGTTATGCTTCCATGCATTTTCTCCGTCCCGATGATCGGAGAACCAAAACTGCCCATATATACGGAAGCAACATGGGGTAGCGTTTATGGAGGAAAAAAATACCGGCCCGGGTTTTATCCGGGCAGATGTGGATTTCTGAATGGTAGGATTATGTTAATTAGTGTTCTTAACATAAATTAACATTGTTTTTATGTCATAATTTATCCTGAATCTTTATATTGCATTCAAAAGGAGTATGTTGATGAAAGATCTGTTGCTGATCGACGACGACCCTGAGCTTGCCGAACTGCTGCAGTCCTATCTCGGCGGTGAGGGCATCGGCCTCGATGCGGCCGTTTCCGGGAGTGCCGGTCTGGAAATGGCCAAGGCCGGCGATTACGAGCTGGTCATTCTGGATGTCATGCTCCCGGATACCAGCGGGTTCAACGTGCTTACCAAGCTGCGTGCCGTATCCGGCGTGCCGGTGATCATGCTCACCGGCCGGGGCGAGGAGATCGACCGGGTGATCGGCCTGGAGATGGGCGCGGACGACTATGTTTCCAAGCCGTTTCAGCTCCGCGAGCTGCTGGCCCGCATCCATGCCGTGCTGCGCCGTTACGGACGGGGTGGCGCGGAGGCCGTGGAACCGGGCGCGGTGGCGGCCAAGGTCAAGCCCGGCATAGGCATCGGTGATGTCCATCTCAACCGCAACGCCCGGAACATGACCATAAGCGGGGATCCCGTACACCTGACCTCCACCGAATTCGACATCCTGGAGATGCTCGCTCTGAACATGGGCAACGTGGTTGATCGCGGGGCGCTCATGGAAAAGGCGCTGGGCCGTACGGAGGATTTCGACGACTACGTGCTCAACGTGCACATGAGCAATCTGCGCAAGAAGCTGGACCGGCACGTCAGCATCAAGACCATTCGGGGCAGGGGCTATCTCCTGGCCGTTCCGCAGGAAGAGGGTGTGTAGGTGGGGAGCGACCGGTGGCGGCCGGTTTTTCTGGGGATAGTCTTACTGCTTCTCGTTTCTTCGGCCGCGCTGGCCGATGATGACCTCTCCGACCTCGGCCTTGAGGAACTCATGCAGGTGGAGGTGGTCAGCGCCACCCGCCGTGCCGAGCCTCTGTCTCAGATACCGGCGGCGGTCACGGTCCTGACCGAGGAGGACATCTTCCGCTCCGGTGCGACCAGCGTGCCCGAGGCGCTTCAGCTCGTCCCCGGCGTGCATGTGGCCCAGATGAATACGGACCGCTGGGCCGTGGGTGTCCGGGGCTTCAACGGCCTGTTGAGCAACAAGCATCTCGTGCTGGTGGACGGCAGACCGGTGACCTCGCCGGTCATCACCGGAGTGCAGTGGGACAACATCGTCCCCATCAGCATGATCAAGCGCATCGAGGTGGTGCGGGGCACCCGAACCAGCCTGTGGGGCGCCGAGTCCTTCACCGGGGTCATCAACATCATCACCAAAAATGCCTACGAGTTGCAGGGCGGGCAGTCCGTAACCACGGCGGGCACCCGGGGCGCGTCCCAGACCGTGCGACAGGGGTGGCGTACCGGCAACGACTCGGCCATGGCGGTCTACGGCACCGGCGAATATCTCAACGGCGACTGGCTTACCAGCAGTCGGCAGGAGCGCGACGGCCATGAGTGGTCCAAGGTCCAGGGCGGTTTGCGCGCGGACTGGGAAAACGCCTTTACCGATGTCCTGTCCGTGCAATCCGACCTGGTTCGTTCCAATACCGAAGAGGAGATGCCCGGCGGGCCGGGTGGCCCACCGGAAAGCCGCTCCAGAAGCGACATCAACGGTTACGTCCAGTTCGCCTGGGATCGGGCCACCGGTCTGGACTCCAACCTTCGTTTCAGGACCTCCTACACCCGGGACGCGGCCATGCTCGCGGACATGGACGGCGGGGTGAACGTCCTGGACGCGGAGTTGACTTCGGCCATGGAGCCGATGGGCAGACACTACCTGACCTGGGGGCTAGGCACCCAGTACATCTGGGACGACGTGTCCGGCGATGGGGTGGCCAAGGTCGACAACGGCCACATCTACAACTGGTCCGGGAGCAGCTTTGCGCGCGACCGCATCACGCTTTTGCCCGAATCCCTGTATCTGATCACGGGTCTGAAGGCGGATGTCCTCGGCGGCGGCGACGTGGAACTCCAACCCACGGTTCGTCTGTTGCATACCCGCGACGACGCCGAATTCTGGCTGGCGGTCTCGCGCGGGGTGCGGGCGGACCTCCGCTATCAGCGCAGCGGCAGCTACCGGATCAACGTTGGGGGCGTCGATTATCAGGTTCAGGCCCCGTCCAATCTGAAGACCGAAAAGCTTATCTCCTACGAGGCCGGATACCGGCAGACCCTGACCCCGAACACGCAGTTCGATCTCTCCTTCTACGTCAACGACTATTCCGAACTGCTCATGCTTGAGTTGAATCACACCACGCACACGGCCGAGGTGACCAACTCTCTCAAGGGTACGGCGTATGGCCTGGAGGCGATATTCGAATGGACCGCCACCGACTGGCTGACCCTGAAACCCTCTGCCAGCCTGATCTACCAGAACATTTACGGACTCGACTCCAGCCCGGTGGGAGATTCCATGCCCGAGGAAGGGTTTGGTGGCGAGATGAAGCTGCAGATCCTGACCAAGCCGTTGCGCGACGTGGGGCTGGACCTGTTTCTCGGCTACATCGACAGCCCGGATCAGCTCAGACTGCCCGCCTATTTCAGCGTGGACGCGCATGTCTCCTGGCGTGCCACTGATTCGCTGCTGTTGGAACTCATCGGCCACAATCTGGGCGGTTCGCATAAACAGTTCTCCGATCTGGCAGTGGGCCCGAGCGTGGATTGCCGGGTAACCTGGGACTTCTGATGGGCAAGCTGCGGCCAATCCTCCTCGCCGCCCTTTTCTGGGTACTGCTGTGCCCGGCTTCCCCTGTTGCCGCAGCCGACCGGCTGACCGCCACCCCGGACCAGCTGCGCGCACTCTACGTGCAGCGGCTGGTCAAGTATGTGGCCTGGCCTGACGGTGCCGGACCGGCCCCTGGGCAACCCTTTGTCATCGCGGCCATGGATCCGGCCCGGTTACGCCCCTATTTCCCGATTCCGGGAACAGGTGAAGGCCTCGAGTTCCGGCTGGTCCAATGGCCGGCCCGTTGCGACGTTCTTGTTTTGGTCGGAGCCTCCCGGCGCGAGGCCGCAGCCATCATCAAGCGGGTGGCGGACAAACCCGTGCTGACCATCACCCAGGCCCCGGCAGGCCCGGCACTGGGCGCGGTCATCAATTTCTACATGCAGGGCGGCAGGCTCAAGATCGAGGTCAGCCTCGAAGCGGCCCGGCGTGCCGGATTGTCCATCAGTTCCAGGCTGCTGCAACTGGCTCGCGTACACGGAGGCGGGGCCCATGAATAAGGGCGAAATGACGCCGCTTGGCCGCAAGATCGCGGCAGCCATTCTCGGGACCACGCTGGCGGCCCTGGTGCTGAGCTTTCTGCTCAACGCCCTGCCCATGATCCATGCCTATCGCGAGGAGGGGGTGGACAAGGCCCGAACCCTGGCCACGCTCATGGCCGCGTCCCTGGCCGCGCCCGTGGATTTCGACGACCCCGAGGCGGCCGCCGAGAACCTGCAGACCCTGTCCCTCAACCCCAACGTCCGGGGCGCGGCGGTCTATCTCGGCGACGGGTCGGTTTTCGCCTCCTACGGCACGCCTCCCCCGTTTTCGGAACTCGACGGCCCGGGCGTGTCCACGGCGCTGTCCTCCATGAACGTGGCGGCTCCGATTTCCTCCGGCAACAAGGGGTGCCTGGTCGCCTTGAATGTCTCCCTGGCCGGACAGTGGAATTTTCTCGAATCCTACCTGCTCAGCGGGACGTTCATCCTGCTGTGCGTGTTCGTCATCAGCTTCAAGCTGGCGGGACGTTTCCGGCGCAGGCTGGGTGACCCTCTGCGGGAACTGACCGAGGTGGTCGGGGATATCTCGGGCAGCCGGGACTACTCACGTCGGGTGGACTATGCGAGCGATGACGAGCTGGGGGTGCTCGTGGCCGAGTTCAACGCCATGCTCGGGCGCATCGAGGACCGCGACGCGATGTTGAGCCGTCACCGCGAGATGCTCGAACAGCGGGTTGAGGAACGCACGGTCCAGCTCAAGGTCAAGCAACTGGAGTTGCTCAGGAACAACCGGCGTCTGCACAGCGAGGTTCAGCGCCGCGCCCAGGCCGAGATGATCCGCGAGGAGGTGGAGCGCATCAACCGCCACGACCTCAAGTCCGGCCTGAGCTTGGTCATCGGCTACCCCGAGCTGCTGCTCCAGCAGGGCGGCCTGACTCCCGAGCAGGTCAAGAACATCAAACGCATCCGGGCAGCGGGCTACCGTATGCTCGACATGATCCGCAACCACCTCGACATGTTCAAGATGGAAAAGGGCGTGTACGCCCTGAACCGGCTGCCAATAGACCTGGTCGAGACCCTCTGCGACCTGGAGGAGGAGCTGGCTCCCCAACTGACGAGCAGCGGCGTTCGCCTCGCCATCCGCCTGGAAGGCAAAGATGTGGTCGGCGACGAGACTTTCACCGTGTCCGCGGAAGGGCCGCTATTGCGGACCATGTGCCGCAATCTGGTCCAGAACGCCATCGAGGCTTCGCGGCCGGATGACGAGGTGGTCGTGTCGCTGAGTTTCGATCACGCAAAGCGGCCCTGCCTGACAGTGACCAATCCCGTTCCGGTACCCGCCGAAATCCGCGAACGGTTCTTCGAGAAATACGTTACTCACGGCAAGGAGAACGGCACCGGGCTCGGCACCTACTTCGCCGCACTTATCGCCCGGACGCATGGCGCGGACATCGTCATGAACACGGGCGAAGAGACCGGTACTTCCCTGCGCATCACCTTTCGCCGGTAACCAGGGAAACGGCGTTTCAGCCGGTTCCTGACGAGCGATTATATTTTATATAATAATTATATATTGTTGTTGAACTAAGGATGGATTCGGGTGTATCCAATGGGCTGGAATAGGGTGTAATTCGGTCCGGTCGGGCCGCTGAAATCGCTTCCGGGGTAAAGTGGAATGAAACGGTGCTTTCCCTTTTACCTGAACATCGTCACGGTGTTCTCCATTCTGATCGTCGCCATTGTCTCGGCGGTGGTTCTGTACGGCTACCTGAACAATTCCTCGGCCGCTCTGGTCTCGGCGCGGCAGCTCCTCATGCGGGCCGGTGATTCCGTTTCGGAGCGCTCCAGGTTTCTCTTCGACACCGCCTTCGACACCACGGACATCTATGTGGACTTTCCGGGTATAGCGGAAAAGGGTTCGCTCCACTCCCATCCCATGAGCCACGTGTTTTTCCGTTTTCTGGAACAGCACCCTGATTTCACGTCCCTTTTCATCGGCTTCGACGACGGCGATTTTCATCTGGTCTCCTCCCTGCATGGCCGCGAGGGCATGAAACGACGGCTTGGCATCCCGGAGAGTGCGGTCTGGTACACCCAGACCATCGGCCATCTGACGGACGGCACCCGCTACGAGATGAAGAAATACCTGAACGCCGGGTTCGTTACCGTGGGGTCCTCGGTGACGCGCGGAGTAGAGTACGACCCCAGGGAGCGTTGCTGGTTCCAATCCGCACGGGAGCGTAACGAGCCCACCCTGAGCGACGTCTACGTGTTCTCCCTGTCCGGCGAACCGGGCATAACCGTCTCGCACCGGTTCGAAAGCAAGGTCTCCGGGGTCTTCGGAATCGATCTGTCCCTGTCCAACCTCTGCCGCTTTGTCCGACGCCAGTCCATGGGCGACAACAGCGAGATCGCCATTTTCGATACGGCGGGCAACGTCTACGCCTACTCCGATCTGGACCGGTTGGTGCGGAGCCTCTCGCCCGAGACAAGAACTGCGGAAAAGGAACCTCCTGACACCGGAACCGAGGCAGCAACAGAAATCGACCGGCTGGGCGTTCCGTCCCTGTCCGCTCTGGTGACGGCCTACAAGGAGCACGGGAATCAGGGGACGGAGGCCGGAGAGCTTTCCGTGGACAACGTGCGCTACCTGTACCGTGTGGACCCGTTGTCCGACGAGTATCACAAGGACCTGTTCGTGGCCGTGGCCGTTCCCGAGGAGCGGTTCACCGCCCCTATCGCCGCCATAGGCAAGCAGACGTTGCTGGTTTCCCTGGCGCTGCTGGTTTTGACCCTGCCGGTCATCTACGGCGTGGCCAAGCTGATCAGCCGCCCCCTGATCCTGTTGACCGGTTCGGTGGAGAACATCCGGTCCTTCAATCTCCGCGTGCCCGTGAGTATCAACACCTTCATTCTGGAAATCCGGGATCTGGCCGCTGCCCTGGAAACCATGCGCAGTTCGCTGAAGGCGTTTGGCAGCTACGTGCCCAGGCCTTTGGTCGAGCGCATGATCACCAATGACATTTCTCCCGCCCTGGGGGGTGACCGGCGCGAATTGACGCTGCTGTTCAGCGATATCGAAGGGTTCACCAGCCTGTCGGAAGGGATGTCGCCCGAGACTTTGACCGCCGAGATTACGGAGTATTTCAGGCGGATCAGCCAGGTTATCCTGCATACCAAGGGTACGGTGGACAAATACATCGGCGACGCGGTCATGGCCTTCTGGAACGCCCCGGTTCGCAATGCCGCCCACGCCCACGACGCCTGCCTGGCAGCCCTGCGCTGCCGGTCCGCCCTGCGGATATTCAACAGGAGACGGCGGGAGTCGGGGCGGCCTGAATTCAAGACGCGCATGGGTATTCACACCGGAGAGGCCGTTGTCGGCAACATCGGCTCTGCGGACCGCATGGCCTATACGGCCATCGGCGAGAGCGTGAACCTGGCTTCTCGCCTGGAGGGACTGAACAAGTATCTGGGGTCCTCCATCCTGGTGAGCGAAAGCACCCGCCGGGCAGCCGGAGAGAACTTCGTTTTCCGTTTTGCCGGGCGGGTGGTGCCCAAGGGAACCTCCGCCGGAGTCGGGGTGTATGAACTGCTCGGTACCCGGTACGGCTCGACCGGAGTATATGCCCCCCTGGTCGTGGAACAGGGCGTGGAGGCGAGGCTGGTCGAGTGGGACGCCTGTTTCGCTCTTCTTCTGGCCAGAGAGTTCGAGGCGGCGGCCGAAGGGTTTCAGACCTATCTCGACAACAACGGGCCGGACCGGCTGGCCGGGCATTTCCTCGAATTGGCCCGTACGTTCACCACCAGGCCGCCAGCGGCCGATTGGAAGGGGGAGCAGATCTTCGATGCCAAATAGGAGAACAAGCCGAAAATCCCTCACGATCTGGCTTGCTCTGGCGATCCTGCTCCTTTGGTGTGCGGCGGCCCGAGCGGCCACGCCTGTGATTTTTTGGACCACCGAAGTCGGCAAGGATCGGCAGGCGGTCATCGAATATCTGGCCAAGGTGTTCATGGTCTTCAACCCGGACGTGGAGGTCCGGGTGGTCGGCGTGGAGGAGAATTCCCTGGCCGAGATTATGGCGGCCGCCATGGGCCAGGGGCATGGACCGGATGTGGTCGGCTGCGCCTCCAATCTGGTGGTGGCTTTCTGCAACCAGGGGTGGATGGACAACAATGGTGCGGCCCGTGTCATAGACGAGGTGGGCCGCAAACGATTTTACGCCGGGGCATTGAACCGCGTCAGCCTGCCGAACGGCAGCCCCTGCGGCATCCCGTTCAACGGCTGGGTTCAGGGGGTCTGGTACCGCAAGGACTGGTTCGACAAGGCCGGACTGGCCCGGCCAGACACCTGGGGGGCTTTGCTCAAAGCGGCCAAAACCCTGCATGACCCGGCCCACGGACGATACGGCATCCTGATCGGCACCCGTAACGACGTCTACGCGGAGCAGGTCTTTACCCATCTGGCCATGTCCGCGGGCGTGCGCGAGTTCACACCGGACGGCAAGGTGGTCTTCGACTCCCCGGAAACGGTCAAGACGCTCAAATTCTACGCCGAGCTGGCCCGCTACACACCGCCCGGCCCGCAATGGTGGCGCGGAAGGGACTACTATTTTCAGGGCAAGCTGGCCATGATGTTCTATTCGACCTTCATCATGGACGATCTCGCGGTGTCCTCGGTGGCCGCCGATTCCCTGACCGGCAGCAACTTCGAGGATCTCACCGGCGCTCCCTACGATTTTCGGCTGCTGGAGAATACGGGCATGGTTTCCGGCCTGACCGGGACGCGCACGGCCGGGTACGGGGTGCTGCACGCCCTGGGGCTGACCCGGAGTGGCGACCCCGATCGCAGCGAGGCGGCCAGGCGGTTCGTTCGCTTCCTTTTTCGCGAGGATGCCTACGTGACCTGGCTGCACATGGCACCGGGCGGGATGATGCCCGTGCTCAAGGACATCGCCTCATCCCCGGTCTTCTACCGCGACGCCCAGGGGGTCTTCCAGAAGTACCGGCGCAAACGGCTGCGGTCCATTCTGGCCGGGTTCGACTCCCTCAAGAGCTTCGAGTTCGAGGACGGCAGGCTCATTCCCGAGGCGGCCCGGGTCTCGGCGGACGGCATCATCGGGCGGATGCTCGAGGAAACGCTTTACGGCAGGGTAACGCCCGAGCAGGCCGTGCACGAGGCGGCGGAGCGGATGCGGGCCATCGCCGGGCAGTAGCAACATGGTTTCCTGCAATGGAAAAGGGCGGTCCGCCAAAGCGGGCCGCCCTTTTTACATCTTGTTTCGGTGGTTACTCCGAAGGGGTCTCCATGTTGAGGTCGCTTCCCTTCTCCACAATCGCCTGGTCCCAGGTGTAGTCCTTGTACCCCTGGCGGAAGAAGAAGGAGTAGAGGACCGGGCAGAGCACCAGGGTCAGTACCGTGGCCACGGTCAGGCCGGACATGATCAGGTTGGCCATGGGCCGCCACATCTCGCCGCCCTGCAGAGAGAGCGGGACCATGCCGATGATGGTCGTGGTGGCCGTCATGATGATCGGGCGCGCGCGTTCCATGGAAGAGAGCACGATGGAGTCGGCCAGGGACAGCCCCCGGCCGCGCTGTATCTCGATGCGGTCGATGAGCATGATGGCGTTGTTCACGATGATGCCGAGCAGGGAGATCATGCCGAGCATGGGCATGAATCCGAAGGGCGAGTTGGTGGCCAGCATGCCTGTCGATATGCCGATGAACATGGGGGGCAGCGTCAGCAGGATGATCAACGGGCGTCTGACCGAGTTGAACTGGAAGATGAGCACCAGCACGAGCAGGCCCATGGCCAGGGGCATGTTGGCGTTGATGGCGGCCTGCGCCTCGGCGCTCTCCTCGAACTCGCCGCCGTACTCCACGTTGTAGCCCAGCGGCCAGTCGCCCTTGTCCATGAGTTTGCGCACGGCCGGGCGAACCTTGTTCAGGATGGACAGGGCGTAGTAGCCGTCGGCCACGTCAGCCTTGATGGTCATGGTCCTGCCCTGGTCGCGGCGGCGGATGTCCGACGGCTGCCATTCAAGCTTGGTGGTGGCCACCTGGGACAGAGGGACGCTCGTCCCGGTGTCGTAAGAGTAGACGTTCAGGCTGTCGATCTTGTCCAGGTGGTTGCGGAATCCCTCGTCGTTGCGCAGCAGAATGGGGATGACGGTGTCGCCCTCGCGGTAGTCCGAGGCGGGCAGCCCGGACATGGCGGTCTGCAGGGACACGGCCACGTCGAAGCTCGACAGTCCGGCCTCGCGGGCCTTGTCCTGATCCACCTGGACGATCATTTTCTTGGTCCACTGGCCCCAGTCGTCCCAGACGCGGGTGATGCCTTCCTGGCCTTCCACGATGGGCACGATCTCGTCGCGCAGGGCGTAGAGGGTCTTGATGTCGGGCCCGGACAGACGGATCTGGAGCTTGGCGCCCACGGGCGGGCCGTTCATCAGTTTGTTCAGGCTGTAGTCGGCGTCCGGGAATCCTTTTTCCAGAGACTGCCGGGTGCGCTTGATGACCGCGTCCACGGCCTCGATGGTCGTGGTGTTGACGACGAAGGTGGCCAGGTTGTCATTGCGCTGCTCGAGGTTCAGCGGCAGGTACCAGCGCGGCCCGCCGTGGCCCACGAACACGCCCACGCTGGTCACGCCTTCGTCGGCCAGAAGGACTTTTTCCAACCGCTCCACGCGCCGCTCGGTGGCGGTGATGTCCGTGCCGTAGGGCTGCCAGAAGTCGATGGTGAACTGGGCCCGCTCGTTGGGCGGGAAGAACATCTTGGGCACGAACTGGAAAGCCCAGCCCGAGACCACGCAGCACAACAGGATGACACCCACGAACGTGATGCGGTGGCGCAGGGACCAGAGCAGCAGGCCGCGATAGGCGCGGTACAGGCGGCTCGAGAAGGTCTGAACGGTCAGCTTGGGTTTGAGCAGGTAGTAGCACATCATCGGGACCATGGACATGGACAGCCCCCAGGAGCAGGCCAGGGTCAGGGTGACCACGATGAACAGGGATTCACAGAATTCGCCCACCGGATGGGTGGTGGCCAGGGGGATGGGCAGGAAGGCGAAGATGGTCGTCAGCGACGCGGCCAGCAGCGGCATCCATAGCTCGCCGACCGCTTCGGTGGCGGCCTTGAGCCGGTTCTCGCCCGCGGCCAGCCGGACCAGGATGGCCTCGGAAACGACCACGCCGTTGTCCACAAGAATACCCAGCGAGATGATCAGCGAGGCGATGGAGATGCGTTGCAGCCCCACGCCGAGGTAGGGCATGAGCGCGATGCAGCCGAGCATGGCCATGGGCACCAGGGAACCGGCGATCACGCCGGTGCGCAGTCCTGCGAAAAGCAGGATGATGACGACAACAAAGGCAAAGGACTCGATCAGGTTGATCATGAAGTCGCTGATGGCCGTGTTGACGTAGTCGGGCTGAAAGACGACCAGATTGGTGTCCAGACCGACGTACATGTTCGCCTTGAGCTCATCCAGGCGTTTGGCGACCCTTTCCCCCAGTTCGGTGATGTTGCCCCCGTCCGCCATGGACACGGCGAGCATGAGGCAGGGTTTGCCGTTGTAACGGGCCATGGTGGACGGCGGGTCCGAGAAGCCGCGCGTGATATCGGCCACGTCGGCCAGCCGGACGGACGTCTTGCGTCCCGGCGGGCGGATGGACAGGGAATAGATGTCCTGCACGCCCTTGAATTCGCCGGTGGGTTCGATGACGATGCGTTCCGGCCCGACCAGGCTCGATCCGCTGGGCTGAAGCGTATTCTGGCGATCGATCATCTGGGCCAGGACAAAGGGACTGACCCCGGCCGCGGCCATGCGCGAGTTGGTGAAGTCCACGAAAATGCGTTCGTCCTGCACGCCCCATCTCTCGACCTTGCCCACGCCCTTGATCTTGAGCAGATCGTCGCGCATGTCGTCGGCCGCGTCCTTGAGCTCGCGGTAGGAAAACCCGTCGCCGGTCAGGGCGATGACGATGCCGTAGACGTCGCCGAACTCGTCGTTGACCTGCGGGGTTCGCGCCTCTTCCGGCAGATCCGGGGCTGCGTCGTCCACCTTGTTGCGCAGCTTCTGCCAGTAGGGCTGCATGTCCATGATGGAGTCCTCGAACTCCACCTCGATGATGGACAGGCCGGTCATGGACTGGGACTTGACGGTCTTGACCCCGTCGATCTCCCGGATGCGCTCCTCAAGCTTGTCGGTGACCAGTTCCTCCACCCGCTGGGGCGAGGCGCCGGGAAAGACCGTGGAGATGACGCCGGTGCGGATGGTGAAGTCCGGGTCCTCGCTCTTGGGGATGGAGAAGAACGTCATCACCCCGCTGATCGCGATGAGCAGGAAGAGGACGAGGGAGGTGCGGTTGTTGGTAATGCACCACTTGGCCAGATTCATGGTCAGCCCTCCGCCCCGTTGTTGATCAGCCGTACCTTGCGGCCTTCTTCCAGGCTGTGCACGCCGCGAATGACGACGACATCGCCTTCGTTCACGCCGCCAAGGATCTCAAGTCCGGCCGGGGTCAACGGCCCAACGGTCACCTTGCGGCGGGTCACGGAAGAGGTCTCAGGGTCGACAACCCAGACCGCATGGGAGCCGTCGGCCTCGCCGATGACCGCCGCGGGCGGCAGGTAGAAGGCGCTTCCGGCGTGGCCCAGGCCGGTAAAGTTGACGTGCCCGGACATGCCGCTGCGGATGGTCCGGTCCGTGTTGTCCAGGTAGACTTTGACGGGGTAGGTGGAACCCGAGCCGGACTCCACGCCGATCTCCTCCACCTTGCCCTGCAGAGTCCGGCCGGGCAGCGCGTCGAAGACCACGGCCACTTCGTCCCCTTCCTTGACCTGGGAGATCAGGGTGTCGGGCACGGAGATGTACATCTTCATCTGGCGGCCCGCGTTGTAGGTGGCGATGGCCTGGCCTGCGCTGACGTTTTGGTGCACGTCGGCCTCAACCTCGCCGATCCAGCCTTCAAAGGGGGCGTTCAGGGTGGTGTAGCCGAGCCGTTTGCGGGCGATATCCAGCTGCTTGGCCGAGGCGCTGAGCTGGGCTTCGAAAGATTTGAAATCCGCTTCCACCTGGTCCAGCTCGCCACGTGAGATGACCCGGCTGTTGAACAGGCGCGAATTGCGCTCCATGTCCGCCTTGGCCCGGACGTAGTTGGCCCGGACCTGTTCCATGTTGGCCTCGGCCTGCCTCAGCTCCAACTCGTAGTCGGACGGGTCCAGCCGGGCGATGACCTGGCCCTTGTTGAACTTGCGGCCGATCTGGTTGCCGGGAAATTCGACGATCTTGCCGCCCACGCGGAAGGAAAGCTGGGTGGCCAGTGCATCCTCCGCGGTTCCGGCGAACGCCCACATCTTGCTACTGTCGGCCCGAACCGCCTTGGTTGTTTTGACCGGGCGCACCGGCTCGGGCACGGGCTCGGGCGAGCGATCGCAGGCGGCGAGCAGGGCCAGGCAAAGCAGGACGGCGGGAAAGAGAAAACGGTTCATTGTGCGTTCTCCATGGGGAGTCCGAGGAGCCCCCGGATTCGGGTCTTGATGATGGCTTCGATGGTCTCGCGGTGGTCCGAATAGGAATCCCATCCGAGACGTTCGCAGAGCATGGGATGGCTTTCGAGCAGCTTGATGATCACGCTGATTATCAGATGCCCGGTGATGACGGCATCGGTCTCGCCCCGGCAGTTGGCGGCGGTCCCTTTGACCAGTGTGGACAGTGAGTCCAGGTTGTGCGTGAAAAAGGCGGTTTCCAACAGAGGGTAGGCTTCGGTCGGGTGGACCAACTCGCGGGAGATGATGACCACGCCCCAGATGTATTCGGAGCGGATCAGCAGTCCGTTGATCAGGGAGGTCATGAACCAGTCCACCACCTTTCCCTTTTCCTCGGGCGTGTCTCCAGCCTCGGCCAGGCGGGCTTTCACGGCTTCGGCGGGTGGAAAAATCTGGTCGCGGACGCTGGTGATCTCCCGGATGATGGCCTCGTACAGTCCGGCCTTGCCGCCGAAATGGTAACTGACCGTGGCCAGGTTGACCCCGGCCTCGGATGCCAGAGTGCGCATGGAAACGCCGTTGTAGCCGTTCTTGGCAAACAACTCGGCGCCCGTGCGCAGCAGCGTGGCCCGGGTTTCCTCGCCCTGGGCCTGCTTGCGGGACTTGCGTCCTCCACTGGTCATGCTTCCCTCCATGGGACAGATAAAAAATAATAGAAGGGCCGATTCATACCCCTCGACCACAATGTTTGTCAAACGTTTGTTTAAGATGGTGGAGCACCGTTTTTATCCGGATTCCTGCCCAGCGTCCGTTCACCGCATGTTCATCGGCAGTATCGGATTGTTCATGCCCTCACGGTCTCGCTCAGGGCGGAAGGGGGGTCTCCTTACTGGTACGAGTCGTAGATCCATTGGAACGTGCTCTTGGACTGACCTGGCCGTCTGGTCTTGAGTCTGTCGAGGGCAGCCTGCAATGCGTCCACCAGCGCGTCATCCGTGTCCCGGTTGAGGGCCAGGTAAAAGTCCGAATTCACGAACGTCCAGACCTGTTCGTAGGCGTCCGGGTCCAAGCCCTGAAGGAGGAAAAGCTTCCGGACATTCTGGGCGTTGAGGATGACCAGATCCACCCGCCCCTCTTTCAGCATGTTGAGCTGCGTTTTGGGGCTGTTTACTCTTTCCACTCTTTCGGGCGTTGAGTCCCATTCCTGGAGGAAGTCGTAGTCGAGCGCGCTGTGCCTGACCACGGCGATCCTGTATTCGTACAGATCCTGGATGGAGGCTATTTCGATATGGCGGGAAATCCGGGCCCAGGCCCCCAAGGAGACATGGCCGATGGGACCGACCCATTTGAAGTGTTTTTCCCGTTCGGGCGTCCTGATGAGAGTCATGATTCCCTTTCCCTTCTCGGTCTTGGCCAGGGCCAACGCCTGCCCCCAAGGCATGAATCGCAATGCTTTCGGAGAAAGGGGGTTACCGGCTTCCTTCATGATCCTGTATATGACTTCGACCGTCGGTCCTTTCATATATCCCCCCGTATCATCGACATGCGGCTCGACCCGAGCGTAGTAGAGCGTGTCGATGCCGCCGGCAAAGGCGGCACAGACAAATAGGGGCATGGCCAGGATCAGTGTGATGAGGAAAGGTCGCATACTTTCTCTATATATCCATTAGGGGATAATTGTTCAACCGTTCTCGCCCCAACATGGACGGGAAGGCAGAAAAAAAGGCCGGACGTGGGTCCGGCCTTTCGGGTATTCGTCGGGAGATGTCCCGGTCTATTCGTTGCCGCCCTTGAGCTTGACCCAATAGTCTTCGTACAGCTTCATGGCTTCGCCGATGTCGTCCTGGAACTCGCCGCGGGAGGCGGTTTCCGCATCGGGGTAGACGATGGCGTTGTCGGCCACTTCCGGCTCGAGGAACTCTGCGGCCTGGGCGTTGGGAGTGGAGTAGCCCATCTCGGTGGAGATGGCCGCGGCCACATCCGGGCGCAGCAGGTAGTTCAGGAAGGCGTGCGCCTCGTCCAGGTTCTTGGCCCCTTTCGGGATGCACAGGGAGTCCATCCACATGGAGAAGCCTTCCTCGGGGTAGATGTATTTGATCTCCGGGTTTTCCTGGTTGGCGATGTAGGCTTCACCGTTCCAGATCACGCCCACGGAGACCTCACCGGACAGCAGGGCCTGCTTGGGGGAGTCGGAATCAAAGACACGGACGTACGGCATGAGGGCCTTGAGCTTCTGGTAGGCCTGCTCCAGGTGGGCCGGATCAGTGTCGTTCAGGGAGTAGCCAAGGCTCTTCAGGGCGATGGCGAACACCTCGCGCGGGTCGTTGGGCAGCAGCAGACGGCCCTTCATCTCCGGCTTCCAGAGGTCATCGTAGGAGGACACAGCGGTCTCGCCGAGCAGCCCGGTGTTCACGGCGATGGCCGTGGAACCCCACATGTAGGGTACGGAGAAGGTGTTGTCCGGATCAAAGGGTTGGTCCGTGAACTTGTCCGAGAGATTGGAGAAGTTGGTCAGCTTGGATTTGTCCAGCGGCAGGAGCATGTCCTGGCGGCGCATGAGCCCCACGTAGTCGGACGAGGGCACGATCAGGTCGTAGCCGCCACCGGCCAGCTTGATCTTGGCGTACATGGCCTCGTTGCTGTCGTAGGTGGAGATGTTGACCTTGATGCCGGTTTCCTTGGTGAAGTTCTCGACCACCTCGTCCGGGATGTATTCGGACCAGATGTACAGGTAGAGTTCCCCGCTGCCGGCAAGGGCCGGGACCGCGAAGGCGAGGGTCAGGACGATTGCGAGCAGTAGCTTTTTCATGACTTCTCCTTGAGCAGCCGCCGGGACAGGAGGACGGCGGCCACGGTTATAATGATCATCAGCACGCTAAGCGCGTTGACGTCCGGCTTTATGCCGAGACGGACCATGGAATATATCCGCAGGGGCAGAACCTCGTAGGTCGGCCCCGTGGTGAAGAAGGAAACGATGACGTCGTCCAGAGACATGGTGAAGCTGAGAAGCCAGCCGGCCACCAGACCGGGCGCGGCCATGGGCAGGACGATACGTCTGAAGACCTGGTATTCCACGGCTCCCAGGTCGCGGGCGGCCTCGACCACCCTGGGGTCGAACCCTTTGAACCGGGAATAGACCGTGGCCGCGACAAACGGCACACACAGGGTCACGTGGCCCATGAGCAGAGTCCAGAAGCCGAGCGACAGCCCCAGCCCGAGGAACAGGACCAGCAGCGAGATGCCGATAACGATGTCCGGGGTCATCATCATGACGAAAATGGACGCGAAGACCGCACGACGCCCCTTGATCCGGTACTGGTGGAGCATGAACGCGGCCAGGGTGCCGATGAGGCAGGAGATCGTGGCCGAGACCACGGCGATGGTCATGGAGCGGAAGGCCGCATCCACCAGCGTGGCGTTGTGGAGCAGCTTGTCATACCACCGCAGCGTGAACCCCTTCCAGGCCAGCGAGAATTTCGAGGCGTTGAAGGAGTAGACCGCGATGACCACCAGGGGCAGGTACAGGAAAGCGAAGACCAGTGAGGCGTAGGCGCGCTTGATCCAGATATTCATATGCGCACCTTCCTTCCGGCCCGGCGCACGCTTTTGTAGTAGAGCGCCAGCATCAGCCCCATGATCAGGGTCATGGCGATGGAGGCCGCGGCCCCGAGCGGGATGTTGCGGGCCGCCAGGAACTGGTCGCGGATGTAGTTGCCCAGCAGCATGGTCCGCGCTCCGCCCAGGATATCCGGGATGTAGAACATGCCCAGCGCGGGCAGGAAGACGAGCATGCAGCCCGAGACGATGCCGGGCATGGTCAGCGGAATGGTGATCTTGCGGAAGGTCGAGAAGCGGCTTGCCCCGAGGTCGCGCGAGGCCTCGAGCAGCTTCAGGTCCAGCTTCTCGATGGCCGCGTACAGCGGCAGGATCATGAACGGCAGCAGGGTATATACCAGGCCGATGAAGACCGCCGTGGGCGTGTACATGAGCTTGAGCGGCGCATCGATGACCCCGAGGAACATCAGGAACTTGTTGACCACGCCGTCGGCCTTGAGCACGGCCACCAGGGCGTACGTCCGGATCAGGGTGTTGGTCCAGAACGGAATCATGACCAGCAGGAGCAGGGTCGGGGTGTGGCGCTTGTCCGCCCGGGCCAGGATGTAGGCAAAGGGGTAGCCGATAAGCAGGCACAGCAGCGTTGCCGTGGCGGCCATGGCCATGGACTCGGCCAGCATGGAACCCAGCGCGGGCCGGAGCAGTTCCAGGTAGCTTTCAAGCGAGAAAACAGGCTGGATCAGGCTGTCCGGGTCTCGCGCAAGGAAGCTGACCGCCAGGAGCATGAGGGTGGGCACGGCCCCGAACAGGACCAGCCAGCCGAGCACACCGGTGACGACCAGACGCTTGAACAGGCTATCCTTCATGGGGCAGGACCACCTCCCATCCCTCGAACCAGCCGACGGCCACCCGGTCTCCGGCGTGGAAATAAAGGGTCTCGCTATCCTCGTCGAAGAATTCGGTGACCAGGATGCGCTTGCCGTCGTCCAGGGTGATGTCCACGTCGTAGGTGGCCCCCCGGTAGCAGGTGCCGTCCACCGTGCCCTTGAGCAGGGCCTTGGCGAATTTGTCGGCCAGGTCCGGCGATTCCTCCAGATCCTTCATGACCTCCACGCGGAAGTCCTCGGGCCGCAGCAGGACGTGTACAGGGGCACCGTCGGCGAATTCGCGCCGGGCCTTGACCAGCACGGACGCGCCCTCCACCTCGGCGGTATAGCTTTCGCCACGGCGGCCGGAAATGGTCCCGTCCAGGACGTTGATCTCACCCACGAACCGGGCCACGTAGAGGTTGGCCGGTTCTTCGTAGATTTCGCGCGGGGAGCCCACCTGTTCGATGCGCCCGTCATTCATGACCACCACCCGGTCGGACATGGTGAAGGCCTCCTCCTGGTCGTGGGTGACCAGGACGAAGGTGATTCCCAGGGTGCGCTGCAGCTCCTTGAGCTCCTTCTGCATCTGTTTGCGAAGCCGGTAGTCCAATGCGGACAGGGGCTCGTCCAGAAGCAGTACGCGGGGCTGGTTGACGATGGCTCGGGCGATGGCCACGCGCTGCTGCTGGCCGCCGGAGAGCTCCTTGGGCATGCGGCGGCCCATGGATTCCAGCCGGACCAGTTTGAGGGCCTCGTCCACGGTGCGCCTGACCTCGGACTCTCCTTTGCCGGAGATGCGCAGACCGAACGCCACGTTGTCGAAGACGTTCATGTGCGGGAACAGGGCGTAGCTCTGGAATACGGTGTTAACGGCCCTGGATTCGGGCGGCACGCCCTTGACCGGGCGACCGTCCAGCTGCACCAGCCCGGAGTCGGATTCCTCGAATCCGCCGAGAATGCGAAGGATGGTGGTTTTGCCGCAGCCGGAAGGGCCGAGCAGCGTGATGAACTCCCCGTCCATTATGGACAGGGAGATGTTGTCGATGGCGATCTCCCCGTCAAACGACTTGGAGACGCCGTCCAGTGTGACGACAGGCTGGGTCATGTGTTTCCTTTATAAGTGCGGCGTCTTGGCGGACGCGGTCACGGCATGGGCACGGGCTGCAGGACAGCCCCGACCTCCGGGACGGAAAGCGCATGGCGGCGACGCAATTTTGTTTTCAGGGACTCTATGCCCGGGTTGAACAGGAAGTGGAACACGATCGAGGCGGCCAGCGCGGCGACCAGGATCTGTCCCCCCTCGGGGTCTTCTGCATAGGTTTCGAACAGGGCGATGACAATGTAGTGAAGCAGGTAGAACGGATAGCTGATCTTGCCTGCGAACCGGTCGAATCGTAACCGTTTGAAGCCACGAAAGACAAGAGGCATCGCGACCAATGCAATAGTGGGCAGAAAAAAGGGCAGAAGCGGCTTGGGTAAACCGTCGGACAACAGGACCATGCCGGCCAGAACCAGAAACAGCCCATAGTCGTACCAGCGAGCCGCTTCGGGCAGCCTGCGGTGGGCCCGATAGGCCAGTATGCCACCCGCAAAAAGCCAGAATTCCAGGAGGAAAAATCGTTTGAAGAAGATCACCCCGGACAAGGGGGAGGCCATGACAGCGAGTTTCAGGGCCAGGCTGGCGGCCAGGAGGCCGAACAGCGTCCGGGAGCGCAGGCGGACCAGGAACGGGGCAAGCGCGTAGAAGGTTGCTTCCAACGACAGTGACCATGTCTGAATGAGCGGGGCGTCGGTCCACAGCGCGTCGTGGCTGTAGGCCGTGAAGTGTAGGCCGCCCTGCGGAGACAGGGTCAGGGAGAAGAGCAGCTCCTGGCCGATGGTCGTGGCGGTGGTCCAGGCCATGATCAGAAAGGCTGCCGGGTCGGCCAGGATGGCCCTCAGGCTGGCCCGGTTGGTCATGGAGCTGACGTCCAGGCTTGTCAGCAGCCCCAGGCTGATGACCACGGCCAAAGCATACATGGGGTACAGGGTCAGGAAACGGCTCCAGTAGAAGGAGCGCGCGTCGCTGTAGGACCGGTCCAGGATCAGGGCCATGTAGAATCCGGAGATGGCGAAAAAGGTCAACACCGCCTCGTGGCCGTTGACCAGAGTCGTCCCTTCGAAAAAGGGAAAGTGCGAATTGAAGACCGCGAAGGCGAGCAGCAGGCGGATAATGCCCATACCGTTACCTCCCCCTCCGGGAAAGCGGACCGAGGAGGTCCGGCCGGTGGTTGCATGCGGCAAACGCCGCAACAATCCGCCGCAATTTCTCAGCCGTTGACCCCAAACGGGGCGGGCCGGGGGTTGTCGGGCGGGATCGCGGACAGGGCGACCGGGGCGTGTCGAGCCAGGTCGGCCACGGAAATATAGGGCTCTTCGCCGCACAGGTAGGCACGCAGCCTCTGCTTGGCCTCGGCGTCCATGAAGGTCATGAGGGGCTGGGGCACGTCGGCCACCCGGGTCAGGGCATCCAGGATGAGCCCGTCCCATGCCTCGTGGAACCGCTCCAGATCGTCAGGGCGTAGCCGCTTGCGGCAGAGGGTGCAGCCGCAGTTCAGGGGGATTTCCCGGCCCAGATCGAACAGGCCGTATTCCTCGCAGATCTCCTGTCCCTTCCAGATGTCACGGACCGCGATCTCGAAACCGTAGGCCGTTGTCATGACATTGCAGTCGCAGCGATGGTTGACGTAGCGCGCGTTGTCACGGCTGACCATGTGCACGCCGGATTCGTCGGCATACACGGTCTTGCCCGGACCGGCAGCCGCGTCCATACGGTTGGCGGAGCGGGCCGCAAAGGCCGCCTCCAGCCGATCCCGTACATAGACGATAGTGCCGCGCGGGATGTCCCGGGCGGCAAAAACGCCGTAACCGATGGTCGGATCGACGAAACGTACTTCCGTTTGTGGATGCATCATGGGAAATCACCGCTTCCGCCTGGCGGAAGCCCGTTCAGGAGCGGCCGGGCCGCCCCTACCAGTCCTCGTCTGTGTCGTAGTCTATCTCGTCTTCCAGGGTGTAGTTGCGCACCTTGATGCGCAGCTCGTCTTCGTCTTCGACGACCACACCCTCGGCGGTGACCCATCTGTCGATGTATTCGATCAGACTTTCGCCGTTTTCGTCGGGTTCGACGATGAACTCTTCCTCGCCGTCAACAAGCAGGACCACGCCTGCCACGGTATCATTTTCCCAGTCCAGGGGGAGTATCTGACCGAACAGGGAATCTTCGTACACGTCGGTAGCCATTTTCTCCCGCTCCTATTGGTAGTTGTTTTCGGCGTCTTCTTCGTCGATGTTCAGGCGGTAGACAAGCCCGCCTTCCATGGGAATGAACTGTTTGCAGAACCGGCGCTGCACCGAGAACCCGTTGGCCTCGTAAAACAGCCGGGCGTTCTCAAAGGCACGCCCTTCGCCGGTCTCCAGAAAGATCGAACGTCCCAGTTCTCCGATTGCCCGCCGGTTCATCTCGGCCACGAGGGCCGAGCCTATGCCCAGCCTGCGGAACTCGGGGTCCACGGTGATGCCGTAGAGCTCGAATTCTCCGGGCCAGTACATGATCGGGCCGTAGCAGAGGAATCCGATGATCCGCTCGCCCTGCGCGTCGTGCATTCTGGCGATGAGGAAGGTCTGTGCCTCCTCGCCGTTGCCGTAGGCGCAGTCCCAGGCCATGTCTTCGGCGGACAGCATGGCGTCGGCCGAAAACAGCCCACTCGATGCGGCCATGTTCAGGATGGTCTCCACATCCTCGGGCGTGATGCCCGAAGAAATGCGAACTTCCCGCATATCCTCGTGGACGTCTTCTTCTCTGGTAATCGTGTCCATGGTCATCTCGAAGCCGTTTTGGCTCGTCAGGCGAGGCGGTGTTCCCGCTCCCCGCGTTTCAGGTTCATTGAAGTGTAGTTCATAGACGAGGTGTCGCCGACGACCTCGATGGTCTCGACGTTGATGCTGTCGATGCCCAGGGAGTTGCTCAGAGTGCCGGTGACTTCGCAGGTTCTCCCTTCCAGGGTGGACGGATCCTGGTCCACGCCGAGAAGCAGGTATTCCGTATCGCCGTCCTTGAGCACCAGGCCGAAGTCGGTATTGACCACCAACCCCCAGAAGGTTCCGTCGCCTTCGGCGAGGGACAGGGAGGGGATGAGGCAGATGACTGCGGCCAGCAACAGGGGAATCAATCTTTTTTGCATGCGTTATCCTGGTATGTTGTTTTCAACGGGTGCAAAGCTCTCGACAACCATGGACTCCACCCCGCGTTCCTTGCGGACCACGCCGGTGAAGACCGCCTCGGCCCTGGACAGGGACAGAAGGCTGGGGAGGCTTTGGAAGTTCTCCACGAGAATTTCCCGTTCGTCCTTGCAGGCGATGAGCACCTCGGTCACGCGGAATTGCTCGTCCCATTGACGGGGGACGACCATTCCCTTGACGGTGACCGTACTGTTTCGGTGTTGTTTCTCTTGCTGCATGGATCTTCTCTACCAGTTGGTTTTGAAGATTCAGGGAAAGCATGGAGTGTGCCAAGTTGATAATTGCTTGAAATTCTTTGAAAAGAACAGCTTCTGCCAATTGGGTTGGTGGAACTTTTTGTTCCTGTTTTTGGCAAGGCCGGGTCAAAGACCCTGCAAGAGCACTTCTCGAGGGGCTTTTGTGGTCATTTGTGTTGATTGAAAAAGTCATTATTACAATTGTTTAGACTGCAATAGGAACTATAAATTCCGGTTATTGAAAAATCGGAATTATCGGTTCTTCGTCCGAAAGTCCATTTTGTCCAGGCCGTGTCGGCCCATCAGTTTAGAAAGCTGCCGGGTGGTCACTCCGGCGCGTCCGGCCGCGTCCTTGATTACGCCGTTGCATTGCTCCAGCAGGCTGGACAGATACTGGCGCTCGAACAGGTCCACGGTTATGCGCCGGGCCTCCTTCAGCGGCAGGCTGGTCCGGACCGGTGAAGTAACCATCTCACCCTGAGTGTCCAGAAGATCGGGCGGAAAGCTCTCCGGCAGGAGCACGTCCCCGGTCTCCAGAATGCAGGCGCGTTCGATGACGTTTTCCAGTTCACGCACGTTTCCCGGCCATTCATATTCCATGAGCCGGTCCAGAACCTGCGGGTGGATGCCCTTGACCTCGGTGTTGAGCAGTCCGTTGAACTGCTGGATGAAGACCTCGGACAGCCTCGGGATGTCCTCGCGCCGTTCTCGGAGCGGAGGTATGCAGATGGGGAAGACGTTCAGCCGGTAAAACAGGTCGCGCCGGAACTTGCCGCGTTCGCACAGCTCGTTCATGTCCTCGTTGGTGGCCGCGATGATGCGCACATCCACCGGAATGTCGGACTCGCCGCCCACGCGTTGGATGAATCGTTCCTGGATGACGTTCAGAAGCTTGACCTGGACCGACTGGGAGACCGTGCCGATCTCGTCCAGAAATATGGTGCCGCCGTGAGCCAGTTCGAATTTGCCGAGCTTGCGCCGGACCGCGCCGGTGAACGCGCCCTTTTCGTGGCCGAACAGTTCGCTTTCGACCAAAGTGTCCGGGATGGCTCCGCAGTGGACGCTGATGAATGGCTGGCTCTTGCGGTTGGAGTGGGCGTGGATGAGCTTGGCGATGAGGGATTTACCCGTGCCGGTCTCGCCGGTGAGCAGGACCGTGGTCCGCGTTCCGGCAACCTGGCGGATATTGACGAACACGTCGCGCATGGCCCGGCTGCGGGTGTCCACGTATTCCAGCGAGTCCTCGTTCCAGAACTGGCCGCGCAGATAGTCGAGCTCGGATTTGAGCACGTCGGATTCGCGGACCTTGTCCACGATCAGGTCCAGCTCCTCACGCTCCACAGGCCGGGTCAGGTAGTCGAACGCTCCCGCCTTGACCGCGTCCACGGCGTGGTGGGTGTTGGCCTCGTCCGCCAAAACCACGATGGCCGCCGACGGGTACTGCGACCACAATCCCTCAAGTCCCTTGGCCACGGAAGTGTGTTTGCCCAGCAGGGACTCCACGTCCACAAACAGGGTGTCCACCTCACGGTCCGGGGGCGTGTCTGTCGAAACCGGGACCGTTCCCGTATGTTTTTCCTGGCCGAACAGGCCGCCGATCTCCTCCGACCGGCTCCCGTCCCTGGTGATGACAAGCATTTTTCGCATGACGCCTGTAGCCTCCAGCCCCGTTGTACTTCGATGCCGCCCCCGAGACAATATGAAAAGATGTCTAGAAGACCGGGGGAAGGGGAGAGGGAAACCCTTTGAGAAAAGGGTTTCCCTCTCCCCTTCCCCCGAACCCCCATCCCCTTTCCCTTCCTAAACTTTTTAGCGCCGCTTCGCGGGTGGATACCGACAAATATGGGCCTTCGACTCTTATCAAGTCGAAGGCCCTCTTTTCCTTTTGAGCACTGGCACAAGGCTTTCAAGAGTGGGTCAGATGTGCATTTTATTCCGGTGGGCGCTGACCGCAGCGTAGCCGTCTACGTGAGGATCAGCGCTCGCCGGAAAAAATGTGCATGCCCCGCTATCGGAAGCCGCCTCCCTCCCTAGCTCCACCTTATCAATCTTGGGTCGCACTTGTTGGCCGTACCCGGGTGGGTGGGGAGTACGCGGACGCCGTAGCGCACCGGGCCCGACTCGGACGGGCTGTACGTGGCCCGGTAGAGCAGGGTGGAACCCTCGGTGTGCTTGAGCTGCATGGGGATGCAGTCCACGATGGTCTCCTCGTCCGGCGTGGCGGCCACGAATTCGACCACGATCTCTTCGGTCAGGAGCTGGCCCCGGTCCACCTTGGCGGACACGGTCAGTTGGTTGCCCAGCCGGAACACGTCCCCGCTGATGCCCTCCACCTGGACCTCCTTGATGTTCACCGTGGCGAAACGGCCGGGAACGCGCATGCGCCATTCGCCCAACCCCAGTGAGAGTTCGTTGTTGTTCTTGGCACGCAGCTTGGCCAGTTCGATGGCGGGCAGGTACATGTCGTCGATGTAGTCCCGGACCATGCGGTGGGTGCCGTATTGCCTGAAGGCGGTCTTCATGGCCGCTTTCATGCGGTGCAGCCAGGCGTGAGGCACGCCGTCGCCACCCCTGTCATAGAACTCGGGGACCACCTCGGACGACAGGGTGGCGTAAAGGTTGTCCGCGTCCACGATGTCCTGGTTGACCTGGCTCTGGTAGACCAGCCCGCTGCCCACGGCCCAGCCGTTGTGGCCGTCAAAGGCCTCGTCCCACCAGCCGTCCAGAATGGAGCAGTTGGGCACGCCGTTGGCCGCGGCCTTCATGCCGCTGGTGCCGCTGGCCTCCATGAGACGGGTCGGGTTGTTCAGCCAGACGTCCGCGCCGGACACCAGCAGGCGGGCCAGGCGGATATCGTAGCTTTCCAGGAAGATGACCCTGCCCAGGAAGTCGTCCTGCTTGGCCAGCCGGCAGATGAGGTTGATGTAGCTCGCGCCCATGGTGTCGGCCGGGTGGGCCTTGCCCGCGAAGATGATGTTCACCGGGCGGTCGGCGTCGGCCAGGATCTCCTTGGCCCGCTGCAGGTTGTGGAACAGCAGGGTGGGGCGCTTGTAGGCCGTGCATCGTCTGGCGAAGCACAGGGTCAGGTGGTCCGGGTTCAGTTCGCTTAGGAAGGTGTGCAGCCTGTTGGGCGGCTCGCCTTCGCGGGTCCACTGGTTGGCGATGGATCGCCGCACCTCGTCGTAGAGCCTGTGTTTGAGGGCCACGTGGGTGTCCCACAGACGGCGGTCGTCCAGGCCGTCCAGGCAATCCCAATCGTTTTGATCGATGAGAGCCTGATGCACGGACAGGCCGCACGATTCCTCGACATCGTGGCGGATGCGTTCGTCCAGCCAGGAGGTGATGTGCACCCCGTTGGTTACGTGGCCCACGGGGATCTCGCTCAGGATGAAGCCGCGCCACAGGTCCTGCCACATGCGCCGGGACACGTCGCCGTGCAGCCGGGATACGCCGTTGCGTTTGCAGGAGAGCTGGAGTGCGAGCACGGTCATGTTCAGATGATCGGCCTCCTCGGCGTAGATGTGACCGAGGTTCCAGAATCCGTCCCAGGGCACGCCCATCTCGTCGGCGTAGCCCCGGAAATAGTTCTCCACCAGCGACTTCTCGAACCGCTCGTTGCCGGCGGGTACCGGGGTGTGCATGGTGAACACGGTGTTGCCCCGGACGATCTCCTTGGCCGTGGGGAAGTCCAGCCCGTCACGGAGCATGAGGTGGCGGATGCGTTCGAAGAGCAGGAAGGCGGAGTGGCCCTCGTTGAGGTGATAGACCGACGGGACCACGCCCAGGGCGGTCAGCAGGCGGACGCCGCCCACGCCGAGGATGATCTCCTGCTCGATGCGTCCCTTGGAGGTCGGGTCGTAGAGCTTGGAGGTGATGTCACGATCCGAGCGGGAGTTCTCGACCACGTCCGTGTCGAGCAGATAGAGCCGGGCGCGACCTACGTGGACTTCCCATATCTGGGCGTACACGGAGCGTCCCGGCAGGTTCACGGTGATCATGACCTTTTCTGCGTCGTCCTTTTGCAGCGGGGTGATCGGCATGGTCGCGAAGTCGTTCTGGTGGTACTCGACCACCTGGTCGCCGTTGCCGTTGATGCGCTGGTGGAAGAAACCGTTCTTGTACAGCAGGGAGATGCCGACGAACGGCAGGTTCAGGTCGCTGGCCGACTTGATGTGGTCGCCGGACAACAGCCCCAGGCCGCCGGAGTATACCGGGATGGACTCATGCAGGCCGAACTCCATGGAGAAGTAGGCCACCGGATTCTTCCAGGTGATGCCTTTGACGTTGGCCGCGGCGCTCTGCGCCATGTAGGCGTCGAACCGTTCCAGGACCGAGTTCAGGCGGCCGATGAATTCCGGGTCGTCGGCCAGCTCGGTCAGTCGTTCGCTGCGCATGGTGTCCAGGAACAGGACCGGGTTGTGGCCGCTGGCGTGCCATTTGTCCGAGTCCATCCATTCGAACAGTTCCTGGGAGTCGCGGTGCCAGACCCACCAGAGATTTTCGGCCACGTCACGCAGTCGGGCGAGTTGCTCGGGCAGTTCGGTGACCACGGTGAAGGAGCGCAACCGCGGCTGGGTGGTGTTTACGCCCGTGAAGCTGATCTCGGTGCCGGGCGCTGTGGCCATGCGCTGCACGCCGGCGATACGCTCGGTGCGGATGTCCGCCGCGTATTCATACGCCTCCAGGTAGCGCGGGTAGAAGTGGACCCAGGTGGCCTCTTCGGCGATCTTGCGTGCCTCCGCGCTGCGCGACGCCCGTTCTTCGGGCTTCCAGCGGGTGAAATCGGCCAGGAAGCGGGTCAGGTTCTCGCGCGTGGTCTCGTAGTCGTCCTCCAGCCTGTTGAGGACATGCACGCCCGGGTGTCCCTGGGGATGCTTCTCCATGACCCACTGGCCGAAGCCTGCCCGGTCCGAGGTGATGGTGGGTACGGCAAAGGCCGCACTCTCCATGGGGGTGTATCCCCACGGCTCGTAAAAGGACGGGAAGGCGGTCAGGTCCATGCCCGCAAGGGCGTCGTAGTACTCCAGGTTGAGCACGCCGTCGTTGCCGTCCAGATAGACGGGGATGAAGATGACGCAGCAGCGGTTCTCGGGCGCGTTGTCGAGCTTGCGCTCGCGACACTTCATGACCACGGGATCGTGGTCCGCGTTGCCCAGGTGGTGGGTGCTGATCCCTGCGTACTTCTCGATGTCGTAACGCTCCTGTTTCAGGCGGCGCCTCGCTTCGTCGCTGAATCCCGCGTAACCGCAGGAGACCAGCAGGAAGGCGACCACGGTGGTGTCGTTGTCCGCCTTGGCCAGTTCGCCGTCCAGGTCGCTCAGGCCGTCCAGGAGCAGGTCGATGCCCTTGTTGTGGAATTCGTAGCGGCCGGAGGTGGCCACCAGCAGGGTCTTGTCCGGGGCCAGGTCGCGTTCAAGAAACCGTGATGCCAGGTCCAGGAGTTTCTTGCGGGAGGACTGGCGGGTCTTTGCCACGCTCTTTGGTTCGGCGAACCCTTCGAGGTTGAAACCGTTGACCGTGACCACGGCCGGGTTGGTGCCGAGCAGATTGGAAGCCTCGCGCCGGGTGATGTTGGAGACCGTGGTGAAGCAGTCCGCCTCTCGGGCCGAGACCGACTCCATGGAGTGCTTGGCCGTTACCCCGAACGCCTTGGCCTCCTGAGACGGTTCGATTTCCTCCAGCCGTTTGTAGATATCGACGCCCGATCCGGACATGGCCCGACCGAGCATGGTGGCGTGGGTTGTCAGGACCGTGGACACCGAGGGCGCATGCTTTTTCAGATAGAGCACACCCGCGCCGGACATCCACTCGTGGAAATGGGCAAAGACCTCCTCGCCATCGCCCGCGTCCTCGCTGATTTCCTTGATGGCCATGGCCGCGGCCGAGGAGAACAGGACCGGCTCGATGTAGTCCCAGCCGCCCGCCATGGAGTCCACCCCGTAGTCGTTCCACAACTGGAACAGGAGTTTGTCATGGTCGGGAAAGGCGTTTTTGAAGCCGACGAGCAGGACCATGGGTTTGCCCGGGATGTCCCATTTGCCGGTGGCTGTCTCCACGCCCCAGGCCTTGAGCCGCTCCAGGGCCGGTCGGATGGCCTCTGGCGGCTTGGTCGGGATGAAGCCGGGACTGCGATCGACCAGGGGGCCAACGGCGACGTATCGGTCCTTGAAGGCGGCCATTGCCTGTGGGGCCTTGCTGCTGATGACGGTGTGGATGCCGCCGACCTTGTTGCAGACTTCCCAGGAAACTTCGAACAGCCAACTTTTTTCCATGGCTTTTCTCCTAACCCTGCCGCCTGTCCGCGCCGTCCAATCGGAGGGCGAGGTCGTTGAGCACGTTCATATAGGTGATGAACGCCTGGTGCGGGGTTTCATAGGGGTTGAAGTATTTGTGCACGTCGCCGTCGGAAAACCATTTGGTGCACATGTAATAGAAGTGGTCGCTGGTCAAGAGCTCGCGCCACGTGGCGATGATGTCCTCATCGCCGGAGTCCAGAACCTTGTCTTCAAGGGCATAGGCCAACTCGGCGGCCTGATCCTGCATGGGGTTGCCCAGCCAGGCCGTGACGTCGCGTTCGAGGTCGGCCCAGGAGGTGAAGTAGGGCACGTCGAGCTGGGCCATGGGGTCCAGGTGATCGGCGGCCTCGCCGGGCGTCCGAAAGGCGAAGTCGCCCCGGGACAGGATGGCCTCGGGCAGGCTTCTGAAGAACTCGAAGATGCCGGTGTCGGCCCACTGGTGCTCGCCGATGGTCTCGTAGTCCATGAACAGGTTGATGATCTCGCCGCTGCCCGCCACCTTGTGCACCCAGTCCGCGTATTTCTCCACGGTCACGGGCCACTCGCTCCACCCCTGGTCCGAAAAGCGGAAGGCAACGTCGTCGGACAGGCGGTAGTTCTTGAGCAGAGCCTTGAGCTTGGAGCAGCCCGCGGGCTGATAGACGAAGTTGGGCGAACGCCAGCCGAGCACCTGGTCCGCGCCTTCGGCCAGGATGGCCTTGTAGCCCATCTTTTCGATCTCGTGCGCAAGGTCGTTGCTGTAGATCAGCTCGGTGTTGCGGAAGGTTACGGGTTTGACTCCGAAGAACTCCTTGAGGATGCGGCTGTGCATCTTCACCTGGCGGCGGAATTCCTCCTTGGAGAAGAGGAAGGCCAGGGAGTGGTAATGGGTCTCGCCGATGAACTCCACGCACCCGGTGTCGGCCAGCTCGCGGAAGGAGTCCAGAACCTCGGGGCAGAACTCCTGAAATTGTTCCATGGCCACGCCGGTGATGGCGTAGGAGATGCGGAACTTGCCCTTGTGACGCTCGATGAGGTCGAGCATCATGCGGTTCGCGGGCAGGTAGCACTTGTCGGCCACCTTGCGCATGATCTCGCTGTTAGCGGCCTCGTCGCGGTAGTGGTGGCTGCGGCCCATCTGGAAGAAGGAATAGTTCTTGTCCAGGCGCATGGGCTGGTGGACCTGGAAGTAGAAGCAGACGGATATCATGAGCGCCCTCCGGTGAGTTGCCGGTACACATCGAGGACCTTTTCGGCGGCACGGTCCCATTGAATCTTCTTGAGTGTCTCCCGGCCGCGCTCGACCAGCTTTTTGGCCCGCTTTTCGTCGGTCAGGATGTCGCCGATCTCGAAGGCCAGCCGGTCCACGTCCCAGAAGTCCACCTTGACCGCGTCCTCCAGCACCTCGGCCACGCCGGACTGCTTGGACACGATGCACGGCACGTCGAAGACCATGGCCTCCAGCGGGGTGATGCCGAAGGGTTCGGACACGCTGGGCATGACGTACAGATCGCTCATGGCGTAGATGCGCTCCACGTCGGTCCCGCGCACGAAGCCGGTGAAGTGGAAGCGGTCGCCCATCCTCAGTTCGGCCATGCGTTCGACCATGCGCGGGAACATGTCGCCGGTCCCGGCCATGGCGAAGCGTACGTCCTGGTGCTTTTCCAGGACCTTGGCTGCGGCTTCGACAAAGTAGTCCGGCCCCTTCTGGAAGGTGATCCGGCCCAGGAAGAGGACCAGCTTTTCCTTGAAGGGTTTTTCCACGCGCAACTGCCCCAGCCGCCGGTGTTTTTCCACGGCATTGTGGACCACGGTGATCTTGGCAGGGTCGATGGAGTACCGGTTGACGATGGTTTCCTTGGTGAAGTGGCTGACCGCGATGATCCGGTCCGCGGCCTCGAAGCCGGCCCGTTCGATGTCGTAGACCCGTTGGTTCACATGCTCTCCCGAGCGGTCGAATTCCAGGGCGTGGGCGTGGACCACCAGCGGTTTGCCCGAGACCCGCTTGGCCTCGATGCCCGCCGGGGCGGTCAGCCAGTCGTGAGCGTGGATGACATCGAAGTTTTCGGTCAGCCCGAGGTGCGCGCCGATAAGGCTGTAGCGCACGATCTCGGCCATGAGGTTTTCGCCGTAGCCGCCTGCGAAGTCGTTTTCCAGCTCGCCGTAAATGTCTTCGGCCGTGACCGTCTCGCTGCGCTCAAGCAGTGAGTGGTATTCTGTCTCGGTCAGATAGGGGCGGAGAGGGGAGAGCACTTCAAGCACGGAGAACCGTTCCTGAAGCTGGCGGATCTCGGACACGCCGACCTTGGCGCGCAGCCTGTTGGCGCCGACCAGGTTCAGATGATGCGCCTCCTCGTCGGAGTCGAGCCTGGGCAAAACAAACAGGATGTCGGTGCCGAAATGGGCCAGCCCTTTTGTCAGACCGAGGCAGGCCGTGCCAAGGCCGCCCGAGATGTAAGGCGGGAATTCCCACCCGAACATGAGTACGCGCATGGCTACTTTTCCTTGAGAAGCTTGTTCAGGCGGACGGCTTCGGCCATGGACCATGCCTGGGCCACGGCCCCCTTGGGTTCCTGGGGCGGGTTGCCCGTGTACAGTTCAGGAACGGCGCTGATGCAGAAGTCTTCAGGGAAGCCCCGGAGGATCGGTTTGAAATACTTGCGCAGAAACGCCTTGGCTCCGCTGCGGTCCTCGGCCTGACGCAGGAGGGCCTGGCCGAAGTGTCCGGCCAGCCAGGGCCAGACCATGCCCTGGTGGTAGGCGGAGTCGCGTGCGTCGGCGTCGCCCTTGTAAAAGGGCGAGTAGTCCGGATCGCGTGGCGACAGGGTGCGCAGGCCGTAGGGCGTCAGCAGATGGGTTTGGACCACGGCGATGACCGCCCGCATGTGTTTGGAATCGAGCATGGAGTGCGGCAGGGACAGGGCGAATATCTGGTTGGGCCGGATGCGTCGGTCCTGACCGTGTGCATTGACCACGTCGCACAGGCAGTTGTCCCGGTCGTTCCAGAATCGGGGGATGAAGTTCGCCTCCAGCCGGTCGGCTGCTTCCAGCGCCCGCGCCGCCAGGACGTCGTCCTCGCTCTCGGCCAACTCCAGGAAGAAGCGCAGGGCGTTGTACCACAGCGCGTTGATCTCCACTGCCGCTCCGTGACGCGGGGTCACCGGTCTGCCGTATGCCTGCGCGTCCATCCAGGTCAGCTGGGTGTGCTCGTTGCCGGCGAACAGCAGACCGTCCTGGTCGAGACCGCACAGCGGCACGCAACCGTCCAGGTGCGCGGCCACGATGTTGCGCAGGGCCGGGTAGATGTTGTCCATGACGAATTTTTTGCTGCCCCGTGCCTTAAGGTATTCCTGTACGGCCCAGAAGAACCAGAGGGAGGCGTCCACCGAGTTGTAGGCCAGGTGGTCGGAGTTCTGGTCCAGGTAGTTGGGCAGCAGGCCGTCGCGTTCCAGCTTCGCGTAGGCGGCCAGAACCTCCTCGCCGAACTCCTTGCGTCCGGCGTGGAAGGTCAGCCCGGGCAGACTGATCATGGTGTCGCGGCCCCACTCGCCGAACCAGTGGTATCCCGCGATGACCGAGGCAAAGCCGGAGGGGTTGCGGATGAGGAATTGTCCGGAGAAATATTTGAGCCATTGCAAGGACTTGCTTCTGTCCTTGCCGGCCTCGAATTCGGCCTCGCGCCGGGCGATCTCCTTCTTGCGCTGGCGTTCCAGGTTGCCCAGCGGCTCCACGGATGCGGCGAAGATCACGGGTTTGCCCTTTTCCAGGCGGGTCTCGAACATGCCGGGGCAGAACAGATCCTCCTGGTAGTCGAAGCCGCGAGCCCGTTCCATGAGGTACTCTATGCTGTAGACCCACTTGGGGCCCGGGAAGAATTCCGAGGCTCGGTTGGTGCCCATGTACAGGGGCGGCATGCCCTCGTAGGGCTGGATCTTGCGGCCGTTCTTTTCCGGGTAGGACTTGGGCCGCAGGAACATGTTCTCATGGGTCAGCGTATGGATGTCCCGGTAGGCCAGCAGAGGGCGCAGACGCAGGGCGGGTTTGACCTTGCCTTCGAGCAGTTCGAAGCAGACCAGCACGGTGTTCTTGCCGTGGACCATGAGCAGGGATTTGCGGATGAGCGCATCGCCGATGCGGTAGGTCGTGGACGGATAGAGCCCCTGGTCGAACCCGTCTGCGAACTGGTGTCCTGTGGGGTGGTAGACCCCGGGGTACTTGTTGGACGAAAGCAGGAATTCGCGATCGTTGGCCAGGACCGAGGTCTCCAGCTTGGAAAGCAGAACGAAGCGCCCCTTGGGTTTTTGCAGGGCCGCGACCAGCAGGCCGTGGTATTTTCGGGTATGGCAGTTGATGACGGTGCTGGACGCGTAGCCGCCCAGCCCGTTGACATCGATCCATTCCTTCCGGGTCGCCGTTTCGGTATTGACGCAATCGTCTCTGGAAATGTGCAGCATGCTTACCACCCGTGAAAAAGAGGTTGAGAAGACGGGAGCTGCCCCGGGAAGGGGTATTTCCGATTGTTCAACTTGATCGAAATTTTCCGCCAGTTGCAAGGGAAAAATGGCGGAGAGGGGGAATATTTTCAGAATGGTACGGAAACGTACACAACCCCCGGGGCAAATCGCCCCGATTATGCCCTGTAAAGGAGGCGGTTACATGACGGTTCGCTGGATGACGCTCTCCAGGTCGGCCTTGTCCAGGGGCTTGGCGATGTAGTCGGTCATGCCCTCATGCAGGAAACTTTCGCGGTCGTCTTTCATGGAGTAGGCGGTCATGGCGATGATCGGGATGGCGGTCTTGTCCTGCCCGACCTCGCCCTGGCGGATGGCCCGTGTGGCCTGCACTCCGTCCATTATCGGCATCTGAACGTCCATGAGGACCAGGTCGAAAAGCTCATCGCGCAGGGCGTCGAGGGCCTTCTCTCCATTGTCCACGGCCCGGACCCGGTGCCCCATCCGTTTGAGCAGGCCGGATACGGCCAGACTGTTGACCCTGTCGTCCTCGGCCAAAAGAATGTTCAACGAGGGCGACTGCGCCTCGGGCTCGGTTATCCGCGCCAGGTTCATGGCCGGGTCGTCCTCGATGGGGCGCAGTGGCACGCACAGGCAGAACGTCGTTCCCAGCCCGGCCGTGCTTTCCACGGCGATGGTCCCGCCGAGCAGATCGACCATGCGCTTGGAAATGGCCAGTCCCAGTCCGGCTCCCTGGTAGTGGCGGGTGAAGCCGCTGCTGACCTGGGTGAAGTGTTCGAAGATGGAGCCCATCTTGTCATCCGGGATGCCGATGCCGGTGTCCGTGACCGTAAAGAGCACATGGACCGTGTCCGGACGCCGGATGGGCAACACCTGAACCTCCGCGTCGACCCGCCCCTCCTCGGTGTACTTGATGGCGTTGCCGACGAGGTTGATGATGACCTGCTGAAGCCGCGTCTCGTCGCCGGAGAGTCTTTCGGGCAGGTCGTCGGGCAAGGTGAAGCTGAGGTGGAGTCCCTTGGAGCGGGCGGCGACGGTGAACATCTGCTCCACCCCGGCCAGCATGTCCTTGAGGTTGAAAGGCTCCTCGCGGATGTCGAGCTTGCCCGCCTCGATGCGGGACAGGTCGAGGATATCCGTGAGCAGGCGGGTCAGCCTTTTGCTCGCTTCGATACCGTAGTCCGCGTATTCGGCCTGCTCCTCGGTCAGTTCCGCTGTGCTCAGGAGCTGGAGCATGCCCATGATGCCGTTGAGCGGCGTGCGGATCTCGTGGCTCATGTTGGCCAGAAATTCGGATTTGGCCTGGTTGGCCGTCTCGGCCAGTTCCTTGGCCTCCACCAGGGCCTTGGCCGTGTTCACCCGATCCGTGACGTCCGAGAAGATGGTCGCGAACCGTCCCGGGGCCGGACAGAACGCGCTGACGTTGAAATACTTGCCCATTGTGGCGGCGTAATGTTCGAAGGCGATGGGCTCACCGGTCAGGGCGACCTTGCCGTAGGTCTCGACCCAGTATGATTCGATTCTGGGGAAGGCCTCGAGCATGGTCCGGCCCAGTATGTCCTCGGCCTTGACGCCCGTCAGCCTCTCGAAGGCCGGGTTGACCCGCAGGAAGCGGTAGTCAACGGGCTTGCCATCGTCGTCGCAGATGATCTCGTGGGAGGCGAATCCGTCGAGCATCCCCTTGAACAGAAGCTGGTATTCCGCCTCCATGAGATGCTGGCGGGTGATGTCCCGGTGGATGGAGGCGACGGTCTGGACCGTGCCTTCGTCATCCCGTTCCGGGAATAGCCGCCAGTCGAAACGGAACGAACGGTCGCCCCAGTCGACATTGATTTCCGTTTCTATGGGTTCGCCGGTCTCGAAGACCTTGGTGATGTGGTCGTCCATGTACCGGCTGAGTTCTTCGGGCATGCCCAGATCCTGATTGGTCTTGCCGATGAAGTGCGCAACCGGGAAGCCCGAATACTGCTCGATGTTCTCCGAAACGAACAGACGGCGCAGCTGCCGGTCATAGCGCATGAATATGTCCGGCATATTGTTGATCAGGGTGCGGTACAGGTTCTCGCTCTTGTTCAGGGCCTCCTCGATACGCTTCATCTTGGAGATGTCCATGGCTGCGGCCAGGACCACGGGGGAACCGTCCATATCCTTGAACGGAACGTTGTGGATAAGCAGGGAGGAACCGTTCGTCGCCGAGTGCTCCCAGGTCAGGGAGCCGCCCGAATTGAGAACCTGCTCCGCCCGGCAAGGGACGCACGGTTCGGGATTTTCGTACAGGACCTCGTGGCAGGGCCTTCCCAGGTCCTTGTCGTGGCTGTTGCGGAAATGCTCGTTGGCGAAGACGATTTCGTGTTTTCCGGTCTGCAGATAGACGGACAGGGGCAGATGATCCAGCAGGGAGTGCATCCATTCCCGGCTTTTGGCCACCTGGGCTTCGGCCCGTTTGCGCTGCTCCACCTCCTCTCGCAGGTGGGCGGTTTTGCGGTTGACCTGGACCTTGAGGAAGATCAGGCCGCTCAGAGCCATGAACAGGGCCACGGGCAGGACGAAGACCACGGACTGGCGCGCCATCTCCATGAAGGTCGGTTCCGGGCGGGGCAGGATGGGGCCGAACCACTTGAGGTACAGCCGGTCGTAGGTGCCATCGGCGAACACGGCCGACAACCCTTCGTTCAGACGGGCCAGCAGGGCATGGTTGCCTTCAGGCACGGCCAGGCAGAATTTCTGGACGAACCCGGTCATGGCCCCGGACTCGGGCCGCAGGGTCGGGTCCAGGGGAATGTTCCGCACGTCCTTGATGTTGTTCAGACCAAGTTCCTTGATGATCTGCCAACCGACGACCTGCTGCACCAGAACGGCGTCGTACCGTCCTTCCGAAAGCATCTGCATGGCCTCGCCGTATGTCTCGGTCAGGATGAGTTTTCCTGCCAGACGGTTGCGTTCGGCGTATTCCTGGGCCGTATCGCCGTGCATGACCAGAACGGTCTTGTTCTTGAGATCCGCTTCGCTTCGGATATCCTTGTTGTCTTTGCGCACGAAGATGGATCCGTGCATCTGCAGATAGGGAATGGAGAAATCGAAGTAGTTGTCCCGTTCCTTGGAATAGGAGACCAGGGGCAGGACGTCCAGTTTGCCTTCCATCAGCTCCTGTTTGATCTCGACCCATGGACCGGTTTTGAAATGGATTCGCAGACCGGCCTTGTGCACCACGGCCTTGAGCAGCTCCACGGAGAAACCGTCGGCAGAGCCGTCATCATTTGCGAGGGCAAAGGGAGGGTAATCGAGTTCGCTGGCCGATCTGAGCACGGCCTGTACGTTTTGGGCTGAGGCCACAGGGGCGAACGCAAGGCTGCCCAGCGCCGCCAGGAGAAGGGGGTACAGGAAGGTACGAAAGAGGCCCATAGAGTATCCGCTGATGTCGTTTCTGTGAGAATTCACCAACAGCATCATAGAGTAACTCACGTAGGGGTCAAATGATAATTCTCCGGGGAAAATCGCAGGGTGGGGGAAAGCGAAGGGGCCGGACTTTTGCCCGGCCCCTGTTTGGTCAGCGTATCTTGAACTTGCGTATCGAGCCGCTGCGGTTGTCCACCATGTGAACCGAGCAGGCGATGCACGGATCGAATGAATGGATGGTGCGCAGGATCTCAACCGGACGTTCCAGGTCCGGACAGGGGCAGCCGATGAGAGATTGTTCGGCCGCGCTGAGTTTGTCGTTCTCGCACCGCGGGCCGAGGTTCCAGGTGGACGGGACGACCATCTGGAAGTTCTCGATCAGCCCGCCCTTGATGCGGATCCAGTGGGACAGAGCGCCACGGGTGACGCAGCAGGTTCCCACACCCTTGGCCTCGTCGACCATCTTCCACGGCTTGTATATGTCCGTGTCTCCGGCCGTGATGCGCTTTTCGGTCTCGTCGATCCAGCCCTGCATGCGGTTGATGAGCATGTTGGTCTCGACCACGCGGCAGACCGTGCGGCCCATGGTGGAGAAGAGCTGTTCCGGCTTCATGGAGGCGGCCTTGAAGAAGGCGTCCAGCATGGTTCGGGTTTCCTTCTCCTTGCGGGCGTATGCCAGGGCGCGCCGGGCAAGAGGTCCTGTCTCCATGGCCTCGCCCTTGTAGCGCGGAGCCTTGGACCAGGAATACTTCTCCTTGTCGTCGTAGTTCGTATACATGGGCTGGGTCACGCCGTCGTAAGGCTTGAGGGCGGCGTCGCCCTCGTACCAGCTGCGGGCCACGTGCTCGTCGATCAGGTTCATGTCCAATTTGTCGTGCTTGGTCAGGTCGTTGCCCCAGAGCACGCCGGATTCGAAGTAGGGATCCTTTCCGCTCTCCGGATCGTGGAATTCGGGGAAAGCGAAGAAGTTCGAAGTCTTGCCGTAGGTCAGGGCCTCGGGGAACCGTTTGGCCATGAGCAGGATGTCCGGCATCATGGCGTTTTCCACGAACTCCTTGGTCTTGGCCCAGATGCGGCGGAAGTGATCAATGACTTCCGGGCGCAGGCTGTCGTAGCAGGTCACGCCGCCCACGACCATGGACTGGGCGTGGGGGTTCTTGCCCGCGAACAGGGCCATGGCGCGGCCCAGCTCCAGCTGGATGCGCAACCCTTCGATGTAATGCGCCGCCAGGATCAGGTTCTCCTCTGGGGTGCACCGGTAGACCGGATTGCCGCCCAGGAAGTAGGCGTTCTCCAGGAACCCGAGTTGGCCGCCGGCCACGAAGTCTTTCAGCCGCTTGCGGACGATAAACAGCTCGCTGGGGTCGTTGTCCCGGTTGCTGGTGCTGGCCACGATCTTGGCCGCCGCGACCGGATCGGCGTTCAGGGCCGAAGCCATGTCGATCCAGTCCAGCCCGTGCAGATGATAGTAGTGCACCAGGTGGTCGTGGATGATCAGGGTGGACAGGATCAGATGGCGGATCAGCTGGGCCAGGGGCGGGGCCTTCAGCTTGAGGGCGTCCTCGATGGCCCGGATCGAGGTCAGGGCGTGGGTGTTGGTGCACACGCCGCAGGCCCGCTGGGTGAACAGCGGGGCATCCTCGGGCGGACGGCCCTTGAGGATAACCTCGATGCCCCGGAAGAGCTGGGTGGATACCCAGGCGTTCTTGACGCGGTCGTTTTCCAGTTCCACCTCGACCTTGAGGTGGCCTTCGATTCTTGACACCGGGTCGACGATCAGCCGTTTCCCGGTGGTATTGGCAGTGGTCTGGCTCATGCGGAATTTCCTCCTTCCAGATGGCGCGGGTTAACCCTTAGGGCCGTCTTCGATGGGGTGGAAGAACGGCGAATAGTCGTCCCAGAAGTTGGGCTCGCTGCAACCGATGCAGGGAGCGCCCGCCTTGACCGGCCAGTTGACCTGGTTGAACAGGGCCGTGGGGCAGTTGTTGTAGGTGTACGGTCCCTTGCAGCCGAGCTGGTACAGGCACCAGCCCTTCTTGGCCTCGGGGCTGTCGAAGCTCGGGGCGAACTCCCCGCGGTTGAAGTGCTCCTGCCTGGGGCAATGGGAGTGGACCGTGTCGCCGTAGAACATGGTCGGACGGTTCCAGTGGTCGAGTTTGGGCATGCCCTTGGTCAGCAGATGGACCACGGTGCCAACGAAGTTCATGGGGTTGGGTGGACAGCCGGAGATGTTGATGGCCGAGACGCCCACCGAGGCCAGGGCCTGGTTGACCCCCTTGGCTCCGGAAGGGTTGGGTGCTGCGGCCTGCACACCGCCGAAGCTGGCGCAGGAGCCCATGGCGATGGTCGCCTTGGCCTTGGAGGCCACTCGGGCGCAGAGTTGGAACATGGTTTCGCCGCCGACCTTGCCGTACTCGCCCCCGTGGTAGGTGGGGATGCCGCCTTCGATGACGCAGACATACCCCTCGGGGTTGGTGATCGCCTTTTCCAGGGCGGCGTGGGCGGCCTGGCCGGACGCGGCCATGATTGTTTCGCAATAGTCCAGTGAAATGGTGCTCATGATGATTTCATCGAAAAACGGCTCGTAGGCGCGCAGCAGCCCTTCGGTGCAGCCCGTGCACTCGGCACAGTGCAGATAGACCACGGAAGGCCGCTTCTTGGCCGTGAGCGCATCGGCAATGGCCGGAGCGAACGCCGGTCCCATGCCCATGAACACGGCCATGGCGCCGCAGAACTTCATGAACTCGCGGCGGCTTGGTTTTGGCCCGCCGGCCAGCATCTTGAGTGCGTCGATTCTCTTCCCGTTCGGCATGATTTCCTCCTTGGGGCTACTTCTTGGGCTTGTGGCAGGCCGTGGTGCAGCCCACTGGGTTCTTGCCGCCTTCGGTGCGCATGCGGGTGTGACAGCCCAGACAGCTCGGCGGCCCGGGGGAATGCCAGGCCCGGTAGAAGCCAGACGCCTCATTGGGGTTGTCATCGGTGTGGCATTGCCTGCAGCCGACGAACTGCCCCAGAGTCTTGTCGGACTCCTTGTGGTGACAGTCCCGGCAGGCCTGCCTGATGGCGTGGAAGCCATGCGGGAATTTGACCGGGGTGACCCAGGAATTCAGGGCCTGATTGCCTTTGGGGCGTTCCAGGACGATGACGTCGGGCACGTCGTAGGCCAGCGCCGCCGTGACGGTGATGACGGCCACTGTGGCCGCCATGGCGAAGAGCAGTATTTTTCGTAACATAAACCCTCCGGTACGAAAAAGGGGACTGAATTATGTCGGACCATACCAGATACGGAAGGGCCGCATATTATATCTTTCGAGGAGGGGCGAAAAAACTTTGGCCGAGATTTCATGCGGAAGCCGCTCGGCGGGCTGGCTGTCAGTCGGAAGAGGCCCGCTTTCCGCTTCGGCCGAAAAGCCGGTTGAGCCGCTGCTGGGCCGCGTCCAGATACATGTAATAGACCGGGGTGAAATACAGGGTCAGGAGCTGGGAAACCAGCAGCCCCCCGACCACGGCCAGACCGAGCGGACGCCGCGCCTCGGCTCCGGCACCCAGACCGAGCGCGATGGGCAGGGTGCCCATGAGCGCGGCCATGGTGGTCATCATGATCGGCCTGAAGCGGATGAGCGCACCTTCACGGATGGCCGCAGCCGCGCCCTGGCCGTGCACACGCTGGGCCTCCACCGCGAAGTCGATCATCATGATCGCGTTCTTCTTGACGATGCCGATGAGCATGATGATGCCCACGAAGCCGTAGATGTTCAGGTCGAGCCCGAAGAGCATCAGGGTGAGCAGCGCGCCCACTCCCGCCGAGGGCAGACCGGACAGGATGGTCAGCGGGTGGACAAAGGATTCATAGAGCACGCCCAGCACCAGATAGATGACCAGGATGGCCATGACCAGCAGGACCCACAGCCCGCGCATGGAATCCTGGAACGCCTGGGCCTCGCCCTGGAAGCTGGTGGACACGGACGCGGGGACCACTTCGGCGGCAAGTTTTGAAACCGCGTCCACGGCCGAGCCCAGCGACTCTCCCGGCTCCAGGTTGAAGGAGATGGTCGCGGACGGCAGCTGCCCAGAGTGGTTGACGGACAGCGGCCCAACGCCCAAACCCCATTTGGCCAGGGTCTCCAGGCGGACGAGCTTGCCGTTCTGGGAGCGCACCGAGAGCATGGACAGGGCGTCCGGGTTGGACTGGTACTCCGGGGCCAGCTCCATGATCACGTCGTATGTGTCGGTGGGCGCGTAGATGGAGGAAATCTTGCGGTTGCCGAAGGAGGTCGAGAGCGCGTCCTCGATCTGATAGGCCGAGATGCCCAGCGCCGAGGCCTTGTCGCGGTCGATGTCGATGTCCAGCTCGGGGTTGTCGAATTCCATGTCCGAGGAGATGTCCTGGATGCCGGGCAGCTCCTGCATGCGTTTTTCCATGTCCGCCGCGGCCTTGAAAAGCAGGTCGGTCTCCGGGCTTTGCAGGGTGTACTGATACTGGCCCTTGGAGCTGCGCCCGCCGATGCGGATGGCCGGAGGGTTGGACACGTAGGCCCGGATGCCCGGCACCTGCGAGAGCTTGGCCCGCAGCCGCTGCTGCACGGTGTCGATGGGGCCGCGCTCGCTCCTCGGCTTGAGGTCGACCATCAGCCGCCCGGAGTTGCCGCCCCGGTTGGGACCGCCCCCGCCGACCACGGACATGTAGTTCTCCACGGCCGGGTCCTTGGTCAGGATGGCCATGAGCGCCTGCTGGCGCTGCTTCATGATGTCGAAGGACACGCCCTGTTCGGCCTCGGTGCGGACGATCAGCCGCCCGGCGTCCTCGGTGGGCAGGAATCCCTTGGGGATGGCCCGGAACAGGACCACGGTCAGGACCAGAACAAGGATGGAGGCGACCATGGTCAGGCGGTGGTGCCGGATGGTCCAGTCCAGGGTGTGGGCATAGATGTCGCGCAGCCCGTTGAAGCCGCTCTCGAACAGATTGAAGAGCTTGCCGTGACGCTGCTCGCCCGAGTGCGGCTTGATGATCAGGCTGCACAGCATGGGGGTGAGCGTCAGGGAGACAAGCCCGGAAATGAGGATGGACGCGCAGATGGTCACCGCGAACTCGTGGAACAGGCGGCCCACGATGCCGCCCATGAAGAGCACCGGCAGGAACACGGCGGCCAGCGAGATGGTCATGGACACGATGGTGAACGCGATCTCCCGCGAGCCGTCCATGACCGCTTCCATGGTTGACTTGCCCATTTCTCCGTGGCGGACGATGTTTTCGAGCATGACGATGGCGTCGTCCACCACGAAGCCCACGGACAGGGTCAGGGCCATGAGCGAGATGTTGTTCAGGGAAAATCCGTAGAGGTACATGACCGCGAAGGTGCCGATGACCGACATGGGCAGGGCCAGGCTCGGGATGATCGTGGCCGAAAGCCTGCGCAGGAAGAGAAAGATGACCGTGATGACCAGAGCCACGGTGAGCAGCAGGGTGAACTGGACGTCCTCGATGGACTCCTTGATGGACTCGGAGCGGTCGTAGAGCACGTTGAGGTCGATGGCCGCGGGCAGCTGGGCCTGGAACGAGGGCAGCAGGGCGCGCACGGCCTGAACCACGTCCACGGTGTTGGTGCCGGGCTGGCGCTGGATGGCCAGGACCATGCCGGGCTGGCCGTTGTACCAGTTGCGCCTTCTGGTCTGCTCCACGGAGTCGAAGACGTGGGCCACGTCGGACAGGCGAACGGGCGCGCCCTGGCGCCAGGCCACCACCAGGGGCTTGTAGTCCTCGGCGTTCATCAGCTTGCCGCTGGACCGGACGATGTATTCGCGCACCGGCCCGGACACGGTGCCCACGGGCAGGTTGACGTTGCCCTTGCGTACGGCCTCGGCCACCTCGTCCACGCCCAGCTCCATGGCCGAGAGCTTCTCGGGCGAGAGCTGGATGCGCACCGCGTATTTCTGGGAGCCGTAGACCATGACCTGGGCCACGCCGTTGACCATGGAGATGCGCTGGGCCATGAAGTTTTCGGCGAACTCGTTGACGTCGGACAGCCGCATGGTCGGCGAGGAGAGCGAAAGATAGAGAATGGGCGAGTCCGCGGGGTTGACCTTGCGGAAGCTCGGCGTGGAGGTCATGTCGTCGGGCAACCGACGCAGGGCGGTGGTGATGGCCGATTGCACGTCCAGGGCCGCATCGTCGATGTTCCGCTCCAGATCGAACTGCAGCGTGATGCGCGTACTGCCCAGGCTGGAGATGGAGGTCATGGAGTCCAGGCCCGCGATGGTCGAGAACTGCTTCTCCAGCGGCGTGGCTACGGACGAGGCCATTGTCTCGGGGTTGGCCCCGGAGAGCTGGGCCGAGACCTCGATGGTCGGAAAGTCCACGCTGGGCAGATCGCTGACCGGCAGGCGCAGGTAGGCCATGACGCCGAAAACCAGGATGGCGATCATGACCAGAGAGGTCATGACCGGGCGGCGGACGAAGATGGCGGACGGGTTCATTATTTCTTATCCTTGACCGGGCCTTTGCCCTGGCCCGTGGCGTCACCCTTACCGTTCTTGATGGATACCCTGGCCCCGGGGCTCAGGCCCACTTGGCCGTCCAGAACCACCAGCTCGCCGGGTTCAATCCCGGATTGAATGACCGTGCGTCGTCCCACGATGTGGGAGGCGGTCACCTGTCTTGCCTCCACGGTGCCGGAAGCCGGGTCGCCCTCGGCGGTCTTGATCACGTACACGTAAGGTCCTTCCATGCCCTGAAGCACGGCCCCGGTGGGCAGGAGCAGGGCGCCCTTGAGCGTGCGCAGGGTCAGCTCCACCCGGGCGAACTGGCCGGGCCAGAACCGGGTGTCATCGTTGGGGTAGGAGGCCAGAAGCCGGATGGTGCCGGTGGTCGTGTCCACGGCGTTGTCCACGGCGGCCAGGTCTGCCTCGACCGGCGTGGAGCTCGTGCCGGACGGGGTGATGGACACGCGCATGGGACCTTGCCTGCGGCGCTCCATGATCTCGCCCAGGTACCGCTCGGGCAGGGTGAAGGAAACATTGATCGGCCGGATCTGGTTGATGACGCACAGGGTGCGGTCGTCGTTGGCCTTGATGACGTTGCCCACGTTGACCCGGACGATGCCCACGCGGCCGGAGATGGGGGCGCGGATGGCCGCGTAGTCGCGGTCCAGGCGGGCCTTTTCCAGTGCCGCCTCGTTGAGCCGGATGGTGTTCTCCAGGGACGTGGCTTCGGCAAAGGTGTTGTCGTACTGCTCCTGGGCGACCACGTTCAGATCGCGCAGTTTGGAGTAGCGGCGCAGGTCTTCCTTGGCCTTGTTGAGGTGGGCGCGGTCGCGGTCCAGCCGGGCCTGGGCCTCTTTCACGGCCAGGTCGAAGGACCGGGAGTCCACCTGGAAGAGCAGGTCGCCCGCCTCCACGTCCTGGCCGTTCTGGACCAGCTGTTTTTCGATGATGCCGCCCACCCGGGATTTGATCTCCACCGAGGCCAGCGGGCTGACGTTGCCCACGGCGGACAGGGTCACGGGTACGTCTTCGCGTACGACCGCCACGGCCGTCACCGGGGCCACCCGTTCACGTCGGACTTTCTTGTCGTCGCCCCCGCAGGCAGCGAGCAGACAGGTGAGGAGCAGGCAAAGGAGCCCGACGGCCAGTGGGCCGAGGACCCGATGGCGGGGCTGGTTTCCTTGGTGGTCGGGGAAATGCGAGCGAGGCACATGCCCTCCAGATCGGCAGCCCCGCAAAAGGCGGGAGCCGGATGTCCGTCCGGCCGCCGGGAGACGGTGGACAGTAGTTCGGTTCACACTGTCAGGGTTTATAAATGCAAAGAATCGCGAACACAATGGGCATCGCCGGAGAATGCGTGACGTTTCGTTCCCGACATGTCACCGCGTGGGGAATCGTCGAGTGAATACGGCGAGTTGGTGCTGGAGAAAAATGATCCGGCCCGTCATTCCCCTAAAATGTGTTTTGGAGTCGGCCTGTGCCAGACGGAGCGGAAGGCACGAATGAAACAGGCAAGGCCCGGCTACGGAGCCACTTTCAGGTCCATCTCGGCCTCTATCAGCGGCTTGGCGCTGACCCCGCCGCAGCTCCCCTTGCTGATCTGGTTGAGCAGGAGGAGCACGCGGTACGCGCCTGGCTCGGCAAAGGTCATGACCGTCTCGGGATAGCCGGGCCGGACTGCGGGCTTGGCCCCTTCGGGCCGGACCGGGAATTCCACGTTGATGGCCGCATAGGCCCCGGCCGGGAGCTCGTAGCCCTTGAGGTCAAAGACGGCCTTGACCGGCTGCCCGGCCTTGAGCGGCCCTTCCAGGCGGACCTCGCCGCCGGGTACGGCGGAATGGGTCTGATCCGCCACGGCGGGAACGGACAGAAGAACGGCCCAGGCGAAAGCCAGGGCAAAACAGGCTGTGAACAAGCCGGGCAGGGGGTGTGGATTCTTCATGGCTTGATCATACGCCCGGACCGGTATATTGCAAGACATGGGTATCCATTGGGTATATGCGAGGGAGGCATGATGAAGAACCGTTCCGGCGAACAGCGGCACCATTGGGACCTGCTCCTTTCCATGGAGCAGGAGGAGGACTATTTCCTCGCGCGGTGGTCCGTGCGCATGGAGCAGGCGGGTTATCTGGAGCACACCACGGCCAAGCGGGCCGACTGCCTCCAGGCGCTTGATGATTTTCTCGCGCCCATGCTTCTGCACCGGGACATGGGGCTGTCCAACCCGGACTTTGCCTGGCTCATTCGCCATGAGGGCGAGTGGGGCCGGGTACAGATCGAGTCCGCCCGACGGCACCGCATGCGCGGCATCACCGCCGACATGTACCTCGGTTGTTTCAAGACCTTCATCCACAGTCTCGTGGACGTGCTGGAAAAGATGGAAGGTTCGTTCGAGAGCAAGGTCCTTGCGCGGCGTCACCTCAAACTCTACGGCGATGCCCTGGAGGTCCTGTTCGTGCGCGACTGGACCCGCATCCTGCCGGATCTGGCCGCCCGGAAACTCGATGAGGCAAACCGGCTGCTGACGCTGGAAAAGTGCCGCTACGAGAATATCCTGGACGCCTCGTCCGAACTCGTCCTGGTGGTCGGCGGCGATGGCCGGGTAACCAAGGCCAACCGAGCGGTTCTGGCCGTGCTGGACAGGGCGGACGTCATCGGCGTGCCGGTCTGGGACGTCCTGTCCGTGGAAGGCCAGTCTCTGGAGGACCTCCTCAAGTATTATCCGGTGGGCATGTCCTGCGAATTGAGCCCCTTTGACGAGGCCGTGGTCTACCGCATGCAGATCAACTCCATCGGCAGCGTGTCCATGGCCAGCGACGAATACATGATCATGCTGACCAACATTACGGCCCAGGCCGTGCAGCGCGATACCCTGGAGCGGGTGGTGTCCGAGCGGACCGAAGCCCTGCGTCGGGAAAAAGAGCAGCTTGAGGAGATGAACATCACCCTGCGCAACGTGCTGCAATCCATCGATCGTGAGCGGGAGCAGCTGTTGGGCGAGGTCACGGCCAAGGTCAACAATCTCGTCCTGCCCGCCCTGGAACGGATCGAGAACGAGGACGACGCGGCCATCCGTCGGGGCTACCTGACCGTGGCCAAGGACCAATTGGCCCGGCTCGCGCCCGGCAGCGGCGGCTCGGACCCCCTGCTGCTTAAGCTGACCCACATGGAAACCCGCGTTGCCCAGTTCATCCAGGCCGGGCATCCGTCCAAGGAGATCGCGGAATCCTTGAATATTTCAGTGGAAACGGTTCAGACCCACCGCAAGAACATCCGGCGCAAGCTCGGTCTGCACGGCAAGAGCGTCAGCCTGTACGCCCACCTCAAGACACTGGGGCTGACCGCCTGATTATATCATTGATTGGGTAGTCGCTGATACCCATTCTATCCCCACTTTCCCGTCTGTCGCCCCCCGGCGAGATTATCATACTGGTTATCCATGAAACCGGTATGTTGTTAAATGGAGGGAAAATATGGCGGACCATGCACACATCCGTGACGGGGCCCGGGTCCTTCGGGATTTCTTCGCGTCCCGCGATGCGGCGGACCTGGAGCGCGCTTCAGACGCCGTTTCCGATCACTTTCATCTGACGCTCGCCCACAACACCGACTGGACCGACGCGGAGTACGACTTCAACCGACTCTTTGTCGGACCCATGTCCGTTCCTGCGCCGCCGTTCGCTTCGGCCTACCAGACCGAACCCGCGCTCATGGGGGAGCCGACTCTTGCCGTGCGCGACGCCTACCGCGCTCTGGGGCTGATGGTCCCGGATCAGGGGCATACCCCGGACGATCACCTGGCCTTTGAACTGGATCTGGCGGCGGCAATGCCCGGTCTGGGGGAGGGCGGTGACGGCGTTGTCGCCGAGGTCCGGGAGTGGCTGCTCGAAGAACACCTGCCCGGTTGGGTCCCGGCCTTTATCGAGGCCGTTCAGGCGCAGCCGGACGTGAGCGCGCCGGTGAAGATGGCCGTGGACGCGCTTGGCCAATGGCTCGAAACCACCCGATCCGCGGCAAGGACCGGACAAGCATAGGCAAACTTTCAACGTGATCTGGAGGAGGATCATATGACAGCGAAAAAATGTACGTTCAGCAGACGGCGTTTCCTGCAAGGGGCAGCCGTTGCGGGCGCGGCGGCAGTCCTGCCGTGTTCCCTGCTGGTGCCGGGCAAGGCAGAGGCCGCAGCGTTCAGCGAAGGGGACTTTGAGAGCTTCCGCAACGCCTGCCCACGCAACTGCTACGACACCTGCAGCATCAAGACCTACGTTCAGGACGGGGTCGTCAAATTCATCGAGGGCGCGTCGGAGTCCACCTTCACGGACGGTGGCCTGTGCGTGAAGGGATACGCCTATACCCGGCGGCCCTACAGCCCGGACCGGGTCAAGTATCCCATGGTTCAGGACGGACGCCGTTCAGGCAAGTGGCGGCGGGTCTCCTGGGACGAGGCCCTGGACATGATCGCCAAGAAGATGCTCAAGCTCAAAGAGGAGGACGGCAGCCTGCTCGGCCTGGGTATGACCAAGTATTCCGGAAACTTCGGCATCACGAACTACGGCGTGGAAGGAATGATGTCCTCGCTCGGCTACACCACCCGTTTTGTCGGCACCCCGTGCTGGCCCGCCGGAATCGACGCCCAGAACTACGACATGGGCAACATGTGGTGCAACGACCCTGAAGACATGGTCAAGGCCAAGTATGTCATCATCTGGGGCGCGAACCCGGCCTGGTGCTCGGTCCATTCCATGAAGTACATCATGGAGGCCAAGCGGCGCGGGGCCAAGGTCGTGGTCGTGGACCCGGTCTTCACCCAGACCGCGGCCAAGGGCGACGTCTACTGGCAGCCCAAGACCGCCTCCGACGGGGCGCTGGCCCTGGGCATGGCCCGGCATATTCTGGACATGGGCATGGTGGACGAGGACTTTGTCCACACGTACGGCCTCGGGTTCGACGAGTTCGCCGACTACCTGCGCGCCAATGTGACCGTGGAGTGGGCCGCCGAGCAGTCCGGCATTCCGGCCAAGGAGATCATGGCGGTGGCCGAGGAGTTCGCCACGGCCGACCCGGCCACCATCTGGATCGGCTACGGCATGCAGCGCCATACCAACGGCGGGGCGTCCGTGCGTTCCATCGATGCTCTGGTCGCCATGACCGGCAACGTGGGCAAGGAAGGGGGCGGCGCGCGATACGGCCATCTCCAGACCTGGGGCTTCAACTACCACGCCCTGATCCAGAAGCAGCCCGAGGGTTCCAAGGGCTTTCTGGGCGGCGCGGCCAAGGGCGAGTTCGACTTCACCGAAGGGTCGGGAGCGAGCTACACCGACCGCACGGTGAACATCAACAAGACCGCCCAGGCCATCCTGGACACCACGGATCCGGCCATCCGCATGCTCTGGGTCTCCTGCAAGAACCCGTTCGGACAGGACTTTGACCGGCCCAAGCTGGAAAAGGCCTTCGACAAGCTGGAGATGGTCGTCACCGTGGAACAGTTCTTCAACGAGACCGTGGCCAATTCGGACATCGTCCTGCCCGTGACCACCCTGTTCGAGGAGTGGACGGTCAACGTCTCCTATTGGCACTACTGGCTGTCCATCAACGAGCAGGCCATCAAGCCCATGTTCGAGTCAAAGTCCAACATCGAGATCGCGGCGGCCCTGTCCAAAAAGATGAACGAGCTGTCCCCCGGTTCCTGCACCTTCCCCCAGGAAATCGACACCAGGGAGTGGATGGCCAAGGAGTTCAACCAGGGTATATACGACATGTTCGCCATCAGCGACTGGACCGACCTGCGCAACGGGCCTGCCAAGGCCAAGCTCAAGTCCACGGCCGCATGGAGCGACAAGACGTTCGCCACCCCGTCCGGCAAGTACGAGTTCAAGTCCGAGCAGTGCGCGAACAACGGTCACAAGGCGTTGCCCGAGTTCAAGGCCGGACGCGAGAACTACGACAAGTTCCGTCTGCTCACCCCGCACACCAAGTTCGGGCTGCACTCCCAGTTCGTCAATCTGGACTGGATGCACGAGTACAACAAGGAACCGTACATCTACATGCACCCCAAGGCTGCGGCCGAAAAGGGCATCGGGGACCTGGACATGGTCCGCGTGTTCAACAAGGTGGGCGAGCAGAAGGCCCGGGTCAAGCTGACCGACAACGTGGCCGAGGACTGCCTGCTCATGTACGAGGCCTGGTTCGGCCGGGGCAACGATTACAACGTCCAGAACCTGGTGGACGACGAGTCCGCCGACATGGGCGCTTTCAAGGCCGGGGCTCCGGGCGTGGCCATTCACGACCAATTCGCCGATGTCGAGCGGGCCTAGGAGGACAATGATGAAAAAGCAATACGCGTTTCTGGTCGATACCGAGCGGTGCATAGGCTGCTTCACCTGCGCCATGGCCTGCCGCAACTACTACCATCAGGTGGAGGGCGTGGTCTGGCGTCAGGTCCATCCTCTCAGCGAGGAGATCTATCCCCATCGCGAGCGGGCCTTTCTGTCGCTTTCCTGCAACCACTGTGAAAACCCGGCGTGTCTGAACGTCTGCCCGGTGGAGGCGTACACCAAGCGGGAAGAGGACGGCGTGGTCGTCCATCATCAGGAGAAGTGCATCGGCTGCGGCAACTGCATCCGCTCCTGCCCCTACGGCGCGCCCAAGTACAACCCGGTGGAGAAGCGGGCCGAGAAGTGCAGCCTGTGTCATGAACGGCTGGATGCGGGGCTGAACCCCGCCTGCGTGCAGGCATGTCCCACGGACGCCCTGCAGCTCATCGACCTGGCCGAGTTCGAGCGGACCAACGAGGTCCAGTACCCGGCGGGCTACCCCCGGATGGAGGGACTCAACCCGTCCACCCGGTTCATCCTGCCCAAAACCCCGAAGATGGTCAGGAGGTAGGCATGCAGTCCATGGAACTCCCGCTTGTTTTGTTCACAACATTCTCCCAGGCGGCCATCGGCCTGACCGTGATGCGCGTGGTGCGCACCACGGCAGACGGGACCGCCGACAACGACGCCCGCCGCGAATGGGGGCTTATTGCCGGGCTGATGATTTTCGCCATGCTCGGTTCCCTGTTCCATCTGGGCCATCCGCTGGCCGCTCCCACGGCGCTCAAGCACCTGGGCACGGCCTGGCTGAGCCGCGAAGTCCTGTTCGCCGGGCTGTTCACCGCCGTGACCGTGCTGGCCGTGCTCATGGCCGGTGTCACGGGCAGGCCGCTCCTGGCCTGGATCGGCACGCTGCTGGGACTGGGCGTCATCGTGTCCGCGGGCATGACCTACGCGCCCCCGGCCCTGCCCGCCCTGAACAACGCCCTGCCGTTCACCTTCTTCCTGATTTCGGCCGTGATTCTCGGCGCGGGGTTCGGCAGTTGGTTCGCGGACGGCGGCCGTGCGGCGCTCATGGCCCGCATCTTCACCACGGCCCTGGTGGTCGGCCTGGTCCTGAACCTGGCCGCTCCCTGTGTCTGGCTGTCCGGCAGCACGGTCATGCGCATGACCGGCGAGGCCTGGCTGGGCTCCGGTTTCTACTGGGCGCATGTGCTCATCCTGGCCGGATGTCTGGGTGTGGTCTGGAAGACCATGGTCATACCGGTCTGGTTGCCTGTGCTCGCTCTGCTGGGCGAACTGGCCGGCCGCGCAGGGTTCTTCGCCGATACGATCCATACCGCCGCCAACATGGGCGGATTGTACTAGACACCTCCATACCCGTGCGGGGCTTTCCCGGTCCCGCACACCCCCTTGGCCGGGCGGAACCTCCTACTGTCCGGCACGGAAAAGCCCCGCAGCGAATCGTCGCTGCGGGGCGTCTTCATGCATGGTGGGGCCGGGATCAGGCCTGGATGTCGTAGCGTTCCATTTTGGCGTACAGGGTGTTGCGCCCGATGCCCAGGGCCTTGGCCGTCTTGCTGATGTTGCCTTCGTGGAAGTCCAGGGCCTCCCGGATGGCGTTGGCTTCGCGCTGCTTGAGCAGGAACCCCTTGCTGCGGCAGAGGGAACCCGATTCCACGGCCCTGCCGCAGGTACGCTCCAGGAGGTAGTGGGGCAGGTGTTCGGGCAAAAGCCAGTCGCCCGACAGGTTGTTGGCCGCGTATTCCAGGCAGTTGATCAGCTCGCGGACGTTGCCGGGCCAGTCATGGGCCACCAGCAGATCCCTGGCCTCCGGGCCGATCTGGGGGCAGTCGATGCCGAACGAGTCGCATAGCCTGCGCAGATGATAATCGGCCAGCAGCGACACGTCGTTGCCGCGCTCCCGCAGCGGCGGGATGGCGATGGTCACCACGTTCAGGCGGTAGAAGAGATCTTCGCGGAAGCGGCCCTGATCCACCAGTTCCCGCAGGTTCTTGTTGGTGGCCGCCAGAATCTTCACGTCCACGGGCAGGGGGCTGGTCCCGCCCACCGGGACGATGGCCCGTTCCTCCAGCGCCCTGAGCAGGTTGACCTGCTGGGACAGGGGCATTTCGGAGACCTCGTCCAGGAAGAGGACGCCTTTGTCCGCCTTCTGGAATTTGCCCACCCGGCCGCGTTTGACCGCTCCGGTGAAGGCGCCCTCGCGGTAGCCGAACAGCTCGCTCTGGACCAGCTCTTCGGAGAACGCGCCGCAGTTCACGGCCACGAACGGATGCTTGGCCCTGGGGCCCGATTGGTGGATGCCCCGGGCGAACAGTTCCTTGCCGGTGCCGGACTCGCCGGTCAACAGCACGGTGGACGGCGTCCGGGCTGCGTTGGCCGCCTGGCGGATGACCTGGCGCATGGATTGGCTCGCGTGGAGCACGTGGTCGAACCCTTTTACCTCTTTGGTATCCGTCTGCTGGCGGTTGGAGGGGCGTTGTCCGGTCGCGAACTGCCGGGAGCGCTGGGTCTCGCTGACCGTGACGATGGTGTCCAGCCACGCGCCGCTGGCGCTGAAGGTCGGCATGACCCGGATGTACAGGTTCGGGTTGATCAGGCACTTGACGATGACCGGTTCGCACAGGGAGGCGTTCTTGGCCTGGGCCAGATAAGGGCTCATGTCGAAGAGTTCCTCGGCCTTGCGCCCGCGCAGGGCATCGCCGGATTTGCACAGGAGCAGCTCGGCGGTGTTGTTGGCGCTGGTGATCCGGCCCGACTTGTTCAGAAACAGCACGCCGGTCATGACCGAGTTGAACATGGAGGAGAACAGGGAGGCCATCTGGCCTTCCAGCTCCGAACAATAGAGCCGGCTCAGGTTCTGCTCCAGAGCGCGGGCCGCGTGCAGGACCAGATCCATGGACTCGGAGTGGTCGGACCATGTGGGCCCGGAGATGTCGAAGCAGCCCCATACGTTGCCGCGCGGGTCCAGGATGGGCGCGGCGGTGCAGTTCCAACTGTGGTGGGACTCGCAGAAATGTTCCGACGCGAACACCTGCATGGGGCGGCCCGTGGCCAGGGCCGTGCCGATGGCGTTGGTGCCCACACAGGCCTCGGACCAGTTGGCGCCGGGGCCGAAATTCAGGCGATCCGCCTCGCGCAGGACGTCCAGGTCGCCGCAGGTTCGGGCCACGCGGGCGTCGGCGTTGGCGATGGTGATCAGCAATCCCTTGCCCTTGATGGCGTCGTAGGCCGTGGACTCGATCTCGCCGCAGATTTTTTCCAGGGTTGTGGTGAACTGTTCCAACTGGTTCATGGGCAGGAAGTCCCAGCAGCTGCGGGGGGCCGGATCAACGGCCATGTCCTTGCAGCGTTGCCAGGAAGCCAACAGAGCCTGGTCCACGTTCTTGTTTTTCAGTCGTTTCCCCTCGATGAACTGCTTCCAGTTCGAATAGTCCACCTGGGCGTCCCGCTGTTGGCGGGAATATGATATCGGAAGCGCCGCGTGCGCCTCGGGCGTGTGCGGATCCCTCCGTATTTCAAAACCATTTCCATCTCTGAGGAGCAAATGCATGCCTTACCTCCGGATTGACACGAGAAATCATTTATGACCGCATGGTTTTTGTCCTCCAAGGGTATAAAAGTGTCAAGTGTTCCATTTTTGAACGGCTCGTGCGTATTGAAATAAAGAATATTCGTTGGATATCAGCACTTTGTGACGTGTCTGATAATAATCAGGAGAATGATTGTCAGTTGTTCGCCCACCGAACACTTGACCCGTATATATAGTATAATATTAATTTATTATGCTGAAATAATTAGTTTATATCGCTTGGCACCGCCGTTGCAATTCTTTCTGGAACGTACGCAAAAAAACCAGGAGGACTTGGTTATGGCTCATGATGTGATTATGCCCAAGTGGGGCCTGACCATGAAAGAAGGTAAGGTCGCACGCTGGCTCAAGGGCGAAGGAGATCCGGTGGAAGCCGGCGAGCCCTTGTTTGAAGTCGAGACCGACAAGATTACCAACTCGGTCGAGGCGCCCGCCAGCGGCGTCCTGGCCAAAATCATCGTCCCCGAGGGGGACATGGCCCCGATCAAGGCCGTTTTGGCCATCATCGCCGCTCCGGGCGAAGCCGTGGATTCAGCGGCTCCCGCCGGTGCGGCCCAACCAGCCGCGGAATCCGGTTCCGAGGCTGCTCCCGCAGCCGCCGCGCCTTCGGCCGCCGCTCCGGCCGGTGACGGCAAGTTCGTTCCGGCCATGCCCGCCGCCCGCAAGCTCGCCAAGGAGCTGGGCGTGGATCTGGCTACCGTGACCGGCACCGGCAAGAACGGCGCCATCACCAGAAAGGACGTTCAGGACCAGGCTGATTCCGCATTTGCCGGAATCAACGCCAGCCCCAAAGCCATCGAATTCGCCCGCAAGCAGGGCGTGGATTTGAGCGAAATCACGGGCACGGGCGAGGACGGCAAGATCACCAAGGCGGATATCCTGCGGGCCATGAATCCCGCAGCGGACCAGCCCGCCGCCGCACCCCAGGCCGCCAAGGACACCATCGTGCCCATGGACGGCGTGCGCAAGCTCATCGCGGACAACATGCACGCCAGTCTGCAGGGCGCGGCCCAGCTGACCGTGTTCGTGGAACTGGACGTCACCGCCATGGTCGAGCTGCGGCAGCAACTGCTTGAGCGCAACAAGCGCGACAAGGAGTACAGGCTGTCCTACAACGACATCATCTCCTACGCCGTGTGCCGCGCCCTCAAGCGTCACCCGATCATGAACTCCACCCTGCAGGAAGACGGCATCCACCTGCACGAGCACGTCAATCTCGGCATTGCCGTTTCCATCGACAACGGGCTCATCGTGCCCAACGTGAAGGAAGCCGACACCTACGGCCTGGAGGGCCTCAAGGCCCAGGTCCGCGACGTGGCCGGACGGGCGCGCAAGGGCGGTCTGAACATGGACGAGATCTCGGGCGGCACCTTCACCATCAGCAACGTCAGCATGCTTGGCGTGGACGGGTTCACGCCCATCCTCAATCCGCCTGAGACCGGCATCCTGGGCGTCGGACGGGTCATTGAGAAGCCCGCCGTGCACAAGGGCGAGATCGCCATCCGCCAGATGATGACCCTTTCCCTGACCTTCAACCATATGACCACGGACGGTGCTCCGGCTATGGCCTTCCTGCGCGAGCTGGGAGACATGCTGGAGAATCCGGGCATGATGATCGTCTAGGGGGCCCCCATGGCGCTGAAACGGTTTGCCATTGAACTCGGTTACGCCGCCGACCTGCACGGCGAGGACATGACCAAGGCCGCCGTGCGCGCGGTCCGCGACGCCGTGTCCCGCATATGCCTGTGCGGCATCGTGGAGATATGCGGCCGTGACCAGTTCCAGGGGGTGCACGTCCACGCGGACGTGGCCGTCCCCGACCCGGACGGCGTGGACCGCGACGCGGTGCTCGCCTGCATCCCCATCGGCGAGACCAGCCTGACCCTGAGCCGCGGCGGCATGAGCGTGCCCGGCATCGAGGTCCCCTGTTTCGCACCTGGGGTGAGCAACATCGTCGCAGCCTGCGCCGCTCTGACCGTCTCCATTGAGATGGACCCGGACGAAGGGGCGAACGGATCGAAAAAACCGGCCTGCGGATGCGCCGCCAAGGCCATATAACTTACAGGAGAGAAAGCAATGGCTCTCAGCAAGAAGACATTGATTCACATGTATGAAACCATGAACAGGATTCGCCTGTTCGAGCAGAAACTGCAGGAATTCTTCGCAGCGGGCGAGATTCCGGGCTTCGTGCACCTCTATCTCGGTGAGGAAGCCGTGGCCACAGGGGCCTGTTCGGTGCTGACCGACACCGATACCATCACCTCCACCCACCGTGGCCACGGCCACCTCCTGGCCAAGGGCGGCGACCTGAAGCTGATGATGGCCGAGATCTTCGGCCGTTCCACCGGCTACTGCAAGGGCAAGGGCGGTTCCATGCACATCGCCGACTTCGACCTCGGCATCCTCGGCGCCAACGGCATCGTGGGCGGCGGCGGTCCTCTGGCCGTGGGCGCGGCTCTGGCCTCCAAGTACAAGAAGACCAAGGACGTGACCATCTGCTTCTTCGGCGATGGCGCCTCCAACCAGGGCACCACCCAGGAAGCCCTGAACGCAGCCTCCGCCTGGAAGCTTCCGCTGGTATTCGTCAACGAAAACAACGGCTACGGCATCTCCTGCCCGCAGTGCAAGTCCATGGCCGTGGTCGACATCGCCGACCGTGCCGCCGGTTATGACATGCCCGGCGTGGTGGTCGACGGCAACGACGTGCTGGCCGTGCACGAGGCCGTCACTGAAGCGGTCAAGCGCGCCCGCAAGGGAGAAGGCCCCTCGCTCATCGAGTGCAAGACCTACCGCTGGCGCGGCCACTTCGAGGGCGACGCCTGCACCTACCGCTGCGTCGAGGAACTGGAAGAGTGGATGGCCAAGGATCCGATCCCCCGCTTCGAGGCCAAGCTCGTTGAGAGCAAGACCCTGACCCAGAAGGAAGCGGACAAGATCAAGGCGGACATCGCCAAGGACATCGACGACGCCGTGGCCTTTGCCAAGGAAAGCCCGATGCCCGCGACCAGCGCGCTCATGGACGACGTCTACGCCTAAGCGGCGGTTCACCTTTCACGAATCCTAATACATTCAACGGAGAGTAAAATGTCCGAAAAAACATATCTTCAGGCGCTCAATGAAGCATTGAAGCTGGAAATGGAGCGGGACGAGAACGTCTTCATCCTCGGCGAGGACGTGGGACAGTTCGGTGGTTGTTTCGGCGTGACCCAGGGGCTGTTCGACCAGTTCGGCGAAGAGCGGGTCATGGACACCCCGATCACTGAGAGCACCATCGTCGGCGCAGCCGCCGGTGCGGCCGCAGCGGGCCTGCGTCCCGTGGCCGAGTTGATGTTCGTGGACTTCATCGGCGTGGCCATGGACCAGCTGTTCAACCAGGCCGCCAAGATGCGCTTCATGTTCGGCGGCAAGGCCACTGTGCCCATGACCCTGCGCATGCCCCAGGGCGCTGGTATCGGCGCGGCCGCCCAGCACTCCCAGTCCCTGGAGTCCTGGTTCATGAACATCCCTGGCCTCAAGGTGGTCATTCCGTCCACCCCGCGTGACGCCAAGGGTCTGCTGATCAGCGCCATCCGCGATGACAACCCGGTGGTCTTTTTGGAGCACAAGATGCTCTACGGCATGTCCGGCGAAGTTCCCGATGAGAGCTACACCATCGATCTGGGCAAGGGCGAGGTAAAGCGCGAGGGCACGGACGTGACCATCGTGGCCACCTCCCTGATGGTCTACTCCGCCCTGGAAGCCGCGGAGCGGCTCGCTGCCGAGGGCATCAATGCAGAGGTCGTCGACCCGCGTTGCCTGCAGCCGCTGGACAAGGACATCATCCTCAACTCCGTAAAGAAGACCAACGCCCTGGTCGTGGCCCACGAGGCCGTGACGTTCTCCGGCCCCGGCGCCGAGATCGCGGCCATGGTCGCCGAAGAGGCGCTCGACTATCTGGACGCCCCCATCAAGCGGGTTGGCGCGCCGTTCTGCCCGGTGCCGTTCTCTCCGCCGCTGGAGCAGTTCTACATCCCGAACGCCGATAACATCGTCGAAGCGGTCAAGAGTATTCGCTAATCCCACACCCTGGCGGGAGGGCGGCTTCTGCCGTTCTCCCGCCGCACTCTCATGAGGACGCCCCATTGAGCATCGCAGCCATACTGGCAAATCCCGCTTCCGGAAAGGATATCCGTCGCCTGGTGGCCCACGGGTCCGTGTTCGACAACCAGGAAAAGGTGCGCATGGTCCGGCGGCTCATCCTCGGCCTGGAAAAGGCCGGGGTGACCAAAATCCTCTATATGCCGGACGGCTACGCCATAGTACCCAGGGCGCTCAACGCAATTTCCCCTTCCATCCCCGTGGAGCCGGTGGAAATGCCCATCCGCAACAACCAGACCGACACCACCATCGCGGCGGGCATCATGGAAACCCTCGGCGCACAGTGCCTCGTCATCCTCGGCGGCGACGGCACCAGTCGGGCGGCTTGCAAAGGTTCGGTAGCCATCCCGCTTCTGCCGCTCTCCACGGGGACCAACAACGTCTTCCCCATCATGGGGGAGGCTACCGTGGCCGGGCTGGCCGCAGGTCTCGTGGCCAGCGGCCGTCTTCCCCGGCAGGCGTGCTGCTACCGGTCCTGCACGTTCGACATCATGATCGACGACGAGGTCGTGGACATGGCCCTTGTGGACGCGGCGGTATATGACGACGTTTTTCTCGGGTCCAAGGCCGTGTGGCATATGGATAAGGTCCCGCAGCTGTTCTTGACCCGATGCAGTGCCAGCGCCATCGGTCTGTCGGCCATTGGCGGTCAGATGCGCTCCATCCGTCCGGAGGAACCGCTGGGGCTGGCGCTCAGGTTGGGCGGCGGCTCGCCGGTCAAGGTCTCGGCGGCCATTGCGCCGGGCATGTTCGCCGACGTGCCGATCTGCGGCATCTCGGACATGGCGCCGGGAGAAATTTTCCATATTGACACGAGCCCCGGCCTGATCGCCCTGGACGGCGAACGCGAAGTGGAGATACCGTCCGGGTCCCGCGCCTCCATACGTCTGAACACGGAAGGGCCATTGGTCATCGACGTGGACAAGACCATGTCCATGGCCCGGGCCGAAGGTCTGTTCCGCCAACCGTCAAAATAAAGAGGAATCGTCATGAGCGATGTATTGAAAGCCGCATTTATCTTTGTCGCCCCCAACGCCGATCCGGCCAGCCAGCGCAGCTGGGTCAAGACCGAAGCGGTGGAGCTGCTGGCCGTGGCCGTGAAGGACTACGCCCAGGCTGAAGCCGTGGCCAGGGAACTGGTGGAAAAGGACGGCATCAAGGCCATCGAACTGTGCGGCGGATTCGGCGTGGCCGGAACGGCGCGTATCGCCGCCGCCGTGGACGTCCCGGTGGGAGTGGTCCGGTTCGACGTGCACCCCGGCCTGGGCAACGTCAGCGGCGACACCCTGTTCGGCTAGTAAAAGAAGCACATTTTCTGCCGCACCGAAGGCGCAACAAAGAGGGTGGAAGGGCGCGAGTCCTTCCCCTTGGAGGCGGAGTCATCCGAATAGGCCGCCAAGCGGCCATCGAAATCAAATTTCGTTTCGGATAGGGCTCTATGCCCCGGCGAGCACGTGCTCCTTGGTCACGAAGCAGGTGAAGGTGCCGCTGAAGACCACGTCCTCTCCGCAGGAGACTTCAACCTGGACCAGGTGCTTGCGCTCCTGCGGGGTCTGGTCCTGCGCCTTGGCGACCAGCACGTCACCCACACGGGACGGCTTGAGGAAGCGGGTCTCGGCTGCTCCGAGGACCACGTTGGGGTGGTTGACGGAGAGCATGGCCGCGTAGTCGGCCAGCCCGAATATGAAGCCGCCGTGGACCAGTCCGCTGGCATCGGCGGCCATGTCGGCCTTGCAGGTCATGCTGACCGTGCTGGCTCCTTCCGTCACTTCGACCGGTTCACCGCACAGGGACTGGTTGATGCTTTCATGGGTCTTGATTTCCATACATACCTCGATGAGGAAGCGGAACGCGTATCCGCCGTTTTGCCGACGGAGTACTTCGGGGTCCGGGAAGGTACGCAGTGATCCCGGACCCCGACTCAAAGCCGTCGACCGTTTAGTCGAAGAGGTCTTCCAGTTCGTCGAACACGTAGTGCATGTACATGACCTTGGGCGAGCCGCCCATGGAAATGGCGAGCATGGCTGCCTGCATGATTTCTTCCTTGGTGGCGCCATGGCTGGCCGCTCCCTGAATGTGGAGGGAGATGCACATCTCGCACTGGGACATCATGGAACAGGCCACGTGGATCAGTTCCTGGGTCTTGTGGTCGATGGGTCCAAATTGGCTGATCTCCTTGGTGAAAGCAAGGTAATTGGGGAAGACGTTGCCTGCCCGCTGAGTCATTTTAGCCAAAGTCGTTGCTGCTTTTTCTGCTGCATCCATGAGAGTTTCTCCTGGGTTTTGAAGTTGCGATGCTCCAATACAGCAAGGAGTATGCCCCGGTTATTTTTAATATGAAAATCGGGGTGTTGAGTTAAATATCGGATGCTGGAGATGGGGAAAAGCGGCCGCCGCCTGTCCCGGAGGTGAACATTGATCGGTTTTCGAACAGGTCCTCCGGGACGAGCGGGAGGCGGGGAATTTTAGAACAGGCAGTCCAGGAGCACGGGCAGAGTGACGCCGTGCAGGTAGTCGTCGAGATTGACGTCGGCAAGCCGGGACTCGATTTCGCCGCGTTCATGGCGGCATCCCGTCAGACGTTCTTCAAGGGCGTCCACGTCGCGTACCCCGAAATAGTCGCCGAACAGCCTTGCCGTGAGGATGCGTCCCTTCTTGACGTAGAGGTTCACGTCCAGCAGGCCGCCTTCGGTGCGGGTGCGCTTGGAGAAGTTGTAGGCCGGGGAGGACCCGAAGTTCCAGTCCCAGGTGCGGTAACGTTTTTCGGCCATGGATTCGACGGTCTTGGACTCGGCGTCGGTCAAGGCCATGTCGTCGGGTGAGGCGCCGCCTGACACGAAGTCCATGAGCGCCTTGATGAACTCCGTGACTTCCATGGGGGCGGGCAGGTGGCTCGATATGTTGGTCACCCGCGACCGCACGCTCTTGACCGCCTTGTCGCGGTATTTTTCCGGGTCCACGCGCAGGGCTCCGCTCAGGTCGGCCATATCCGAGGAGAAGAGCAGGGTGCCGTGGTGCAGGATGCGTCCGCCGTGGAAATGCTGGGCGTTGCCCGAGAACTTTTTGCCTTCGATGAGCAGATCGTTGCGCCCGCTGAATTCGCAGGCCACGCCCATGGCTGCCAGAGCCTTCTGGATGGGTACGGTGAAACGCTCGAAGTCCAGTCCTTCCGTCGGGTTGCCGTTGTTGATGAAGGTGAAGTTGATGTTCCCCAAATCGTGGAATACGGCCCCGCCACCGCTCAGCCTGCGGACCACCGGGATGCCGCGTTCCCGGGTGAAGGTCTCGTCGATTTCGGCCAGGGTGTTCTGGTTGCGGCCGACGATGACCGCCGGGCGGTTGCGCCAGAGCATGAATATCTCGTCGGCGGATTGGGTCAGCAACAGTTCCTCGGCGGCCAGGTTGAAGGCCGGGTCCGTGGACGGATTGTATATGTATCGCATGGGTGCTCCTTTTCGCGGATAATGCAAAAGGCGGGCCTTGAAACGATCGGCAAATCGGGCCTCGTCCAGCGGCCTATACCTGCCGCCGGGCCGCGCGGCAAGGGAGGGCGCTAGTGGTGTTGTTCGGGCAATGAGGGTATGACCTTTGCACAGGAAAGGGAAAAGGAGTGTGAGCGTGAGCGATTGCGTCGACATAGACCTGGTGGCCAACGCGGGCGTCCTGGTGCGGGGCGTGGGGCTTGGCCTGCTCGTGGACGGCATGCACGACCAGGACGGGCATCCGTTCAGCCGGGTGGAAGCGGACGACATGGACCGCATGGCTCGGGCCGAGGGCATATTCAACCGGTTGGATTACCTGCTGTTCACCCATGAGCACCCGGATCACTTCACTCCGGAGCTGGTGTCGGAGCATGTGAAGCGCAGGCCGGTCCGGGGTGTTTTTCTGCCCGCTCCGACCGAGAAACCCGAAGGTCGTGCCGATCTGCTCCGTACCCTCGAAGAGCAAGGTGTTCCGCATTGGACCATGGGCCCCGAACCGGGGGACACCGTGTCGGTTTCACCCGAGCCCGGCCTGACGGTCACGGCCATCGGTACGAGGCACATGGGCGAGCAGTTCCGGCATATGCGCAACGACTGCCTGCTCGTCACCCTTGGAGGCATGAATTTGCTCTTTACGGGCGATGCGGATCATGTCCCGGAATATTACGAAAAGGCCCTGAAAGGCGTGGCGTTGGACGCGGCCTTCGTCAACCCGATCTTCTACCACAATCCTGACGGGCAGGGGATCATCGACGACATCTTTTCGCCCATGGAGCTGGTCATCTACCACATGCCCAAACAGGGCAGGGATCCCTACCATCTGGCCTTTACGGTCAAGCGCGCCATGCAGCGGTATGCCCGTCCGGACATGCCGGTTCACGTGCTCGATGCGGCCGCTCCCCACGTCAATATCTGTCGGTCGGGGTTGTAGGTCAGGCCACTAGTCGACGATGCCGAGCATGCGCAGGAACACGGCGTACAGCCGGTCCGGTATGTCTTCGGGCCGCTGGGTGCCGATCATGGCTTCGTCGCAGCCGCCGCGAAAGCAGTAGAACATCATGACCGCGGTCCAGCGGCATTCCTTCACCTCCCAGGCTCCGGCACGGATACCGTCGTCGATCAATTCGGCCAGACTGCGGGTTACTTCGGATTCGAGCATGGAATTGCGAAACGGCATCTCGGTGCCGTAGATGACCACGTCGTGCAGGTCGCTTAGCGCGAAGTAGCCATCCACCGCCTCCTGTATCCAGGCACGGATGCGTCCGCGATGGTCGTCGGCAGGGCATCGATCCACCCCGGCCCGGATAAAGCCGGTGATCCGTTTGTCGAAGTCTTCCCGAAGGCTCTGGAGCAGTTCCGCCTTGTTCGCGAAATAGTGGTACAGCGTGCCTTTGGCAAAGCCTGCGTCCGCCGCGATCTCGTTCATGGTTGTGGAGGCGTAACCTTTTTCCACGAAGAGTCGGCCCGCTGATTCCAGCAGGTTGGCCCGCCGCTGTTCGGCCTTGCGGGGCCCCTTGGGCGCGCCCGGTCGGTTGGCGGTGTTGCGCGGGGTCATTGTCTTGTCGTCTTTTTTGTTATTCATATATCATGGAAGTTAGAGGCGTCTTGGGGTGGAATACACCGTATCCATCGCCATGGCGTTGATTGTTTCGTACTATTTATTCGACCGCAAGTCGATTTTAAATTGACCCATGGTCGATTTTTGTCCAAGGTTGAGGCAGTCCCGATTACGCGATTCGGCAATTCGGGTTATGAACATGGCATGGGGTCCCTTTACAAGCCCAGGGTGCCTGTCGCGGAGGAGGAAACCGCGCCGGGGCCGGGCTGGGTGATTTCGCCCGCGGCAGTCGGGACATCCGTACCAATAGCGGTGGAGGAAAACACCATGGAAGTACGCAGAAGCTATTGCGGCCTCTGTCATCCCCGGTGCGGCATGCTGTTGCATATCGACAACGGTAAGGTCGTCAAGATCACCGGGGACCCCGACCATCCGATCTCCCGCGGCGTGCTCTGTGAGCGCGGCCGGTTGATGCTGGATCATATTTATCATCCCGATCGTCTGAACCATCCCCTGAAAAGGGTCGGCGAGCGGGGCGAAGGCCGCTGGGAGCGGATCAGCTGGGAACAGGCCCTGGACGAGGTTGCCGAAAAGCTGGGCAAGCTCAGGGACGAATACGGCCCCGAGACCCTGACCTTCACCCACGGGACCAAGCGGACGTACCACTGGGACTGCCGCAGGTTCTTCAACCTGTTCGGCTCGCCCAACACCTGCGGCGTGAACACCATCTGCATGTGTCCGAGCTACGCCACCGAGTTCGCCACTTACGGCGGCATGGTCATGGGCAGCGAGATTCCGGCGGCGAAGTGTGTCGTCCTGTGGGGCCACAACTCTTCCAAGTCGTATCCGACCTTCACCTACCCCATGGTCAACGGCGCCCAGAAGCACGGGGCCAAACTTATCGTCATTGATCCGCGCCGGACCAAGGAGGCCGAAAAGGCCGACCTGTGGCTGCAGATCCGTCCCGGTACGGACATGGCCATGATGATGGGTTGGATGCGCCACATCATCGCGAGCGAACTCTACGACAAGGATTTCGTGGCCAATTACACCGTGGGCTTTGACGAACTCAAGGAGGCCGTGGAACCCTACACCCCGGAATTGGTCGAGGAGATCACCACGGTCCCGGCCGCTCTCACCGTGCAGGCCGCCGAAATGTACGCCACCAACTCCCCGGCCGTGCTGCCCTTCGGCCTGGGGCTGGACAAGCAGGGCGTCAACGCCACCCAGTGCGCCCGGGGCCGGGCAATCCTCAGGGCCCTGACCGCCAACCTGGAAATCCCGGGCGGCGACAACATCAGCCTGGCGGGCGACATCGGCAAGATCCACGACTGGACCTCCCTGGAATGCAACGACATGATCTCAGCGGAGCAACGGGCCAAGCAGCTGGGCAGCGATGAATATCCGTTCTTCGGGTTCCCGGGCTGGGAAATGAACACGGCGGCCAACGCCAAGCTCCCCGAAGGGTATCTCGCTCCGCCCGAGGCGTGGCACTCGAACCTGGCCCACGCCCGGCCGGTGATGGACGCCATTGTAACCGGCAAGCCTTACCCGGTGACCGCCGCCATCACCCTGGCGAACAACCCGCTCCTCGCCCTGCCCAACACCCAGCATGTGTTCGAGGCCCTCAAGGCGCTGCAACTCTACGTGGTCATGGAATACTACATGACCCCGTCCGCGGCCATGGCCGACTACGTGTTCCCCGCGTCTACCACGGTGGAGCAGCCCGAGATGTGGCTGACCCGTGATTTCTGCGTGGCCTGCCCGCAGGGCATCGACAAGATCGAGGAGCGCCACGACAGCTACTACTTCTACAGGCAGCTGGGTCTGCGGCTGGGCCAGGAGGAGCACTGGCCGTGGGAGACCGTCGAGGACGTTTACGACCACTGCCTGGAACCGCTCGGGCTGACCTTCCAGCAGCTGGCGGAACAGAACGGCGTGTTCGGGAAAAGGGAGTACAAGCGGTATGAGAAGCACGGCTTCGGCACCCCGTCCGGCAAGGTCGAGCTCAAGTCCTCGATCTTCGAGAAGATGGGTGCGTCCCCGGTGCCGGTCTATCGCGAACCCGTATGGAGCCCCAAGAGCGAGGACCCGGACCTTACCCGGGAATATCCGCTCATACTGATCACCGGCAGCCGGTTCATGCCCATGTATCAGTCCGAGCAACGCCAGATCGAGAAGGCCCGCGAGAAGGTGCCCGATCCGTTGCTTTCCATCCATCCCGACACGGCCGCCAAGCTGGGGCTGGCCGAAGGCGACTGGGCGGTGATCTCCACTCCGCACGGGTCCATCCGCCAGCGCATCTGTCTATCCGACGCCATGCACCCGAGCACGGTGGACGCCCAGCATTCATGGTGGTTCCCGGAACGCAACGGCAAGCTGCCGGAGCTGTACGGCGCGTTCGATTCGAACACCAACATGCTCTGTCCGGACGATCCCGAGTTCTGCAGCCCGGAGATCGGCAGCTGGCCCCATACGGCGCTCATGTGCCGTGTGGAAAAGGAATAGAAGTCCCCGGCTCGTATCGGCTCTGATCCAATAAAATGAGGATCCCGCAACGCCTTCGCGTTGCGGGGTTTTTCTTTGGGAAGGGGGCTATTTCGGAAGGCTTTCGGCGATCCGCGCCCAACGGGAATAGGTCTTGGCAATGGTCCCCATGAAGTGTAAAAAAATCAATGTTGACACGTGTTCAGCAAACGGACGAACCCTGGAATCGTTCTGTTTCAGACGGGTCGGCAATGCGATCTTCTCCGCGAGGAGACCGGGAGGGCATTTGTTTTTGCATGAAGAGAGTGGAATGGGCAGCCGTATGTGGCGGAAGTGCGCCGGTTATTCACGGTCAATGCGCGGGGCGGCAGCCTTTGTGATCTGTACGGCGGTTTTGCTTAAATCGTCTGTCTGCATGGCATCCGGCCCGGCTGCGCAGGCCGTTCCGGTCGATGGCATGACTCTCCGATATCTCCTTTATCTCCTTTGGGCCGCGCTGGCGGTTTTTCTCCTGGGGGTCCTGTTCGCCGCATTTCGGTTTCGCGCCTTGCGCAGAAAGCTGGAGCAAAGCACCCGTGCCCTTGCCGAAAGTGAAGCGCGATTCAACATGCTGGTGGATGTGTCCCTGTCCGGTGTGGCCATCATCCGTGACGGCGTACTGCTGGAGGCCAACAGCCGGTATTGCGAAATGTTCGGCTACGCCCCGGAGGAACTGCTCGGCAAAGACATTCTGCCTTTGACCGTCGCGCCCGATCATGTGGCGGCCGTCCGGGAAGGAAACTGCCTGATAAGCGCCTGCTCGCTGGAGTCCGTGGCTCTGCGCAAGGACGGCTCGACATTTCCTGTTGAATTCCGGTCGAGGCCCTTTCTCTACCGAGGCAAGCCCGCCGCCGGCATAGCGGTGACCGACATTTCGGACCGGAAGGAACAGGAGGATGAGCGGGCCTGCCTCCAGGAACGGCTCCAATCTCTATGGAATGTGGCCCGCATGATCGAGGCCAGTTATGACGATCTTTGCGAACTGGTTCTGAAGGAAATCCTTCGTCTGACCGGGAGCGAGTATTCCTTTTTCGGTTTTTTCAACGAGGTTGAGGAATCCATAGGCGTCTTCGCGTGGTCGCCCGAAGCCATGGACGTTTGTTCGGTCAAGGCCGGGTCCAGAAAGTTTCCGGTTAAATCGGGCGGGTTGTGGACTGAGGCCGTGGTCCGAAAGGAATGCATCATCCACAACGACTACGGGGAGGACAGCGACTGGAAAAAGGGCCTGCCCGAGGGGCACGTACCCATTAACCGGCTGATGTCGGTGCCCTATATCCGGGACGGTAAGGTCTATGCCCTGGCCACCGTGGCCAACAAGGCGACCGACTATACCCGGGAAGACGCGGAACAGGTGGAGGCCTTCGTTGCCAGCGTGATGTTGCTGGTCGACAGGCGCAGGGTTCTCGATGACCGGCGGATATCCGAGGAACGCATGTCCATGGCCTTCGATGCCGCCAGCGACGCGGTCTGGGACCTGCGGTTCGATTCGGACGAGGCCTACCTCAGCCCCCGTTGGTACACGATGCTGGGCTATGAACCGGACGAATTCCCCTTTACCTCGGAAAACATGGTTTCCATCATTCATCCTGACGACCTGGACGGGATCATGACCCTGTTGCACCGGCACTGGGACACCGGGGAAGCGTACCAGGCGGAATACCGCATGCGCACCAAGGACGGGGGCTGGCGCTGGATTCTGGGCCGGGGCGAGGTGGTCGAACGGGACTACCTGGGCAATCCCCTGCGGATGCTCGGCACCCACGTGGACATCTCGGACAGGAAGCAACTGGAAGAGCATCTCAGACGGCGGGAATACGACCTCAAGAAGTCCCAGAGCATCGCCCGCCTCGGCAGCTGGCATCTGGACCTGGGCACTCAGGCCATGGTCTGGACCGAGGAGCTGCGGAAGATGTACGGGCTGGCCCCAGGCGCAGAACCGCTGGCCTATACGGAACTCGGGAAGCTTTTCAATCCGGACGACGCGCACCTGCTCTCCGCATCCCTGGACCGGGCCGTGGCCACCGGCGAACCCTACGAACTGGAGTTACGGACCCTGAACGATGACGGCGGCCAGGGGTGGATGTGGGTCAGAGGCGAAGCCGAGCTGGACGAGACGGGCGAAACCGTCGGCCTGTGGGGGGCGTTCCAGGATATCACCGCCAGAAAACGGCTGGAACTGGAGCGGCGGCGCGAGGATGAGACCTACCGCAAGATTCTCGACAGTCTGGATGCCGGGGTGATCGTTCTGGACAGCGACACCACGATTCGCATCGTCAATCCGGCGGTCAGCGCCATGAGCGGTATTCCGGCCGAGGAACTCCTCGGAACAAGGGGAGACAGGAAGCTGAAAGGGTGGTCGTTCCTGCGGGAAAACGGAAGCGCCATGCCGGACGAGGAGCGCCCTCTCTTAAGGGTACTGTCCTCGGGAATGTCCCTGCACGGGATGGTCGCGGGCATGCGCAGGTCTCCCTGGGAGGAGGTGCGATGGAGGCTGGTCAACGCCGTGCCTCAGTACGAGGATGACCAACTGGTGCGGGTTGTCGTCAGCTTCGTGGATATCACCAATCTCAAGAAGGCGGAAGCCGCGCTCAAGGAAAGCGAGATCCGCTACAAGACGCTGCATGAGGCCTCGTGTGGTGGGATCTGCATCCACGACAACGGGCTTATCCTGGATTGCAACCAGGGGTTGTCCGAACTCACCGGGTTCAGGGCGAACGAGATGATCGGCATGCACGGGGAGCTGCTGGTCGTTGAGCGGTGTCGGGAGGAGGTCAGGCGGAAGATGCACAGCGGGTTCCAGGGAACCTACGAGGCCGTGGGGCTGCGCAAGGACGGACAGGAGTACCCTGTGCATCTCGAGGTCAGGAACATTCCCTACCATGGACGGGTGGTCCGTGCCGTGGAGTTTAGGGACGTCACGGAGAGGAAAAATGCGGAACGCGCACTGATTGATGCCAAGGAGGCCGCAGAGGCCGCCAACCTGGCCAAGTCGGAGTTTCTGGCCAACATCAGCCACGAAATCAGGACTCCGCTGAACGGTCTCATGGGCATGCTGCAATTGCTCGAATCCTCCGACACCAACGCGGAACAGGCGCAGATCATCGAGATCGCCCAATTCTCCGGAGATCGACTGACCAGGCTTCTGACCGACATCCTGGATATCTCCGCCATCGAGGCGGGCAAGATGGCGTTGCACCCGACCCCGGTGGACGTGAGTGAATTGCTGGACTCCGTGGTTGGCCTGCTGGCCGTGACCACCGGGCAGACCGAAGTGTCGCTCACTTCATCCATGGATCCGGAGATGCCCAGGCGTGTCATTGCGGACGAGATTCGGCTTCGCCAGATCCTTTTCAATCTGGTGGGAAACGGGCTGAAGTTTACCGAGCAAGGGTCGGTTGCACTTGAGGTCTGGGCCTTGAAGACGGGAAACGACCGGCGCAGGCTGCTTTTCATTGTCTCGGACTCGGGGCCCGGCATGACGGACGACCAGTTGGTCACCGCGTTTGAAACGTTCGGCCAGGTGTCGCAGGGATTGGCCCGTACGCATCAGGGGGCGGGGCTCGGGCTGCCCATCGTCAAACGGATCGTCGAGATGATGCACGGGACCCTGTGCGTGGTCAGTGCGCCGGGACAGGGGACTTCGGTTTACGTGTCCCTGCCGCTCGAGTCGGTGGACGTGGAGGAGAAGCCTTCGCTGATCGTGCGCGAGGATGGCGACAGGCTGTAGGACGGTCAGCCGCCGAGGTAGTTTTCGATCATTTCCTTCAGGGTCGCGACCTTGAACGGTTTGGTGATGACCTGGTCTATTCCGGCTTCCTCATATCGCTGCCGATGTTCCTGGGTGCCGTGCGCCGTGACCGCTATGATCGGCGTTCGGGCGTTGAGCCCTCCGTCCATTCGTGCGGTCCGGGCAATGGTCACGCCGTCCACGTCGGGGAGCTGGATGTCCAGAAACACCATGCTGAACTGTTGCTCTTCAAGACGGGAGAGGGCCTCTTTGCCCAGAGCGATGGCCTCGACACGGTAGCCTTCCCCGAGGATGACGCTCTCGGTGAAGAAGCGGCTGGGGGCGTCGTCCTCCACGACCAGTATGGGCAACCTGGCATCGATGGCCTCTCTGGCCGGTTCGTCCTCTGGGCGCGCGGGGACCATAATGGAGACGGCGACGCCGCCGGAGAGGCGGCTGACCTCCACCGTTCCGCCCATGGCCTCGACCATGGGTCCTGCAGTGGTCAGCATCCAGGCCCCCTTGCCCAGGCCCTCGGTCGAGTTCGGGTAAAACGATTCCTTGGAAATTGTCTCGCTGATCGAGGGACTGGATGCGGTCAGGCTCAGCAGACCATCCGGCACCATGTAGTCCAGGGTCAGGTTCACCACTCCCCAGGTGGTTGCCTTGAGAAGGAACCCGATGACCGAGATGGCTACCTGCTGCAGCCTTTGCGGGTCGCCCACGATGCGTTCGGGCAGGTTGGGGGAGGACGTCAGGGCCAGTCCTATACCCGGGTTGAGTTGGGCGCGGCTCAGGTCGGCTGCCCAGCCTTCGGCAAGGTTCTTGGGCGAGAATGCCTCGGCCAGCGGGGACAGGCCGGTGGGCATCTCGAAAAAGTCGTTCATGTTGTCGATGGCCGTGGAGATGAGGCTCAACGTGGAGGACAGGGTGTCCCCGTGCAGGTCCTCCTTCCCGACCACCAGGCGGTTGACCAGTGAGCGCAGTTCGTAGGCGCTCTGCTGCATGTATTCCCGTTGGACGTCCCGTTGGCGCGCGATCTCCTCGTTGAGCGCAAGGAGCCTGCCTTCCAGTTTCTTGCGTGCCGCGATCTCTCTCTTGAGTTCCTCGATTCCCTGGGAAAGCTGCCTGCTCTGTTGTTTGACCGTGCCGCTGAGCGCCTGTTGCGCCTGGCGCAGTTCCTCGCGGGAGGCCACTTCCCGGGTGACGTCCTGAATCAGGCCGATTTGGACCACGGCCTCCGAAGCCTCGCAGAACTCGAAATCTCCCCAGATGCGGATGAAGCGCGGCTGGGCGTCCTCGGCGTCGATACGCAATTCGCAGGAGTAGGGCTCCAACTGGCGGCAAGCCTCCTGCTCCAGCTCAATGAACCGGTTGCGGTCTACCGGGGCCAGGGACCGTGTCACGGCGTCCAGGCTTGGTGGCGTATCGTCAGGGAGCCCGAGGATTGCCGGTGTGTGGGATGACCACATGGAGCGGTCGGCCTGTTTTTCGAGGTGGAAGAAACCGAGGGCGGCGAAGTCGTAGATCCGGTTCATTCGGGACTGGCGCCGCTTGAAATCATGATCGGCTTCGATCACGTCCTCGGACATGTGCTTCATGTCCCGGACCAGGCGTGCGAAAAGCCGGGGCCGTTGCGTGATGATGGCCAGCACGTCGCCCGAGACCTTGCCTCCCAGAGCGAGCATGTAATCCGGGTCTTCACCCAGGATCTCGGCGAGGTGCACGATCTTTTCTTCGGACAACTGCGTGGCCACGCCGCGTTCGACCTTGCTCAGGTAGGACTGCTCGATGCCAAGGCGTTTGCTGATCTGCAACTGGGAGAAGGTGCGGTCCGTCTTGAGCAGCTCTTCCCGCTTTTGCCGTATGAATGTGCCTAGTTGTCTCATATATTTATAACGGTATCTCACTTTACATAAGATGCAAAGTGTGCAAGAGGTGCAATACCTAGTACTCATACGTACTAGTCGCGAATTTGACTAGCAAATGTTGGAGGGGGGAATCCGATATGCTGAAGAATTTGAAACTGGGCCTGAAGTTGGGGTTGGGGTTTGGTTGTCTCATACTGATCGCGATCATCCTGGGCGGACTGGCCGTATATAATATGAATACGGCCAGCGAGGGGTCCACCCGGCTCGCGAACGCCTATGTGCCGGAGGTCGGCATAGCCACCGACATCGAACGGTCTTCGCTGTTGAGCATGTATGCCATGCGCGGATACTCCTATACTCGGGAGGCGGGGTTCTGGGATCGGGTGAACGGGTATCTGGACGATGTGAACAAGGCTCTCAAGGATGCCGAGGCCCATTCCGTCCGGTACCCGTACCTGGTCAAGCTCAAGGCCAATACGGAAAAGGCCAGGGCGGATGTGGACGGCTTCGCCGTACAGGCCTCGAAGGTCCATGATCTGGTTCAGGCCCTGGGCGCGAGCCGCGAAGCCATGAACGGTCCGGCCCGGGAGTACATGGCCAACAGCACGGCCTTTCTGGCGCTGACCGAGGAGGCCATGAAGCAGGAGATGATCTCCGAGGCTTCGCCGACCGTGCTTTTCGAGCGATTGGAAAAGATTCACCTGATCACCGCCGTCATCGACCTCGGTTATCAGACACGCCTCAAGAATCTTCAGGCCCAGGCGGACAGGACCCCCGAGGTCATGCGCGAAGGCCTGAAGAACATGAAGATGATCGATTCGATGCTGACCGAGTTGGCATCGATTACCCGCCGCCAGGACAACCTCACGCAGATCGAGCAAATCCGGAAGGCCGGCAACAACTATGGCGCGGCCATGCAGGCCTATCTGGACAATTACCTTGCCCTGCAGTCTCTGACCCGGGAAAGCGAGGCGCTGGGAAACCGGATTATCGAGTCCGCCAAGCAGACCGCCCTGGCCGCCACCGAAGCGTCCAAGGGACGGGCTGACGCGGACGTGGCCGATCTGGAGACCGCGTCTCTGGTGATGATCGTCGGTCTCGCCCTGGCTCTGGTTCTGGGCATCGTTCTGGCTGTAATCCTGACCAAGGCCATCACCGGGCCGATCATGCAGGGCGTGGCCTTTGCCCACCGCCTGGCCCAGGGCGACCTTACCCAGACCATCAAGGTCCATCAGTCCGACGAGATCGGCATCCTGGCCGATTCACTCAGAAATATGAAGGACAGGCTGACCGGGGTTGTGTCCGACGTTCAGGAGGCCACCGAGAACGTGGCCGCGGGCAGCGAGGAATTGTCCGCCTCGGCCGAATCCCTTTCACAGGGGGCTACCGAGCAGGCCGCGTCCATCGAAGAGGTTTCCGCTTCCATGGAGCAGATGGCCGCCAACATCGGTCAGAACGCCCAGAACGCGAAGGATACGGATGCGCTCGCCACCAAGGCGGCCTCCGACGCCAGAAAGGGCGGCGAAGCGGTCACCCAGACCGTGCACGCCATGAAAAGCATTGCCGAAAAGATCTCCATCATCGAGGAGATAGCGAGACAGACCAACCTGTTGGCCCTGAACGCGGCTATTGAGGCGGCACGGGCTGGCGAGCACGGCAAGGGCTTTGCCGTGGTGGCCGCCGAGGTCAGGAAGCTGGCCGAGCGATCGGGGCTCGCCGCGTCGGAGATCAGCGAACTCTCCTCAAGCAGCGTGGCCGTGGCCGAGGATGCCGGGCAGATGCTGGCGGCCCTGGTGCCGGATATCGAAAAGACCGCGGCCCTGGTTCAGGAAATCGCCGCGGCCAGTAACGAGCAGAATGCCGGGGCCAAGCAGATAAACCAGGCCATCAATCAGTTGGACACGGTTATCCAGCGCAACGCCTCCGCATCCGAGGAAGTGGCTTCGACCAGCGAGGAGCTGTCCAGCCAGGGGCATCAGCTTCAGATCGCCATGTCCTTCTTCACGGTCGCGGACGGATTGAGCGGGGCCGGTCAACGGCGGCTTCCCGCCGCCGGCACGACGCGCTCCACTCTGCCTCCGGCCGGAAAGGCGGAACCGGACGCCGACTTCGAGCGTTTCTAGGCGAGCCGCTGTTTTGTACGCTTTGAACGGGCTGTAGGGGCCGTCCGTCTGGACAGGGAGGACACGGGACGCTATTCTTGGGTCGGCATATATACCCGCCCCTTTGCGCAACCCCCTTCCCGGAGAGAATATGGCCTGTGATATCGGCGTCATTGCGACCGACAACTACCTCATGGAGATGTTTCAGCAGATCCGTGACGAATCCGTGCTCGATTTCGACCTGCGCACCGGGCTGTTCGACGACGCCATCATCGAGGCCCGCGACCTGGTCAACAACGGTGCCAAGGTCCTTGTCAGCCGTGGTGAAACCACCTTGCAGATTCGTTCGGCCATCACCGTGCCTGTGATCGATATTCCGATCACCGTGCACGACGTCATTCCGCTCATAGACCAGGCCCGGGCCTACAGCGACCGCATCGCGGTCATCGGTTTCGGCGAAATCGTCAAGGCCGCCCGCGTGGCCGCGCCGATCCTTTCGGTGGAGCTGACATTTTTTCAATTGCACTCCACCCAGGAAATCCCCGAAGTCGTCGAGGAGGTCTGCCGTCAGGGGTTCACCACGGCCATGGGCAATCCCTATTCCGTTTCCCTGGCCGAGAAGCGCGGCCTCAAGGGGTTTCCCCTGCGAACCCAACGGCCCATGCTGCTGACCACCCTGGACGAGGCTGCCCGTTTGGTCGAGGCCTCCCGGCGGGAGAACGAGTGGAAGCTGCGCCAACAGGTGTTCATCGACTCCACCCGTGAAGGGGTACTCGTGCTCGACGGCCGGGGGCAGCTGCTGCAGGCCAACCAGCTGGTGAACCTGGACCCGGCGGTGGAGGCCGAGCTGTTCCACTGCGATGGGGATATACGCCAGCTCAAGAACGGCGAGATGCTCGATGCGGTCAGTCAGGGCGAGCCCTGGAACGGCGTCATCCGCGCCCGCGAGGGCGGCGGCGACTACCTCTGCCGGATACACCCGGTGGCCAGGGGCGGCATGAACTTCGGCGCGGTCATGCTCCTGGAACCCGCTCATCAGCAGGACCAGCACCAACGCTCCCTTTCGGAGCGCGGCCTTGTGGCGCAACACCATTTCGAGGACATCGTGCACAACGGCCAGGCCATGCGCGACCTCATCGCCCGCGCGCGCCAGTATGCCATCGCCGACTCCACTGTGCTGATCATGGGCGAATGCGGCACGGGCAAGGAACTTATCGCCCAGAGTCTGCACAACGCCAGCCGTCGCAGCAAAGGGCCGTTCGTGGCCGTGAACTGCTCAGCCCTGCCCGAGAATCTCATTGAGAGCGAGTTGTTCGGCTACGAGGAAGGGGCCTTTACCGGTGCTTCCAAAGGGGGCAAGAAGGGACTCTTCGAGATGGCCAACACGGGTACCATCTTTCTGGACGAGATCGGCGAGATGCCGCTGACCATGCAGGTCAAGCTGCTGCGGGTGCTTGAGGAGCGCCAGGTCATGCGACTGGGCAGTGAACGGCTCATCTCCCTGGACGTGCGGGTCATCTGCGCCACCAACAGAAACCTGGCCCGGATGGCCGCCACCAGCGAGTTCCGCCAGGATCTCTATTTTCGTATCAACGTTCTGCGCCTGACCCTGCCCTCCCTGCGCGAGCGCGGCTCATGCCTCGACGCCTTGATCCGCTACTACAGCCGGGAAATCGGTTACAGGCTGGGCGGTCCGCCTCCCGAACTGACGGATGACGCCCTGGACGCCCTGCGCCGGTACTCCTATCCGGGCAACGTCCGTGAGATGAAATCCATCCTGGAACGCATCATGGTCGAGTGTTGGGGCCGGGAGGCTGACAGGGATGACATCCTCAACAATCTTGAAACCAGTCAGTTGACTTGCGAACCCGAAGCCGAGGAACGGTCGCAGCCGCTTCAGGGGAGCCTGGCCGCTCCGACCTCCACGGGCGGGCCCGCGCGTGACAGGGCCTCCCTGCGCGACGAGGAACTGAGACTGATCCTGAAGACCCTGAAGGAATGCAAGGGCAACCGGGCCGAGACCGCGAGGCGGTTGGGCATAAGCTCCACCACGTTGTGGCGGCGGCTTCGGACCTACAGTCAGTAGAATTGCGGGATAAGGAAAAGAGAACGGGAAGCCCGCGGCCATGCCGCGGGCTTCCCGTTTATTGTTCGGAGAGTTGCCGATTATGGAATCAGCTGCGGTCCGCCTTGGCCATGGGTTCCCTGACCAGCAGCGCGCCGCATACGCCCACGCAGGCCACGACCGCATACAGGGCGCAGGACATGGCATAGCCGTCCATGGTAAACCCGCCGCCCGGGTTCTTGCCGTAGGTCTCGAGAATCCAGCCGGTCAGAGGCTGGAAGACCGAAACGCCGAAGGAGGGCAGGGTGTTGAGCAGTCCGCTGCCGGTGCCGGTTGCCTTGTCGCCGAAGATGTCCCGTATGGAGGCGAAGCCCACGGACAGGGAGCCCATGCCGAAGGCGGCCAGCAGGAAGAACCAGACATACATGGCCCAGTCCGGAAGCGTGTCGCCGTACATGCCCAGCACCACGAAGAGCGCGACCGTGCCCAGAGCATTGATCAGCATGACGGGCTTGCGGGCCTTGAACACCGAGTCGGACAGCCAGCCCGTGAACGGACCGCCGGCCAGCATGCCGATGCCCATCATGTTCAGAACGCCGCCAGCCTGTGCCTTGGTCATGTGGTGGGTGTCCATGAGGAACGGGCCGCCCCACAGGCCGCCGAAGCTCATGTGGATGGCGAACTGGCAGAAGAACCAGGTGGCGATGAACCAGAAAGAGCGGCTGGAGCAGATGGCGCGTACGGACTGCCACAGTTCGGCGGCGGTCTGTCCGCCGGACTCCTTGCCATGGGTCGGGAACGGGGACTCGAATCCGGCCTGTTCCGGTGTGTCGCGCACCAGGAACCACAGGGCCACGGACACGACCAGTCCGACCACGCCGCTGAGGATCAGACCGTTGCGCCAGCCCAGGGCCGAGCAGAGCGAGGCCATGGGGCCGGAGCCGAGAATCAGGCCCAGTCCGCCCATGCCCAGATAGATGCCGCTCATGCGGGCAAAGGCCTCGGGCGGAAACCAGCGGCTGAACAGTTTGATGCCGCAGATGAAGACGACGGATACGCCGAACCCCATGCAGACCCGGGCGATCATCAGCCCGGCCACGGAGTCGGAAATGCCGAAGACGATGGCGCCGATACCGGCCAGTCCGAAGAAGATCGGCAGCGTCAGGCGCGGTCCCAGCGAGTCTGCCATCAGGCCGCTGGGCAGTTGCATGGCGCCGTAGGAAAAGAAGAAGGCCGAGGCCAGGATGCCCATGGTCGGCGCGTCCAGGTTCATGTCAGCCATGATGTCGAGGGCCATGATGGCCGGGCTGACACGGTGGAACGGGACAAAGAGATAGGCCAGGCAGAGAAGGAAGAAAATCAGTAAGGCTGTGTTGTTGCGACTAAGTCGTGGCATAGGGGTATCCTTTGTCCCCGGTACGAAGCCGTACCGGGGATGGGGGAAAGGGTGTATGTGCTGTGGTGGGGTTACAGGTTGCTGACCAGCCTGCCTTCGGCGTCGAAGGCAAGAGGTTCGGCGTCCTGCAGGACTTCAAGCAGTTTGCCCTGGGCTTCCAGCTCGTCCAGCAGGGGTTTGGTCACCAGCATGGTGTCCAGGTCCGAGGTCGAGTTGATGACGCAGCCGCGTATCTGATCGATTTCAGGCTGCCAGCAGACGCGCATGCCCGCCTGGATACACAGCTTTTCCGTGGGCAAAACGGGCGGCAGCTTGACCCTGGTCATGCAGGCCGAGGTCAGGGCGTTGAAGTACATGGACATAAGGTCCAGATTGCGCGCGGTCTCAAGCGGGATGAAGTCCGCGTTGCCCACGCCGATGCCGTTGCCCGCCGAGGCCTTGGTCACGCGCAGGGCCACGATGGAGTTGATGTAGGGCGGGCGCAGCGGATCGCCGCGAAAGCCCTCGCGGCCGATGGTCTTGATGTCCATGCCTGTGCCCGAGATGTTCTTGCCCAAGCGTTCGACAACCAGGTTGTCCAGCTGGGCGAACGGGATGGCCGGGGCGTGGGCCTTGTACAGGGCGAGCAGTTCCTTGTCCGCCTTGACGAAATCGGCGGGCTGCACCCCGGTGATGGAGGCCAGTTGGTGATGGCTGTTCTCCACCAGTGCGACACCCAGGACAAAGGGAGCCTTGCTCAGGGATTTTTCGGCTATGCGCGGCATGAGATCCACCAGCCCGCGGCGACCGTAGACGTGCACGTTGCGTGCGCCCATGGCTTTGCCCAGTCCTACCGAAACCATCTTGCACAGGCCGCTTTCGATCTCGGCCTCGAAGTTGGTGTGGGCCTTGACCCGGGCGATGACCACGATGCCGTCCGCCTCGAAGGCGTTGCGGTCTATGTGGGCTTCCACGCGGGGTTCGACCTCGCCCAGGTTCACTGTCTCCATGCTCGAGACGATGGGCGCGCCCATGGCCTCCTCAGTGATGCCGAGCTTGTTCAGGACCTGGATCTGGCCTTCGGCCACGCCGCCCCCATGGCTGCCCATGGACGGAACGATGAACGGGGTGAATTCCATATCCTTGAGCCGGTCCAGAACGCGGCGGACCACGGTGGGCAGCTCGGCGATGCCGCGGCTGCCCACCGCCACGGCCACCCTGGCGCCCTTTTTCAGGGCGCTCAGGGGGGTGGCTTCGCCGGGGTTGCGGTCCATGGCGAGGTCTATGGAGGTTTCAATGTCGGTCAGAGCCGGGAGCTCCGGCTGCTCTATACGAACCCTGTAGTAGGCCGGCAGGGGCTGGTCGCCCAGGCCGGGGATGTCCAGTACGGGGAAGTCGGGTGTCGGGTATTGCAATGCCATGATGCCGAATCGCTTTGTTGGTTGTTGTTCTATTCCACGGTGACCGGTTCATCCACGGGAACACATGCTGCCCGCTTCTTGGCCTTGTACTTGGAGTAGAAGGAGTAGGCCACGGACAGGGCCGCCGCCGCGAAGAAGCACAGGGCGATGGGGCGGTGCAGGTAGCCCACCATGCTGCCGTTGCCCATGACCAGGCTGACCCGCAGGTGATTCTCGGCCATGCCGCCCAGGATCAATCCGAGCACCAGTGGCAGCAGCGGGAAGCCCTGCCTGGTGAAGATGTAGCCGAGCACGCCGGTGGCGAAGAAGACCCAGACGTCGGACATGCTGCTGTTCAGGGCGTAGCTGCCGATGACGCACAGACCCAGGATGACCGGGTAGAGCACGTAGCGGGGGATGGTCAGGGCCCGGATGAGCACCCTGATGAAGTACACCTGGAAGAGCATCATGAAGATGTTGCTGACGAAGTAGGCTCCCAGGATGATCAGGACCAGGTCGCTGTGGTCGCGCATGAGCAGCGGACCGGGTTGGACGCCGTGGATCATGAAAGCGCCCAGCATCATCATGGTGGTCGCGTCGCCGGGGATACCCAGGGTCAGCAACGGGATCATGGCGCCGCCGGTGGCCGCGTTGTTGGCCGATTCCGAGGCGATGATGCCGTCGGGGTTGCCGGTGCCGAAGCTGTCCGGATCGTCGGATGCGGCCTTGGCCTGGGAGTAGGCCACGATGTTGGACAGGCCGGGTCCGATGCCGGGCAGGATGCCGACGCCGATACCGATTAGCGAGGAGCGGACAACGTTTTTGACGGAGTGTCTGAACAGCTTGGCGACGCGGATGAACTCGCGGGCCGTGAAGTTGACGTTGATCAGCTTGAAGGGATTCTTGATCTCCTCGACGTCCTTGAGGATCTGGGAGATGGCGTACATACCGATGAGGACCGGCATGACCGAGAAGCCCGACTGGAGATCGGTGATGCCAAAGGTCAGCCTGGACACGCTGTCGGTCTCGCTGAGGCCGACCATGGCCATGATCATGCCCACCGTGGCGGAGATCAGGCCCTTGGTCAGGGACTTGTCCGAGATGGAGATGATGCAGCTCAGGGTGAAGACCACCAGGGCGAAATATTCATAGGGCCCGAAGCGCAGGGCGAATTTGCCGAGCAGCGGAGCGATGATGGCCAGGGCGAAGAAGGACAGCAGACCGCCGAGGAAGGAGGCGAAGACCGCATACCCCAGCGCCTTGCCCGCTTCGCCCTTCTTGACCATTGGATAGGCGTCGAAGGTCGTGGCCACCGACGAGGGCGTGCCCGGAATGTTGAGCAGGGCGGCAGAGACCAGGCCGCCGGAGATGGAGCCGATGTAGACGGCTACCAGCATGACCAGGCCCTGGTTGACGTCCATGCCGAAGGTGATGGGGACGAGCAGGGCGACGGCCATGGTGCTGGTCAGGCCGGGCATGGAGCCGACGACCAGACCGCCGAAGACGCCCAGGAACATAAGCAAAATATTGAACGGCGTGACTGCCGCGAGCATGTGGGTGTAATCGAACATGATGGACACCTTAGGGCAGGAAGAGCTTGAGAAGTGTGGCAAAGATGTACTGCAGCCCCAGCGTGACGGCCACGGCGGTAATGCCGTAGACGAGCAGGTTCTTGGGCTTCAGCGGGCCGAGCAGACACATGGCCAGGAACAGGAAGGGCATGGTCGCGAACACGTAGCCCAGGATGGGCAGCAACAGGAGGTACACCAGCACCAGCCCCGTGAGCAGCCAGCGCAGCAGAACAGTGTTGAGGTCCACCACGCGGGCGGATTTGCACCAGTTCTTTTTCCCGGTGAAGTCCACGCTCTGGAACATCAGCAGCACGGATAGCCCCCCCAGCGTATAGACCAGGATCTTCGGGAAGAAGACCGGCCCCATCGCATAGACCATGGTCGTGTCGATGTTGCCAATTTGTATGTACAGGGCGATGGTCAGGCCCAGCAGGGCTACGGCCATGATCATGTCGCCGGTTTTAACTCGCATAAGTCCACTCCTCTGACTGTCGGCAAGATGTTGGCCGGTCGGTCGGACCGGCTGTTATCCAAGATCCCCCTCCGGAGAGGCGGCATTGAGCCGCCTCTCCGTTGGAGAAGGAGATGGAGAGTTACTTAATCAGACCGTTTTCCTTGGCCAGATCCGTGTACAGGTCGGATTCACCCTGCCACAGGGCACGGGTCTCTTCCGGGGTCCTGAAGAAGGGCACCAGGCACTGCTCCTTGAGTGCGGCAATGGTGGCTGGCTTTTCCAGGGCCTTCTTGAAGGCGTCGCTCAGGATCTGGATGTTCTCCTGAGGAGTCCCCTTGGGAGCGAAGATGGAGTACAGGAAGTCGTAAGAAGCGTTGATGCCCACTTCCTTGAGGGTCGGAATCTCGGGGGCGAAGGGCGAACGCTCGGTGTTGACCATGGCCAGCACGCGCAGGTCGCCGGACTTGAGGTACGGCTGAACCGAGGCGAAACCGACGGTGGTGATGTCGCTGTTGTTGCCCAGCAGGGAGACAATGCGGCCCTTGTCACCGTTGGCCGGGATGAACATGGCCTTGAGTCCGCCGGTGGCGTGGCTGATGTTCAGGAAGGTGAAGTGGGAAACGGCATTGAGAGCCAGCGCCCAGCGGTATTTGCCGGGATTGGCCTTGATGGCGTCGATGGCTTCCTGGGCGGTCTTGAACGGGCTGTCGCCGCGCACGATGAGCGCGGTGCTACCCTTGGCCGCAACGCCCACCGGCTCGAAGTCGGTCCAGCGGAACTTGGCCTTGGTGACCATGGGGGCCACGGTCAGGTTGCCCGGGTGCTCCCAGAGCACGGTGTACCCGTCGGGACGGGCCTTGGAAACCTGCATGGCACCGTTGAGCCCGGCCGCACCGTCGATGTTGGACACGATCAGGGGTTCAGGCAGCAGGTCCTTCATCTGATCGGTGATGATCCTGGCGGAGATATCGCTGCCTCCGCCCGGCTTCCAGGGCACGACGACCTGGACCGCTTTTTCGGGGTATTCAGCATAGGCCGGGGCGACCGCAGCCACCAGCAGCGCCATTACGCACATCATAACTAACTTACGCATTACAAACCTCCTGAGTTGTTAAGCGCGATTCGTATCCCTAGAGACCCGGGCCTCGGAGATACACCTCAATGTTGTCTCGAATATCGAGCGTTTCACCCTTAGTCAGACGACCCGATGCAAAGGCCAGAACCTCGTTCACAAGGCGCTCGCCGGCATCCGCGATCGGTTCTTTTTCGGTAATCACGGTCCCGGAGTTGAAGTCCATTTCCCGCCAGGCCTTCTCCCACGTGCGCGGGTTGCCGGTCATGTACAGGGTAGGGGTAATCAGGCCGGTGTTGACCGTGGGCATCATGGCGTCATCCGGGAACCAGCCGCCGCCGACCTGGAAGATGTTCAGCACCGAGCCCGCCGCGGCGAAGCCGAGGAAGAGAGCGGTGGAGGACATCCACGAGTCCATGTAGTACAGGCCGCGTCCCTCGGGGACTTCGCCGTACTTTACGCAACCCTGGATGGGCCGGGTGCCGGACTTGACGATGGCGCCCAGGGATTTCTCCTCCAGGGTGGTCAGGCCCGCCTGGATGTTGGCCGGAATCGGGTTGATGGTCCGGATATCCTCGCCCGTGGACCGGGCCTCCTCCTCGACGCGTTCCACGGCCTGGAGGAACTTGATCCGCTCCTTCTCGTCCGGGAAGCGCTTGGCCACGATGTGCTCGGCGCCGATGACCTCGGTGGTCTCGGCGAACATGCACCGGCCGCCGTCGTCCACCAGAGCGTCGAACAGATGGCCGACAACCGGGTTGCCGGACATGCCCGAAGTGGCGTCGGAGTAGCCGCATTTGACGGCCATGTTCAGCTGGCCGAAGCCGACTTCGGTGCGCGGGGTCTCACTGGCTTTCTGCACCAGATTGCGGGCCTTGCGCACAGCCAGTCCCAGAGCTTCCTGGAAGCCGCCGCAATCCTTCATGAACACGGTGTCCATGGGCTTGCCGCACTTGGCGATCTCGCCCACGAAGTTTTCGAAGGAGAATTCGGGGTACCCGGCGTCGGGCTTGTTGCCGACGATGAGCACGGCGCCCACGTTGGCGTTTTTGGCCAGACCGATCATGGTCCGGGCGATGGTCTTGCGGTCGTCGCCGTCGCGGCCGTTTTCGTTGGGCTGGATGAACAGCTGGGTGCCGCTGACGAGCTTGGACACCATGGCGGCCAGAGTGGCGGCGCCGCGGCCGTTGGCCATGATCAGAGTGTGGTTGCGGATACCGGTAGAACCGTCCGGCCTGACATAACCGAGAAACTTCATGCCTGTCCTCCCGGGATATCGCCGCGTCCCCGCTTGCCTTCGACGTTGTGAATGTGCACGCACTCGCCGGCCTTGATGTCCACGGCGGCGCGTCCGATCACCTCTTTGTACTTGATGATATCGCCGCCCGCGGGGATGTCGTGCACGGCAGCCTTGAAACCGAATGGAATTTCATCCTGGGCGGTGAACACGTGTTGTTCGCCGTCCACGGTGTAGGAGACCTCGTCGCCGCCAACGATATCCTCGATGGCGTTTCCGACGTTGTCTTTTGAACTCATGACAATAAGAGCTTTCATTAGCATCCTCCGAGATGTCAGTATTGTCCCGCCAGATAGCAAGAGCCTTGCCAAGTGGGTGGAGGTGCTAATAAGCATTTGATTGTACTGTATTATTTTATGAAGTTGGTTGAAAAATACGGGTTGATCCGGGGCAGAAAAGGCTTTCAACCATTCCATTCTGAAATGCAAAATGAAATGGTGCACCTTGCAAAGTGAAATGGGATGAACGCAGCGCCCCTGCCGCCCGAGGGCGACAGGGGACGGTTGGGAAAAGGATTCAGGGTGCGCTCAAACGGTCGGATCGAACAGCACGGAGCTGGAAACCTCGCGGACGTTGGCCGTGCCGGTCATGATCATGGCCTGGCGCAGCTGGTCACCGAGTAGGTCGAAGTAGCGGGCCACTCCGTCTTTGCCGCCGCCCACTGCGGCGACGGCCACGGGGCGTCCGATGAGCACGCAGTCCGCGCCCAGGGCGAGCATCTTCAGGACATCGCCGCCGTCGCGAACGCCACCGTCGGCCAGGACCGGAACCCGCCCGGCCACAGCCTTGACGATCCCGGGCAGCACCTTGGCCGTACCCGGGGTGTGGTCCAGGGCGCGTCCTCCATGGTTGGAGACGACCACCGCGTCGGCTCCTGCCTCAACGGCCAGAGAAGCGTCCAGAGGGGACATGAGCCCCTTGAGGATGAACTTGATGCCCCAGGCGTGGACCTTGGCAAAGATGTCCGCAAGCTGTTCCGGGGTGCGCGGTGCCACAGGGCGGCCGCGGCGGCGCAGGGTCAGCAGCCCTGCCGCGTCGAGGTCCATGCCCAGAACCTTGCAGCCTGTGTCTCGGGCCTTCTCGAGTTTTTCCTCCAGTTCGGCGCCTTCCCAGGGCTTGATGAAGGGGATGCCATGACCCTCGAAACGGGTCAGGGCGGCCAGTCCGGATTCGTGGATGACCGGAGGAACGCCGTCGCCGGTGCAGGCCAGCGTGCCGGCGTCAAGGCAGCCTTCGACCACGGCCAGGTTATAGTCTTCCTCGCTGACCCCGAAGTCCATGTTCACGGCCACGCCGCCAATGGGAGCTGCCAAAACCGGGAGGCTCAGGGGCAGACCCAGCAGGGTGAAGGCCGTGTCCGGTTCGGTGATGCCGTGAACCAGATGCATGTTCAGGTACAGGTCGGCCAGGGCGTTGACATTATTCTTGAAGGACGCCCCGGTGCCCAGCCCGCCCATGCCCGGAATCTCACCGGCACAGGCTCGTCCGTCGCAAACTTTACAGACTCGGCAGAACTTCTTCATCATTTGACGGGCGTTGTCGCGGATCTCTTTCATTGTGTGCTCCTGTGGGAATAGGCCCTTGTCGGGCTGCGTCGGTCAGCTGAAATACGATAGAGGCGGTAATTCGGCGTGAAGGCGGGGCTCTGCGAACGGGCGGATCTTGTAGCTATGCTGAGTTGGAGGGTAGGATATTATTCGGACACGGGTCAATAACCCGGAGAAAAGACCTTCGGTCAAAAGGGGCCTCAGTGCCTGTTGAAGACGTGACGATCCCGGCTGAACCCTTTGGTCAGTCGTGTTTGCCGAAAGAGCAGAGCGGGTAGCGGCAGGTATCGCACTCGGCGCAGAACCCGCCATGCCCCATGGAGATGATGTTCGGGCGGGTGATCCGCTCTCCAGCCAGAAGCCGGGGAACCAACAGATCGAAGACCGAAGTTCGGGGGATCAGAGCGTTGTCGGGCAGTCCGAGTATGGGAATGTCGCCGAGGTAGGCGAGCAGAAACATGGCCCCCGGAAAGATGGGTGATCCGTAGGAAATCACTTCGGCTCCCGTGGCCCGTATGCCTGCGATGGCCGGAGCTCCCGGGTCATCGAACATGCCGTCGGCGATCATGACCATGTCCGCGCCTTCGACGACGAATTTGAGGATGGCGTCGCGGGTGGCCGCGGCGTCGCTGCTTACAGCGGCCTGACCAACGGTCCTTGAACCGAGGATTTCGATTTTCCTGCTCAGCGCCGGGCCGCTCTGTTCCCGGGATTGAGCGTGAAAAAGATCATTGTCGGATGTGATGATGGCCACAGATCTGGGCTGGAGGGGGCGAATCTGGATGATCGGGGAGTAGGCTTCGCAGATGGCCTCGGCCTGCTCGACCTTGGCTTCGTCCACGATCAGCGGGGCTATGCAGGTTCCGGCCACACCGCGCGGGGCGGCAATGGGCATGCCGTCGTGCATCGTAGCCAGCGCGATTCCCTCGATGGAATTGATTTCGTAGAGAGCTTCCACGTTGATGGCGAGCAAGCCGGGATCGGCCCGCATGTTCACGCGGCCCTCGGAAAGGGCCGCCAGAGTCAGGCCGGGGCCGGCCGCAGCCTTTGCGATACGCATGGCGGCCTTGTCCCTGTGAATGTGCCCCGGCGGCATGTCCAGGACGAAGAGGTGCTCCGCGCCGGTCCGAAGCAGGATGGGGACGTCCTTTTCCGTGACAACATGCCCCCGGCAAAAGGTGTGTTCCATGTCCACATCGGGGGTTATGCCCGACATGTCGTGACAGAGCACCATACCCACTGCGTCTGCAACCGGAATCACCTTCATGGCCAAGACTCCTTTGCCTGTACTTAAGGCGTTGACCATCTGGAAAAAATGTACTATGAATTTAATTTTTATTTTTTTTGCATTTTTTTGTTACAAGAAAAACACGCATTAACTTCTCGTTTTTATTGTATTTTATTTTTTCCCCAATACAAAATGGCGAATATTATGGGTTTGACGCGGTCTCTGACCTACGTTACGCGGGAGTTGTGGACACCGTGTTACGGTTGTCGGTGGGCCAACGACAGGCAGCGTTTGGTAAGGTAAAGGAAGCCGCCTGCCGCCGGACCCACTCAACAGTCAATACGCCGTGCCGCAGGCCTGACGTGTCGGAGCGCCGCCTGGGTCGGAGTAGTGAAAAAATTCGGAGTTATTATGAAGATTGCCATCGAAATCAATGTGTTCGGAGAGAACATCTCAAAGGTTGTTGAATATCCCGGTACCCCGTCCAGCCAGGGTGAGGTCATCCAGTGGCTCATGAGCCAGACCGACTACAAGTGGGCCGACTACGAGCACGCCCCCCAGGCGGACCGGATGATGTACAACTTCCAGGATGGGTCCATCAACTAGAACCATTATCGTCTCTCCCCGCCCGCTCGAGCCTTCCTGCTGATCTCCAGTCCTCCTTCTCCCACGCTCAATCGAAAAAGGCCCGCCGACGTGCGCAGCCGGTTCACGGATTCCTCTATCTGAACCGGAACCGCCTGGGCATTGCCGGACAGGGCGGGGAGACCCGAGAAGGGGATGCAGATGCGTTCGCTGAAATGCATGACGCCGTGCAGCCAGCGATCCATGGAGACCTTGGGTAACTGAAAACGTTCCCGGATGAACCGCTGCAAGTTTTCCAGTCGTTGCAGAGAACGGAGCATTTCGGGGTTCAATTCGATAAGACAGAACCCGGCCTTGTCGTCGAACAGGGCCTTCTGAATGGGCTGAAGATAGCAGGTGAACCGCCCGTCGCGGATCTTGATGCGGCCCGATTCCAGCCTGCGCAGCGATTCGGCCACCCGGCGTTTGTCCGCAGTCCCCGCCCTTTTGAGCACTTCCCTTGCCAGACCCCTGAGGTCCATTTTCCGGGTGCAGGGAGCAGAGGACTTCTGCCGGGGGAACCTGGCCGCGCAGGCCAGAAATACGTCCTGGTCAAACTGGTCGAGCCGTACGCCCGTGTAATGAAGCGTGCGGTGGGTGCAGGTTGACTGAATAGGATAGTCGCGTACGCGCACTCTGCGCCGTACATACTGCCCCTGAAACAATTCGGAAGCGAAAAAGAGTTCCGGCGGCAAACTGAGGAATGCGCATTCCTTCTGCGTCAGGGCTTCGGCTCCATCGCATCCGGCTCCCGGGGTCCAGCCCTGGTCCATCCATCCTTCAACCAGCATGTCGTCGTCGAACATCCTTGCTTCTCCTCTGTCGTTTGTCCAAGCGCAGGGAGCCCCGCTGGGGTGTGGCCCGGGGCGACTTGCGCCGCCCCGGGTCACGGAGGCTAAGGTGATGAGGTGTCTACATTTCGTTGGGCAACTGCTTGAGCTGCGCGTTGGTGAAGACCGGGCCGTCCTTGCAGACGTACTTGGTGCCGATGTTGCACCGTCCGCAAATGCCCACTCCGCACTTCATTCTTTTCTCCAGAGTCGTGATGATCTGCTCGTCCTGGAAGCCCAGCGTGTGCAGGGCCTCGATGGTGAATTTGATCATGATCGGCGGACCGCAGGTTACGGCAAAGGCGTTCTCGGCCGAGGGGGCCATCTCCTTGAGCACGTTGGGGATCAGACCCACATGGTGCTTCCATTCTGGAGTGCCGTTGTCCACGGTCAGTTCGGTGGTCATATCATCACGCTCCAGCCAGTCGGGCAGCTCATAGCTGAAAGCCATGTCGTAGGGGCTGCGCGCGCCGTAGAGCAGGGTGATCTTGCCGTAGTCGTCGCGGTTGTCGAGCATGTACATGAGCAGGGTCCGCAGCGGTGCCATGCCGATGCCGCCGCCGACAAAGACAATGTCCTTGCCCTTCATTTCCTTGTAGGGGAAGCAGTTGCCCAGGGGAGCGCGCACGCCGACCTGGTCGCCGGGGCGCAGCTTGTGCAGCTTTTCGGTCAGCTCGCCCACGCGCATGACGCTGAACTGCAGGTAGTCCATGCGGGTCGGGGAGGAGTTGATGACGAAAGTGGATTCGCCCACGCCGAAGACGGACAACTGTCCTACCTGCCCCGGTTCAAACCGGAAGTTCTTCATGGCATCGGGATCATTGAGGGTGATGCGGAACGTTTTGATGTTCGGCGTCTCCTCAATCACTTCCTGGATTGTCCCCATGTCGGGAAGATACAGATTGGTCGCTTCGGTGCTAGTCATTGGAATGCTCCTGTTTGTCCAAGGCGCGGTCACTCGCTTGGGCGACGATGGACCGGACGTCCATGGATACAGGGCAATGCATGATGCACCGTCCGCATCCAACGCAGGCGAGGTTACCGTCGTGCAGTTCGGGGTAGTAGCTGAACTTGTGGCCGATGCGGTTGCGCATGCGCTGGGCCTTCCCGTCGCGCGGGTTGTGGCCGCTGCCTTCCAGGGTGAACTGGAAGGACATGCAGTTGTCCCAGGTTCGCACCCGGACACCGTCATCGCCTTTGATTTCGTCGGTCATGTTGAAGCAGTAGCAGGTCGGACAGAGGTAGCTGCACGCGCCGCAGCTGAGACATTTGTCCGCTACGCCGCCCCAGAACTCCTTGTCGTCGAAGAGTTCGAGCACCCGGCCTTCAGCGCCGCCGAGGGGACCCTCGTCCGGCATGGCCTTGGCCACTTCCTCGCGAACCTTGCGGGCCTCTTCCTTGCGGTCTTCGGCCTCCACCAGGGGCTGATCAGCCAGGAAGGCCTCGCCGCGGTCGGTGATGGGTTCGATGACATACCCGCCGTCCACGGGCGTGAACAGGATGTCCGAGCCGTCGGTGTCGCCGGGGCCGCCGCCCACGCGGTTGCAGAAGCAGGTGTCCGCTGGGTCGGTGCAGGCCAGCGTGGCCACGATGGTCTTGTCCCGCCGGGTACAGTAGTAGATGTCCCGGCGGCTGCCGCCGTCGTAAACACGGTCGAACACGGTGAATCCCTTGGCGTCGCAGGGCCGGGCTCCGAACAGGAAGGTCTCCTGGTCGGGCAGGGTTTCGCGGACTTCGAGTTCGGTTTTGGACGGCACGCCGTCGGTCTTGGAGTAGTGGAACTCGAACAGGGTTTCACAACGGGGGAGCAGAGTGGCCTTGGCCGAAGCGTCGGCCAGTCCTTTCAGATCCAGCTTGCTGTCGGCGTTCAGGGGCGCGAACAGGGTCTGTCCGCCCACTTCCACCGGAGCCAGAACCTGACGGGATTCGGTCAGGGACAGGAGCCAGGGCATGAGCTTGTCGTCGGCGATATATCGTGCAGTGGGCATTACCAATCCCTCTCCTTGATGTTTTTCTCCTCTTCACGAAACTCGAACAGCGGCGGAGCCTGGTCCGGATCGGTTCCAGCCTGGTAGTCGAACAGGCTCTGGATGCTCCGGTTGAGGGCCTGCTTCATGGTCATGATGGGCAGTCCCATGGGACAGGCTCGTTCACATTCACCGCATTCGGTGCAGCGTCCGGCCGTATGCAGGGCATGGATGGCCTGGAACATGAGCTTCTCGCGGGGGTGGTCGGTCTGATCAACCCAGTGGGGCTCACGGCTCTGGGCCGCGCAGTGGTCCTGGCAAACGCACAGGGGACACGCGGACCGGCAGGCGTAGCAGCGGATGCAGCGGCTCATCTGGTCTTCCCAGAAGTGCAGCCTCTCCTCCATGCTCATGGCCTCCAGTTCCTCCAGGGTGGTGGTCGGAGTCTCGCTGACCCGGGGCGGTTCGCCGTGCTCGCCGATGAAGTGATCGCAGACTTCTGCGTCGGCTCCGGTGCAGGTGAAGCACTTTTTCTGCAGGACCGCGCCCAGGGGCATGGTCTTGGCCTCTCCGTTCACGGAGAAGTGGGCAGTGTCGCCGTCGATGGAGACGGACTCCAGGCCGCGCGTGGAGCCGAGCCCCTTGCGCACGGTCCGGGCATCCACAGCGCCCGTACAGTGCAGAGCGAAGATGGTGACGTCCTCACGGTCGATGAGCTTTTCCTGAAGCAGCTCGACCAGGGAGCGGGCGTCACAGCCCTTGACCACGATGCCGATCTTCTTGCCGCGCAGTCCGGGCAGGTAGCCTGCCAGGTTCTGGGAGCAGCGGGGGTCCCACTCGATGCGATCCACGTCCGCCTCATCGGTGATGAACAGCGGGGTGTGGCTCAGCGGGTCGGGGCCGGCCGCCCAGGCAATGACCGTGTCAAGGTCGGGCAGCGCCTTCTTTATCGCGGATTTCAAATCATCTATGGATGATGCCATTGCGGGACTCCTTTAAAGAACCTGGTTCTGGTCCATCTGGCGCAGGCACATGTCCAGGCTGGTCCCGGACTTGAAGCTGGGCATGGGCCCCAGCGCGTGCACCTGCTCGGTGAAGCTGGTGACAACCGACCGCCAACGCTGACCCTCGGAAGCCGAGACCCAGGTGTATTCGAAGCGACCGGGATCGACGCCGATGACGGGCAGCAGGGCCTTGAGGACCTCGAGCCGCCTGCGGGCGTAGAAGTTGCCTTCGGAGTAGTGGCAGTCCCTCGGATGACAGCCGGAGACGAGCACGCCGTCGGCCCCGTTCATGAATGCGCGGACCACGAACAGCGGGTTGATGCGGCCGGTGCAGGGCAACCTGACGATGCGCAGGTCGGTGGGCTGGGCGAACCGGCCCACGCCGGCGGTATCGGCGCCCGCATAAGAGCACCAGTTGCAAAGGAATCCGATGATCCGCAGTTCCTTTCCTTCGTTTACAGACATAAGGTGTTCACCTCGGCGAGTATCTGGTTGTCGGTGAAGTGGCTCAGTTGGATGGCTCCCTGCGGACAGGCGGCGGTGCATACTCCGCAGCCCTGGCACACGGTCTCGATGACCGAGGCCTTGGTCATGCCGCGGAAATCGATCATTTCGATGGCCCCGAAGGGACAGACCGATTCGCACTTGCCGCAGCCGATGCAGCGCACCAGCTTGACGCCGGAGACCTGGGGATCGCTGGCCAGCTTGTCCTTGGAGAACAGGGCCAGAACCTTGGCAGCGGCCGCGTCGCCCTGGGCAACCGAGGACGGAATGTCCTTGGGGCCCTGGCAGGAGCCTGCGAGGTAGATACCCGCGGTGTTGGTTTCCACCGGCTTGAGTTTGGGATGGCCTTCCAGGAAGAATCCGTAGGGATCGTAGGAGATGCGCAGCTTTTCGGCCAGCTCGCCCGCGCCCTTGGCGGCCTCGGCCCCCACGGCGAGAACGATCAGGTCGGCCTCGATCTCCACCTGCTGCCCGAGCAGCGTGTCCGCGCCCTTGACCAGGTAGCGGCCGTTCTTGGGCTGGATGGCGGAGACTCTGCCGCGGATGTACCGGGCCCCGTACTCCTCCATGGCGCGCCGGGTGAACTCGTCGTAGTTCTTACCGGGCGAGCGAATGTCCATGTAGAAGACATAGGACTGGGAGTCGGGCATGTGGTCCTTGGTCAGGATGGTCTGCTTGGCCGTGTACATGCAGCAGAAACCGGAACAGTAGGGTCGGCCGATGGACTTGTCTCGCGAGCCGACGCACTGGATAAAAACGATGTCCTTGGGCTCGGTGCCGTCCGAGGGACGCTTGATGTGGCCCTCGGTGGGACCGGAGGCGGAGAGCAGCCGTTCGTACTGCATGGACGTGATCACGTCCGGGTACCGGCCGCCGCCGTATTCGCCGTATTTGGTGAAGTCGAACAGGTCGTAGCCGGTGGCCGCGATGATCGCGCCTACCTGCTCGGTGACCAGTTCATCCTGCTGGTCGAAGCGGATGGCTTCGGTGGGGCAGACCTTGGCGCAGGCGCCGCACTTGCCCTTGGTCAGCTTGATGCAGGCCTCGGGATTGATGCTTGCCTTCTTGGGGATGGCCTGGGGGAACGGAATATTGATGGCCGTGGTCGTGCCGATGAATTCGTTGAACCGGTCCGGCGTCTTCTTGCTCGGACACTTGGTGGTACATTCGCCGCAGCCTGTGCAGGTATCCCAGTCCACGTACGCGGCCTTGCGGCGCACGGTGACGTCGAAGTTGCCGACGAACCCCTTGACCGATTCGATCTCGGACAGGGTGTACAGGGTGATGTTCGGGTGCTGGGCCACATCGACCATCTTGGGGCCGAGGATACAGCTCGAACAGTCAACGGTGGGGAAGGTCTTGTCCAGCTTGGACATCTTGCCGCCGATGCTCGGCTCGCGCTCGACCATGATGACTTCGAGTCCGCCGTCGGCGCAGTCCAGGGCTGCCTGGATTCCGGCCACGCCGCCGCCGATGACCATGACCCGCTTGTTGATTTCGAACTCGCCGGCCTGGAGGTAGTCGTTGCGGCGCAGTTTCTCGACGGCCATGTGGACCAGTTCTCCGGCCTTGCGGGTGTTGGCCTCCTTGTCCTTGCTGACCCAGGAGACGTGCTCCCGGATGTTGGCCATTTCAAACATGTACTTGTTCAGGCCCGCCCGTTCCAGGGTGCGCCGGAAGGTCGCCTCGTGCATGCGCGGGGTACAGGAAGCCACGACCACGCCGTCGAGGTTGTATTCCTTGATGGCATCGATGATGCCCGCCTGACCCGGTTCGGAGCAGGCGTACATGGTGTCGGTGGCAAAGACCACTTCACGGAATTTCAGGGCCGCCTTGGCGACTGCCTCGGTATCGACTGTTCCGGCGATGTTGCTGCCGCAGTGGCAGACAAAGACTCCGATATTCATTAGGCCCCCTCTCCGGTGTGCCCGGCCAGGGAGGCGAGCAGGGTGCGGGGACTAACACAGAGTTTGTCCAGCATGGTGCTCGTTTCGTCCTGCCCGGCGGCAAGGCCGGCAAGTTGCGTATAATAGAAGACAGGCATGTTGTACCCGCTGTTGTTGGCTCGGTTGATCTGCGACTGGCGCATGTCCAGGTTCAACTGGCACAGGGGGCAGGCGGTGACGATTGCGTCGGCACCGGCCTCCTCGGCCGCCTCCAGGATGCGCCCGGAAAGTCTGGCGATGACATCCTTGCGAGTGGTTCCCAGGGACGCGCCGCAGCAGTCGGTCTTCAGGGCGAAAGGCAGTACCTCGGCGCCCAGTTCGGTCAGCAGGTTGTCCAGGGCCATCGGGTTTTCCGGATCGTCGAACTGCATGATCTGCGGCGGGCGGACCATGATGCAGCCGTAGTAGGGGACCACCTTGAGACCGGCCAGCGGCTTGCTGACCAATTTGGCCAGCGCCTCAAGGCCGAGGTCTTCAACCACCATCTGGAGCACGGACTTGATGGGCAGTTCGGCTTTCAGGGGCCTTCCAACCACCAATTCCACCTTGCGGTGGAACTCGGGATCGGCCAGCCTGTGCTGGGTGGTCTTGAGATTTTTCAGGCAACTGGGGCACGGCGTGATGATGCCGTCGAGTTCTCGTTCCTCGGCCATGTCATCGGCGATGCCCAGGTTCCGGCCCACAAGACAGGCCGAAAGCAGGTGGTCGACGGCGTGGGCCGGGGTGGAGCCGCAACAGTTCCAGTCGGGGATGTCCACCAGCTCGATGCCGAGGCCCTTGCACAGGGCGCGGGTGGAGGTGTCGTACTCGAGCGAGGTGCCGAGCCCTGAGCAGCCCGGATAATACGCGTAACACAGACTCATTGTTTTTGCTCCCGATAGCGGTCGAATATCCCACGGATTTCGGACAATTTTTCGATGTCGTGGGCTTTAAGACCCAGCTTGCCCTTGCGCAGGGCCATGGGGGCCAGATCCACGTCGGTGAACATGCGGCCCGTCTTGCCAACATAGTTGGCCATGAGGCCGAGTTCGAAAACGCGGCCATGTTTTTCCACGGATTCCAGGAAGGCCTTCCAGAATGCACTGACGGCTTTTTCACTGACGATGTTCTCCCGCCGTGCCATGTGGCGCAGAACGTCCATGATCCTTGCCACGTCGATGTCGTTGGGACAGCGGGTGGTGCAGGTCTCGCAGGACGAACACAGCCAGATGGCGTGGGACGACAGGGCTTCCTGCTTCCTGCCTGCCTGGACCAGACGCATGATCTGGTTGACCGGGTAGTCGTAGGCGAAGGAAACCGGGCATCCGGCAGTGCAGTTGCCGCATTGGTAGCATAGGGCGAGATTCTGTTCGCTCTCCCTCTGCACCTCGGCGATGAACTCTGAATCAAAGGTCTTCGAGCTGGATGGCATTGATGTAAAACTCCGTGTTGTTAACAAACGGGCGGCGTGTGGAGCCGCCCGAATATCAGGTGATCTTCCGAACAGGGGCGGGGCAAAAGCCCCACCCCCATTGGAAGGGAGGACCTACATTGCTGCTTCGTATATGGCCATGACGTCCATATCCTTGGGGCAGCGCGGGTTGGTCAGACCGCAAGCGTCCTTCTGGGCGTTTTCGGTCATGATCTTGATGTCCTTGATCTTGACATCCTTACCGTAGCGCTTGCCAAGCTCGACCAGGCCGGCGGGAATGCCGACGTCGGAGGAGAGCTGCTTGATGGCATCAAGACACAGCTCGGCGGCGTTGCGCTTGCTCATACCTTCGATGTTCTGATCCATCATCTCGGCCATCTCGGCGAACCGCTCAACGCGGGCGATGAGGTTGAACTTCTCCACATGGGGCAGGAGGATGGCGTTGCATTCGCCGTGCGGCAGGTCATAGAAACCGCCAAGCTGGTGGGCCATGGCGTGTACGTGGCCGAGGCTGGCGTTGTTGAAAGCCATACCGGCCAGGTACTGGGCGTAGCACATACCTTCGCGGGCTTCAATATCCGAGCCATTGGCAACCGCGCGGCGCAGGAACTTGAAGATCAGGCGGATGGCCTTCTCGGCGCAGGCGTCGGTCATCGGGGTGGCGATGGTGGAAACATAAGCCTCAACGGCGTGGGTCAGGGCGTCCATGCCGGTGGCGGCGGTCAGCGCCGGGGGCATGCCCATCATCAGCAGCGGATCGTCAAGGGCGATGCCAGGAGTGACGCGCCAGTCGACGATGGCCATCTTAACCTTGCGGGAGGTGTCGGTGATGATGCAGAAGCGGGTCATCTCGGACGCGGTACCGGCGGTGGTGTTAACGGCGATGTAAGGGGGCATGGGGTTGGTGGACTTGTCCACGCCTTCGTAGTCATGGATCTTGCCGCCGTTGGCCACGACCAGGCCGATGCCCTTGCCGCAGTCATGGGAGGAGCCGCCGCCCAGGGTGATCAGGGAGTCACACTTGTTGTCTTTGTAGACCTTGACGCCGTCGGCAACGTTCTTGTCGGTGGGGTTGGGGACCGTCTCGTCGTAAACGACGCAGCTCATCTTCTGGCTTTTGAGCAGGTCGACGATCTGCTGGGTGATGCCGCAGCCGGTGATGCCCTTGTCAGTCACGAGAAGGGGTTTTTTGCTGCCCAGGGCCTTGATCTTGGCCGGGATCTCCTTGTGGGCGCCAATGCCGATAAGGGTCACGCTGGGGATGAAAAAGCCATTAACTTGTTCGGTAACTGCCATAATGTTCCGTCCTTGTGGTTGAGGGTGACTGAACTCGGGACAAGTGCCTGCCACATCATGTGACGACTACTCTTAGAGCAAAGACTGGGCCAATCGATTTATAACCATTATAATAAGGTGTTAGGTTGATTCTCTCTGGTGGGCCTTTGTGACCCTTCTTCCTTCAATTTTGGGTCAGCGTGACCCCTGAAGGTGTCTTCATGTGTTTATATCCTGATATATCGGCGAGTTGAATGATGTGTCTTTTTGATACACGGAAATGTGTCGAATGGGTCAAAATATCATGGTGTACGGCTATATAAAAAACCCGTTTTTATAACGGGTTTTTCAGGCTGGCCTATATATAAGGTATAACGGGGAGGATTATCCCAATCCAAACTTCTCTATCTTCCGGTACAATGTCTTTCTGCCTATGCCCAGAGCCTTGGCCGCCTGGAGCCGGTTGCCGTCGTAGAACTGGAGGGCGCGCTGGATGTGTGTGCGCTCCATCTCCTCCAGAGAGAAGACGGTGCCGTCGCCATGGTCCGCCACATGCTCCACCAGTTCTCTGGGCAGGGCCTGGTTGGTGATCACGCCGCCTTCCGCCAGGATGATGCTTCGCTCGAGCACGTTGCGCAGTTCGCGGATGTTGCCGGGCCAGTCGTATTGGGACAGGCACTGCACGGCCTTGTCGGTGATGGTCAGCCGCTCCCGGCGCATGGCGATGCTCATGCGGCCGAGGAAGTGCTCGACCAGCAGAGGAATGTCTTCCTTGCGCTGACAAAGGGGCGGGACCTTGATGTTGAACACGTTGATGCGGTGGTACAGCGCTTCGTTGAACCGTCCGGCTTCGACCTCTTCGGCCAGGTTTCGGCTGGTGGCGAACAGGAACCGGATGTCCACGTGGCGTTCGTTCTTTTCGCCCATACGGCGGTACATCTTGGCTTCGAGTACCCTGAGCAGGCCGCCCTGGACCTCCAGGGGCAGCTCGCCGATCTCGTCCAGGAACAGGGTGCCGGTGTCCGCGTAGGTCATCAGGCCGTCGCGATTGTCCGTGGCGCCGGTGAAGGAACCGCGCGTATGCCCGAACAGCTCACTGCGCATGAGCTCCTTTTGCAGAGTGGCGCAGTTCTTGACGATGAACGGACGCTCGCTGCGTTCACTATGCTCCTGGATGGTGTGGGCGACCACGTCCTTGCCCACGCCGCTCTCGCCGGTGATGAGCACGGCCACGTCCGTGGGGGCGACCCGGCCGATGAGATATTTGATTTGTTTGATGGGCGCTGAGTTGCCCACCAGCTTGGATGAGGGCACGGTCTGCTTGGAGTGCCGGAAGCTGCGGTTTTCTCGCTGCAGGCAGACCCGCTGGTAGGCCCGCTCGATGACCATCTCCACCCGGTCGAGATGAAAGGGCTTGGTAACGTAGTCGTAGGCCCCGATGCGCATGGCCTCGACAGCGTTGTCGATGTTGCCGTGCCCGGTGATCAGGATGACCTCGATGTCCGGATAGGTGGTCTTGAACTTGACGAGCATGTCCAGACCATCACCGTCGGGCAGGCGGATATCCGAGACCACCACGTCGTAGTGGCCCTTGGCGAATTTCTCCAGCCCGATGGTGGCCGAGGGAGCCGTTTCCACGATCCGCTCGTCGGTGCTCAATTCGTGCTGGAGCAGTCTGAGGATCGATTCCTCGTCGTCTATGACCAGGACCTTGTAAGCATTACCCATGTCGGCCTCGTTTACCCAGGGGCAGGGTGACCGAGAAACAGGTTCCGGTGCCCAACTCGCTGTTGACCGTGATTTCCCCGCCGTGGTCCTGGACAATATGATAGCAGGTCGCCAGACCGATACCGATGCCCTTGCCGACGGGTTTGGTGGTGAAGAACGGCTCGAAGAGCTTGTCCAGGTTCTTTTCCGGGATGCCGCAGCCGGTGTCGCTCACGGCCATGCGCACGCCACCCTCGTGCATGGTGGTGGACACGCACAGCTCCCCTTCCTCCCCGATGGCGTCCACCGCGTTGGTCAGAAGGTTGAGGGCGACCTGTTTCAGCTGCGCCTCGTCGCCGTAGATCATGGGCAGCGTTTCATCCAGGGACATGGATACCTTGAGCTTGGGGTGGTTCTTGAAATGATGCTGCAGGATGCGGATGGTGTCCTTGACCACCCGGTTGACGCAGACCTGGGTGAAGTCCGCCATCATCGGGCGGCTGAAGGTCAGCAGGGTCTGGACGATCTTCTGGCAGCGAGAACACTCCTTGAGGATGGTGTCCGTGTATTCCTTGAAGTCCTCGTAGAGATCCTCGTCAACCACACCCTCCAGGCGGGGCAGGCGGCGTTTGAGCCCTTCCGCGAAACCGGCCACGGCGGCCAGGGGGTTGTTGACCTCGTGGGCCACGCCCGCGGCGAGCATGCCGGTGGTGGCCATTTTTTCGGCCTGGTAGAACTTGGCCTGATATTCCTTTTCCATGGTCACGTCCCGCTTGAAGATCAGCACCCGGTGTTGGGGCAGGTGGGGATTCTTCAGGGGAGCCGCGACCATCTGGAATTGCCGGTTGCGTCCGCCCACGCGGAAGATGGCGGTCTCGCGGCAGACCGCATCCGTGCTCAGGGACCGGAAGGCCGGACATTCATGGCACGGGTAGTTGGTGTGCCGGAACACTTCGTAGCAATACCGGCCGATGGGGTTGATGCCCGGGAACAGTTCCAGAAAGACATGGTTGACCGAGATGATCTCGAGGTTTTCGGAGAGGACCATCATGACATCGGTGATGCCCTCGAGAATGGCCGCGATCTCCAGCCGCTGGTCTTCGGACTCCCGGTGGCTGGCGGTCAGTTTCTCAATGCTCTGTCGCAGTTCCTGAAAGAAGTTGAGCTTGCTGTGCTCAAGCCCCATGAGATCTTCGAGTTTCGTCTTGGAAGTACTCACCATGCAGCCTCGCATATGCTCATCAGATCTTCACAGCTCGCTTCCCTGGGGTTGGTCAGGGTGCAGGCGTCGGGCAGTGCCTTGTGGCAGAGCAGTTCCAGTTCGCTGTCGTCGGGCAGGATGTCGTTCAACCGGCAGGTGGCGCCCAGTTCCAGGAACAGCTTCTCCAGGTATTCGATGCCGAGCATGGCCTGCTTCTCTTCGGACCGGCACTGCACGCCGGTGATCTGGAAACCCACGTTCGCCAGCTTTTGGGGCCGGGACATGAGGTTGAAGCGCATGACCGAGGGGAGCAGCACGGGATGGACCATGCCGTGCAGAACGTCGAACCGCCCGCCGATGGAATGGGCCAGAGAGTGGGCGATGCCGAGGCCCGCGTTGCTGAACGCCATTCCGGCCGCCGTACTGGCGATGCTCAGGTTCTTGAGCGCCTCCGGGGACTTGGAATCCACCGCTTCCCGGATGTTTTCCATGAACAGCTGAATGGCCTGCATGGACTGGGGCTCGGTAAAGGGCGAGGCCATCCGCGACACATAGGATTCCACGGCGTGGGCCAGGGCATCCACGGCCGAGGCGGCGATCAGCTCCCGGCTCTTGGTCCGCAGGAGCATGGGGTCGATGATGGACAGGTTGGGGACCAGCGAGCGGCTGATGATGGACATCTTCACCTGCCGTTCCACATCGGTGATGATGCAGAACTGGGAGACGTCCGAACCGCTTCCCGCTGTGGAGGGGATGAAGATCATCGGGGGCAGCGGACGCATGATCATGTTCGCGCCCTCGTAGTCCCGGATCTTGCCGCCGTTGCCTACGATGGTGGATATGCCCTTGGCGGCGTCGATGGGGCTGCCCCCGCCGATGCCGACGATGACGTCGGCCCCGTTTTCCACGTACAGCTCGGCGCCCTTGTGGACCTGCACGTCGCGTGGATTGGAGCTGACTTCATTGAAATAGACGCACTCTATGGAGTCCTTGCGCAGCAGGTCCATGACGACCTCGACCCAGCCCGCCTTCTCGACCCCTGGGTCGCTGACCAGCAGGACCCGTTTGGCTCCGAGTCGTCGAGCACATGGCGCAAGGTATTTGATGCTGCCGTTGCCGAAAATGACTTCCGGAATGGCGAATTTCGTGATGAGCATGGCATCTCCGCACATGGTTTGGTATGCCCTAGCCTACTCAGTTTCCTTGAACTTAGGCAAGCCCTTTGCCGAGGTTCTCGTTTTTGCACCACACTTCTGCATCGGCTGACGGCCATGAAACGGCCCCCCTCCGGACCTTGTGAAAAAGCGGAAGATTTCGGGGAAATGATAGCGGGGTCTACGGCGGGAAGGGGCTTGCCGGTGTTGGCAAGCCCCCTCCGGGCGTGGTCGGAATCGGCCCTTTTGAGCCGCGAGGTGAAAGCGGTCGGTCGCTCGCCTACACAGGGAGGCCGTACAGTATGGTTTCACAATATGACGGCGTGTGGTGTCCTATGTAATAGCGGTAGTTCGGATCGATTTTGCGCAACTGCAACGGGATGGAAACCCGCTGCTCAGGCGTGTGGTAAATGGATATCTGCAGCTTGGGGCGATATTTTCTCAACACATTTTCGGCGCCCTCGATGGCTTGCGGTTCGGCCGCCTCGACATCCATTTTGATCATGGTCGGGACGACGCCGTTTTCCTCGCAGTAGTGGTCGATGGTCACGGCTTCTACCGAACGGGTCGGGGAGATGAAGTCCTTGCCACCGGGATTCAGAATTCTGGAGGCGGTCTCCGTGACCTGCAACGTGATGGTTTCGTTTTTGTTCCAGACACACTTGTTGACGATGATCGATTTGCCGTTGGTTATGCCGGCGGCAACCTGCCTGAGTTTGGGCAGCATCTCCTCAAAGGGCTCGAAAGTGTGCACTTCGCAATTGTCGGCCATGGAGTGGTACAGCAGGTCCGTATCACCGTCATAGCCGCCGCAATTGAGGATAATGTCACCGTCTTCCGCCTTGACCAGCGGGTGGGCGTACTGAGGGTACAGCAGGTGTTGCGAACTGGTCAGCCAACGTTCGTAGTATTTGAACCCCTGGGCAAAGGCGAAGCGGGATTCGTCATTGCCGAACGCGTCCATCAGTGCATCCAGTTCGGCTTTTTGTTCCTCAATGACTCTTGCTCCGTCCCTCACCAACTTGTACTCGGGATCGCCGATGTAGATTTCTACGGGGTCACAGCCCTGGGCAACAAGCTGTTGATAGATGGCCGGCGACGCATAGCTCGCAATGAAGATCGGCAAGCCGCTGGCCACTGCGTCCTTTGCCGAGATGACGGAAACCGATTCAACCGTGCTTCCCCAAAGGTTCGCATTGTTGTCGACGAAATGTGCGACCGTCCCGCCAATGGTTTCCCAGTTCCTTTTCAATTCCCTGCCGCATCCGCCTGCTCCGAAAATCACTATGGAGTCGTAAAGCCTGCTGGCCAGCGGTAAGGTTTGGGAGGTGAACATGAAGTCTTTTCGGTCGCCATTGTAGTAATCCATGAACATGAGGAACCTCTTCTGGTCTGTTGGACAGTTTCTGAGAGAGACCCGAGCCGGACTTGTGGCAATCGACATTCATGGGGAGTCGCATGTTCAGTTGTTCTAGACGCAGTAGGACGTGCTACAAACGTCTACAGTGGCAAATGGTGTGTGAGAATGTGTCGAATGGTTGAGGTATATTGGATTTTCTACTCCTTTGTTTTCCCATAGCACAACACGGTATATTTACAAATCATTGTTTTTCTCACGATTGCATATTCTTGCAACCGGGTGGTAAAATGGTCAGGGCCAATGGTATTGTCGGGCTCAACGGTTTTAACCGGTATCCTTTCCAATGGCGTCTTCAGGTGTAGAAGTATCCTGCAGATGGTAATGGTTGCCGATTATGCCCGTTTGAGGAAAAGAGATTTCTATCTGCAGTGATTATTCTTTACCTGAGTATGGTATAGGGGCTCCGAGGGTGGAGAATCTATTCGAGGCCATCCTTGGGTGGTAGCGGCGTATTTTTTCCAGCGGCAAAATGGGAAGGCGCCGTCTAATCATTCCACAACAGGCCGATTACGGGCACACTGGCCCATGATCGCCGGAACATCCGCAGAGCTATATTACCAGGGAAGGAGGCAAGTATGGCAAATACAACCATTACCCGATCTTCATGCAGGGGTTGCCACGGCGTCTGCCAGCTCCTCGTCCACCAGGACGAGACCGGCAGGATCGTCAAGATCACCGGCGATCCGGACAGTCCGACCAGCAAGGGGTACATCTGCCCCAAGGGTGCGCGGGCGGCCGACACCCTGTACCACCCGGACCGGATCACCCGGCCGATGCTGCGTGAAAAGGGGCGTGGCGAAGGGGCGTGGCGTGCCATTGAATGGGACGAGGCCCTGGATCTGATGGAGAGCCATTTCAAGCGGATCATCGACGAACATGGTCCCGAATACATCGCCATCGCGCAGGGAACCGGGCGACCCTATACGGAGTTCACGCCGCGGTTCTGCAACGCGCTCGGTTCCCCGAACCATGTCTCGCCCGCGCACAACTGCTACGTGCCTCGCAACATCTGCGCCGGGATGACCATGGGCTGGTTCCCCCAGCCGGACATCTATGGCCGCTCCGGGACCATGCCGCGCTGTATCATGGTCTTCGGCAGCAACATCATGGAGTCGGGCGGCGAGGGCGGCTATTGCGGCAAGATGGTCACCAAGGCCCTGGAGAATGCGGACAGGACCATCATCATCGATCCCCGGCGCATCAAGGCCTGCGAAGGCAGCGACTACCACCTGGCCCTGCGGCCCGGGTCGGAATGTGCGCTGATGCTCGCCTTGATCCACGCGGTCATCGTCAATGACGCCTACGACAAGGAATTTGTGGAGAACTACTGCTCCGGCTTCGACAAACTGCAGGCCCACATTCAGCCCTTCACGCCCCAGTGGGCGCAGGAGATCACCGGCGTGTCCGCGTCGCTGATCGAGGAGGCGGCCCTGACCTTTGCCCGCACCGGCCCTTCGGCGCTGATCTGGGGCAACGGCATCGACGAGAGCGTGTCCGCGTTCCAGACCGCGCGCGCCGTATTCCTTCTGCTCGCATTGTGCGGCAGCATCGACGTGCCCGGCGGCATGGTCCGCTGGGTGCCGCCCGCGAACCTGCGGCCCAAGTCGCACATGGTGGACCACTCGGTTCAGGGTGCGCAGTTCCTCTCGCCCGAGCAGCAGAATAAGTGCATCAGCCCGTTCCCGCTCTGTCCGGGGGCGCATCCGCCGACCTTCTGGCAGGCTTGTGTGGACGGCAAACCTTACAAGCCCAAGGCCATCTGGCTGATCGGCACCAACCCGATCATGACCCACACCCGTGGCGACGTGGTCCAGAGCGCCCTGCGCGACCACATGGAATTCGTGGTCACCTCCGATTTCTTCATGACCCCCACGGCCGCCGTGTCCGATCTGGTCCTTCCTGCCGCCCACTGGCTGGAACAGGAGGACGTGGTCTATTTTCACAAGATATGGTGCGTGCTGTCCCGCAAGAAGCTGGCCCAGGTCGGCGAGGCGCGCGATGATCGGGCGGTGATGCTCGACATGGCCCACCGCCTTGGCCTGGACGAGGCCTTCCCCTGGAAGGATTGGGACGACTATCTGAAATGGATTCTGGAGCCGTCGGGCATGACCTTCGACGAGTTCGCCGAAAAGGACATCCTGTTCGGCGACATGGAATACCGGAAGTACGAGAAGGAAGGGTTCAAGACCCCGAGCGGCAAGTTCGAACTCTATTCCAACGTGATGGAGCACATGGGGCTGGACCCCATGCCCGTGTACACGGAGCCGCCGCTGTCTCCTGTCTCCACCCCGGAGTTGCTGGACGACTATCCCTTCATCCTCATGACCGGCTGCAAGATCAAGGGCTTCTTCCACACCGAAGGACGCAACATCCCAGCCCTGCGCAAGCTCCATCCCGATCCGATGGTGGACATGCACCCCGAGGACGCCAGAGCGCTCGGCCTTGAGGCCGGGCAAATGGTCGAGGTGTCCACCCCGTACGGCAGGCAGCAGTTCAAGCTGCATCCCGACGATCGGCTGCAACGGGGCGTTGTTCACGCCGAGCACGCCTGGTGGTTCCCCGAGCGGGAAGAGCCCGACTTCGGTTGCTTCACCAGCAACGCGAACATGCTCTTCGGCAACGAGCACTTTGATCCCATCTCCGGTGCGCAGCCTTTGAAGTGTCTGCTGTGTGCGGTCCATCCGCTCTCGGAGTGATCGAGGGAACCGAGCTCTTCACCAATAAAAATGCCCCGCAAGGACTTCGGTCCTTGCGGGGCATTGGTTTGCAACAGGCGATTTCCGTGATTCTCTCACGGGTCCGCCGCGCAGGATATGGTTCTAGGTCCACCAGATCATGCGCGCCGGCGGGTTGCCGGTCCGGGTGAAATCATCGCCGTTCTCCTGAAGCACTTCGTCCAGCTCTTCGACCGTGAAGTCGTAGCCGTCCTCTTTGGCCGTTTCGACAAAGGCTTCCTTGGTGGAAATGGCATTGTATTTGGTCTTGACGTTCTTATCCTCTCCGCCTGCGATCAGCAGACGTTCCACTTCTTTCTTGGACATGGCGATGCTCCTTTTGGGCAACAAACAGGGGTATGGCGCTGTTCGGATCGGAAGAGCCGACAAGCAGGGAAACGGACAGGCATGAAGCCGGACATGGACAATGAGTCAATGTTAGCTTGGGGCCGATAGCACCGTCAAGTGTCTGTTTTAGTCCGGGAATCAATGTTTGCCGGATTGGCAGGCCGGGCGGGGCGCACGGAGAGGTGTGCGGTTATTCCACCGCGCCGACGAGTTCGTTGACGTCATCGACTCCCGTTTCCTCCATGAACTCGATAAGCTCGTCGAGAATGTCCATAGTCGCAGTGGGTTTCAGAAGGTTGGCCGTGCCGATGGCCACGGCGTTGGCCCCGGCCAGGAGGAATTCGACGGCATCCTCGCCGGTCATGATGCCGCCCATGCCGATGACGGGCAGGTCCACGGCCTGGGCCACCTGATAGACCATGCGGACGGCCACGGGTTTCACGGCCGGACCGGACAGGCCGCCCTGCTTGGTGGACAGCACGAATTTGCGGCGGTGGACGTCGATGCGCGAACCGAGAAGCGTGTTGATCAGCGAGACCGCGTCGGCCCCGCCTTTCTCCACGGCGCGGGCGATGGCCGAGATGTCGGTGACGTTCGGGCTCAGTTTGACGATCAGGGGCTGCACGGCCACGGCTTTGACCGCACGGGTCACGGTTTCGGCCATGGCCGGGGCCACGCCGAACGCCACGCCGCCTTCCTTGACGTTCGGGCAGGAAATGTTCAGCTCCAACAAGTCCACGTCGGCGCAGGCCAATCGCTCGGCCACCTCGACGTACTCGTCGATGGTCCGGCCCGCGATGTTCACCGCGATCTTGGTGTCGAATCCGCGCAGGAAGGGGATGTCGTCCTGGCAAAAGGCTTCCACGCCGGGGTTTTGCAGTCCGACCGCGTTGAGGATGCCACCGTATGCCTCGGCTATGCGGGGCGGCTGGTTCCCGGCCCAGGGGGTGTTGGCTACGCCCTTGACCACGACGCAGCCGATCCGGTTCAAGTCCACGTAGTCCACGAAGTCCTTGCCGGACCCGAAAGTTCCGGAGGCGGTCATGATGGGGTTTTTCAGTTCCACACCGGCAATGTTCACGCCCAGCTTCATGAGAATACCACCTCTTCGGCGGCGAAGACGGGACCGTCCTTGCACACCTTGTTATAGGAAAATCCGGCCTCGCTCGTGTCCCGGACCTTGATGACGCAACCCACGCAGCAGCCGAATCCGCAGCCCATTCGGGCTTCCAGAGAAAGGTAGGCGGGGAGGCCCTTGTCGGCGGCATAGGTCTGCACCGCATGCAGCATGGGGGTCGGGCCGCAGGCGAAGATGGTTCCCTCAAGCCCGCGTTCCTCGACGATCTTCATGGCGTTGCCGCGCACGCCCACGGAGCCGTCGCGGGTGGCGACCAGGACCTCGCCGTATTGCTCCAACCGGGAGAGGAGGTACGGATCACTTCGGAAGCTGACAACAATGACATTGCGGCCGGGGAGCCGCTTGCACAGTTCGAGCAGGGGAGGCGTTCCCACGCCGCCGCCGATGATCAGGTTCGTGTCGCCCGCCTTGTCCAGAGGGAAGCCGTTGCCCAGAGGACCCATGACCTCGATATGCTCGCCGGGGCGGTAGTCCGCAAACTCGCGGGTGCCCTTGCCTCGACAGGCGTAGACAAGGTGCAGCCGTCCGTTTTCCTTGTCTATTTCACACAAGGAAATGGGGCGGGGAAGGAGTTGCCCCTGATGGCGGCAATAGACGCTGACGAACTGGCCGGGACGGGCGGATTCGGCCATGGCCGGGGCCTCGAAGACGAGTTCCCATACGCCCGTGGCGAGCGGCTCGTTGGAGAGGATGGTGCAGTGGGTCCGACCCGTTTTGCTTTCCTGGAACATGGCAAGTTCCCCCTCGATGTTTACTGTTGTCTGCGCCCCAACGGCCCGGGTTTTCGCGCCTGCAAAGGAAACGGAAACAGTAGCCCCAAACGCCTTTGACGAAGCGGCGGGGCGGGTATTGAGACAAGGGCAGGGACGTTGTTCGCTGAGGGAGGACGCGTGGCTTGCTCCTCCTGACCGGACATTCCGGCGTGGGCGGACACTCATGGAGAGTCCGCCCGGACGCCCGGTGTTCCCTCCCGGCGCGGGTGCGGGAGGGAAAGTCGCACCCTTCTCGGGCGCATGAATCAGGGCCCGACTAGGCCCGTTTACTGTCGATTATGCTGGCTGCGACCTTGTTCGTGGCCGCCACCTGTTTGTTCTCATTCCCGGAGGCGAAGGCCTCGCCGAGATCGGCGACGTAGCCGTTGAAGCGCTTGTACTCCTGCTCGGCAACCTGGGTGGGCAACGGCTGCCCTTCGTACAGGTTGACGAACTGCTCGGCCGCGGCGGCCAGCAGGAGATAAGGCGCGGCGTTATCGGTATTCTTCGCGCCCTGCTCAAGAGCCAGGGCAGCGCATTTCTGGAACCCGAGAATGCCGAAACCTTCCGCATCAAGAGTTTCGGTCAGGAAATCAAACATCATTCACTCCAAATCGTTACTTAGCAATTTCGGTCGATCCGCCGTGGTTGCCGGACCAGACCAGGGGTTCGTTCAGGAAGGCTTCGACCTCGCCGAGAGTCTTGGTGTCGAAGTAGTTGTTGTTCTTGCAGACATCCAAAACGTCCCACCACGTGGCGAGCCAGTGGAGACGCAGGTCGTGATGCAGCAGGTTGTCACGGGTTTCCTTGAACATGTCGTAGTAGAAGACGACCATGGCGTCCGTGACCTGTGCTCCGGCCTTCCTGAGGGCCTCGCAAAATTTGATCTTGCTGCCGCCGTCCGTGGTCAGGTCCTCAACGAGGAGGACGCGCTGCCCTTCTGTGATGTCGCCTTCGATCTGGGCGTCACGGCCGAATCCTTTGGGTTTTTTGCGGACGTACTGCATGGGGATGTTCATCTTGTCGGCGATCCAGGCCGCAAAGGGGATGCCTGCGGTCTCGCCACCGGCAACAGCGTCGAACTGCTCGAAACCGACTTCGCGCAGGAGTATGGAGACGCAGAAGTCCATCAGCGTATTGCGGATGCGCGGATAGGAAATCAGCTTGCGGCAGTCAATGTACACGGGGCTCGCCAGGCCGGACGTGAACATGTAGGGCTTGTCGGCCTGGAAATGCACTGCCTTGATTTCAAGCAGCATCTTCGCCGTCATTTCGGCCATCAGTTCCCTGCTGGGAAAGGTGCTCGGAAACATCTCTCAACTCCCTTTGGATATTAAAATGTTGTATTGTCCTGTCCGTCGCGGCCTTCGACCTGCCAGTACAGGGCAAAACCTGGATCGAATATGGTCACCGGGCCATCCTCGGTCATGATCCTTTCCGGAATGGCGACCGGATGTTCACGCCTGCAAAGCGTGATCCGGGACGAATTCGCTTGCAGGTTATAAAAGGCCGGGCCGCTCATTGCAACAAACGTCTCGAGCGTGTCGAGGCTGCCTTCCTCCTCGAAGACGGCAGCCACACAGGCCAGGGCCGTGGGAGCGTTGAAAATTCCTGCGCTGCCTGCCGCCCGCATTTTGGCTGCGTCGGGGTGCGGCGCGGAGTCCGAGCCGAAGAAGAAGCGCGCATCACCGGAAACCGCCGCACAGCGGATTGCCTTGCGGTCTTCCGGCCCTTTGGCAACCGGCAGGCAGTAGTAATGGGGATGGATGCCGCCCGAAAGAATGTGGCTGCGGGTAAGGACCAGGTGGTGCGGAGTGATGGTTGCGGCCAGATTGCGGTCGGCCGAGAGGACGTACTCGACGCCGTGGGCCGAGGTGACGTGTTCCAGGACAATGCGCAGTTCCGGCAACCGGCGGCGGAGCGGGTCCAGAACCTGGTCCACGAAGACCGCCTCGCGATCGAAGATGTCCACGTCCTGGTCGGTTACCTCGCCGTGTACGGACAGAACCATCCCGGTTTCGGCCATGCGTTCCAATACCGGCATGACCCGGTCTATGTCCCGGACGCCGTTGTCGGAGTTGGTTGTGGCTCCGGCCGGGAAGAGCTTCACGGCCTTGACGAAACCGGAGGACGCGGCCCGGTCGATCTCTTCCGGTGTTGTCGATTCGGTAAGATACAGGGTCATCAGCGGCTCGAAATCACAGCCTTCCGGAAGGGCGTCCAGCACCCGCTGCCTGTAGTCGGCCGCATCGGACACGGTGGTCGCCGGCGGGACCACGTTGGGCATGACGATGGCCCGTCCGAAGTCGCGGGCTGTCCACTCGGCAACGGCGCGCAGCATCGAACCGTCGCGCAGGTGCGCGTGCCAGTCGTCGGGTCGGCGGATGGTCAGTTCGTTCACAGACATCATTGTTCCTCCCGAAGATGGTTGTAGAGGACTTCGGCCCCAAGGAGAAAGTCCGCTATGTCCAGGGCTTCCTCCGGGTTGTGCGAACCGTGGCGGTTGCGTACGAAAATCATTCCCGATGGCACGCCCGCGTTGGCGAAAATGGCCGCGTCGTGCCCGCCGCCGGACGGCATCACGAAGGGCTCGAGGCCGGTCCGGTTCATGGCCGTTTTGAGCCCCTGGATGACGTTTTCGGACATCAGGGCCGGGGCGGTGGAAAGCTCGTCGTCCAGGAGGAACTTGACCTTCCGGGCACGCTCGACCTGCTGCATTTCCTCCATGAGCAGCTCGCGCATGCCTTCCAGGACTTCACGACTCTGGCTGCGGCAGTCGAAGCTGAAGGTCACCTTGTCAGGGATGCGGGACAGGGAATTGGTTCGCTGGTCCGTGGAGACCACGCCCGAGGTCAGGACCAGATCGTCGCCTTTCTGGAGGATGGTCAGCCAGCTGTCGTCCAGTCGGGAGAGGAGGTCGGCCAGTGCGAACACCGGATCGTGGCGGTAGGCCCGGGGGACGGCCCCGGAGTGTCCCGCCTCGCCGAGGCAGGTGATCTTGCGATGGCGGAAGTTGCCGCGAATGCCCGAGACCACTGCCACAGGCAGGCGTTTCTCGACCAGCATGGGCCCCTGTTCGATGTGCAGTTCGATGTACTCAAGCACGGACGCCATATCCATGAGCGGACGTCCCGCCTTGATGGCGTCGACGTCGATGTCGAGGTCGCGCATGTGGCTTTCCAGGGTCCTGTTGTCGCCACGGTGTACGGCGGACAGCTCGGATGCCGTCAACTGGCCGGTCAGCCCCTTGGAGCCGATGTAGCAGGGGCCGAACCAGTGGCTTTCCTCGGCCCGCATGGCCACGCAACGGACCGGGTGCGCAAAACGCTTTCCGGACACGGCGGCACGGGCCAGGCAGAGCAGCCCGGCGATCACTCCGGCCAGGCCGTCGTAGTTGCCGCCCTGGTGGACGGAATCGACGTGGGAGCCGACCAGAATGAAGCGCTCCGCGTCCATGTCTTCGGGGAGTGCGAAATGGTAGTTGCCGCCACGGTCCGGCCTGACCGCGATCCCCCATTCTTCGGCCCGTTCCCGCAGGAACTCCAGAACGCGCGTCTCCGTGTCCGAATAGGCGGGGCGGCTGACGCCCACGTCGGCAGGGCTCAGGCGGGCCACCTCCTCGAAGAGGTCGCGCGCAAAGGCCTCGGCGTCCAGTTCGGGCGCCGTACGGGGGAGACGGGTGGTCTCTCCGCTGCGGGCGGATTCGTTCATCGCTACCATGGTGCTTCCGACAGGGTTCGGATTAGTTGAAAATGAGCCTGGGAATGAACAGGGACAGATCCGGCACGTACGTGACCACGAGCAGGGCCATGATGTTCACGACCACGAAAGGCCATACGCCATGGATGATGGTCATGACCGGCTTGCCCAGCGTGGAAGCGGCCACGAAGATGTCCAGGCCGAAGGGCGGGGTGATCATGCCCAGGCTGATGTTCAGGGTGACGATCATGCCGAAGTGCACGGGGTCCACGCCCAGAGCCGTGGCCACGGGGTAAAGGGGCGGCACCAGGATGAGCTGCGCGGAGTTGGGGTCGATGAACATGCCCGCGATGAGGAAGCAGATGTTGACGAAGATGAGGAAGGCGATGGGACCGGCATGGACGGCCTCCAAAAAGTTCGTGATGTGCGTCGGCACCTGACCCAGGGTGACGAAGAACGAGATCAGGCCGCCCACGGCCAGAAGAACGAAGATGATGGCGGTGGATATGGCGCTCTTTTCCACCACGTCGAAAAGTTTTTTCCAGGTGAACTCGCGGTAGACCAGGGACTCGACGATCACCGCGTAGACAACGCTGACAGCCGCTGCCTCGGTGGGCGTGAATACGCCGGAATAGATGCCGCCCAGGATGATCACCGGCATACCCAGGGCCCAGCCTGCTGCCCGGATACCCTTCAGTTTATCCATGAAGGACGTCTTCGGGCTGGGGGCGACGCCCTTGCGCTTCGCTTCCAGCCAGACCATTGCCGAGAAGGCGAGGCCCAGGAACAGGCCCACGGCGATGCCGCCCGCGAAGAGCTTGGCGATGGAGGTACCCGTGATCCAGCCGTAGATGATGAACGTGATGGAGGGCGGAATAAGCAGGGCGGTCTCGGCGCTGGAGACGATCAGCCCCAGGCTGAACTTCTCGGAAAACCCGCTTTTGCGCATTTCCGGGTAGAGCATCCCGCCCATGGCGGCCACGGTGGCGGGCGCGGAGCCTGAAACGGAACCAAAGGCCATGGACCCTCCAACCACGGTGTGCCCGACGCCGCCGGGTGTCCGCCCGATGAGCAGTTTGACGCAGTTGGTCAGCTGCCTGGCGATCTGGCCGGAGCCCATCAGGTGGGCGGCCAGGATGAAGAAAGGAATGGCCAGAAGGGTGGTGTGGTTGATGCCGCCCACGAGCTTCTGGATGATGGCCGGGTTGGGGATGCTGGCGTACAGGGAGGATTTGATGAGCAGCGCGGGCCAGCCGAGGACCAGGAACATTTCGAACCCGGCAAAGAGCAGGAGCACCGCCAGCAGGATGATGAGAATAAGCATTAGGCGGCCTCCTCCTCGGACGAATCATTCGGTTGGAACCGGTCGATGAAGCCTGTGAGGCTCAGAAGATAGCGCAGGCCCAGCAGGGCGAAACCGGCGACAGGGGCCAGGTAGATCCACCCCATGCGGATGCCCAGGGTGGGGCTGGTCTGGCCCGTGCGCAGGACGAACTGCACCAGAACATAGGCCTGCCAGACGAGATAGACGCAAAAGATCAGCCCGGACAGGTCGATGACCTTGAGCAGCAGCTTGCGCACTCCCGCCGGAAGCCGGTCCCTGAACGTGTCGATCCCGACGTGCATGCCTCGCTCCAAGGCGATGCCCAGCGCGCCGAAGACCAGGAAAAGATTCATGAGGCGGACCGCTTCTTCGACCCAGGACAGGCTGCTCGCCATGTCGCCGCCCACTTCCCTGGCCACCACGTTCAGGAAGAACAGGATGACCATGAGGGAAAACGTGCAGACAAGGAAAACTCGTTCTATCCTACGTAACCAATTAAGAAGAAACATTATTCGCTCCAAACCTTTCCGGGTGCTCCCCGGGATCGACACCGTTCAGTTCCGGAAGGCCCCAGGGGCCTTTACTTCATGATCTTGTCGTACTCTTCGGTGTAGACATCGAAGAGCTTCTTGCCCTCGTCGCCCGTCATGGACAGGAAGACATCCATGGAAGGCTTGAACATCTTGGCGCGGAACTGGGCCTTCTCCTCGGAGGAGAGGGTGCGGACGTTCACGCCGTGGGACTTGATGTCCTCCAGGGCTGCGGCCACGGCCTTGGCCTTGTGGTCAACCAGCTCGGGAATGACTTCCAGGAAGGCGTCGCGGATGATGGTCCGGTAGTTCTCAGGCAGGCTGCTCCACCACATCTCGTTGAAGAGCACGAAGTCTTCCATCAGACCGTGGTAGGAGATGACGAAGTTCTTCTGGACCTCGAAGTACTTCATGCGCTGGATGGTATCGAGAGGGTTCTCCTCGCCGTCCACGACGCCGGTCTGCAGGGCGGTGTACAGCTCGCTGAACGGCAGGGCGATGGCAGAGGCGCCCAGGGCCTTGAACTGCTCGATCAGGATCTTGGAGTCCATGACCCGAAACTTCTGGCCCTTGAAGTCGTCAGGGGTGTTGATGTCCTTGTTGGAGGAAAAGCACTTGCGGCCGTTGGGCCAGATGGCGATGGCGGCCACACCCTTGTTGGAGAAGCTGTCGAGCAGCATCTGGCCGAACTTGCTTTCACGCAGCTGCTGGGAGCGGGCGTCGTCGTCCGGGTACAGGTAGGGCACATCCAGAATGGAAACCATGGGGTTGAAGCCGCCCAGGAACGCAGCCGGAGCGATGGTACCCTCGATGGTGCCGAGCTGGACGCCTTCGTTCATCTGACGCTGGCCGCCGAGTTGGCCCTGGGGGTAGATCTGGAACTCAACGTCGCCGTTGGTGCGTTCCTTGACCAGCTGGGCCACCTTCACCAGAAGGGTGTTGCGGGACTGCTGGGCGGACTCGAGGTGGCCGATTTTGGCCACATAGGTCGCTGCCTGGGCGTTCACGCAGAAACCGGCGATCATGGCGAACGCCGCAAAACCTAACAACAATCGGGAAAACGATTTTAACTGAAATTTCATCTTACTCTCCTCACTGATGATGTGTTGAAGGGACGCTAGTATGCCGTTTAAATCTAAGTCAAGCAAAATATCTCAAATTTGATACGTATCTCAAATTTGGAAAATTATTGACACATTGACTACGTTTTTGTAAAAAAGTTCAAAACGAGAACAAAGGACCCCATGACCTCTCAATTCGAATCTATCGCGCACCTTGGTGAACGGCTTCGGGCTTACAGGATCGGTAAAAACCTGACGCCCGAAAAGGTGGCGCAACAGGCAGGCATCTCCCGCGCAGCCATATACCGCTATGAATCAGGCCAGCCTATCCGTGTCGACGTTCTGGGAAAGATCGCCGACCTGCTGCAGGTCTCCCTCGAGTCGCTGCTCGGCGTGGGCGTGGAGTACTGTTCCTCCGCCCTGGCCTTCTTCGAGCGGATGCGCCAGCTGGAAGAGACCACCGAACAGCTGAGCGTACTATTCGGTCCCATATCCTATTTATTGACCACTGACGACTATGATCAGGTCCTGGCCGACGTCTTGGCCGAGAGCATCCCGTTGGACGTGGACGACAGGGAACAGTCCCTTCTCGAAATCGAGAAAATTCTCAAGATTCTCAAAGCCAGGAAGAAAAGCTACCGGGAACGCAAGCCGCACATCATCAGCCTGATCTCCGCGGCCGAGCTCGAGTTCTTTTGCAGGACCGGCTTCGTCGGCTGCAACAATCCCCAAGGCGTCAATTTGCAGGACCGTATCAAGACGGCCAAACGTGAGGTCCTGAACATCATCGACCTGCTCCGGGAGCAGCCGATGGGGGTGCAGATCGGCGTGCTGGTCGATTCAGCCCCGGGCGCGAGCTTTCAGATATTCAAGCAGGCCAGACATTCCGAAGTGGCGGTCAGTCCCTACAAACTGGGGTCTTTCGCCAACGTCCGCATCGGTGTGGCCACCATCTCGTCGGCTCCGGAATCCATCCGGCTGCACAATGACCTGACCCGCCAGCTCTGGGAGCGCAGTCTGAAGGGCGAAAACGCCGTGCGCTATCTTCGGGATGCCATCGATCTCTGATCCCTCAACAGCCTTTTTACGGGAACTGTGGCCAGACCACAGCGACCGAAGCGAAAAGATCAAGCCCCCATGTGTTCAGTAATACATGGGGGCTTGATCTTTTGAGAACATGGCAACCGGCCCGCGGTTGGCGGCTATTTGCCCAGGCCTGAAAAAGAAGGCTCCACGCAGATAGCACGCTGCGTGGAGCCGGGTGAAACTCCGTTTGCCATGTGCCGCAGGTCCGGTGCGGCGGCTTACGGAGGTGTTCAACAAGTTGGTGGAAACGATCGCGGGACTTGGTGCCGCGACCGGTGAAATTCCTTCATGCGCGCAACGACGGGCACGCTCGTTTCCTATTTGTCCCCGGCAGGTTGTTTCGCCGGGAGTCGGGTAGGATAAACCCGGGGCGGGAGAGGTCTCCCGCCCCGGGGGTTGTGTGTTCTAGTACAAACCGTTCGGATGGCAAGCGGAGTTTGCGCAGCCGGTCATATCCTTGTCCCCGGAGAATTCCTCCTGGTGACAGGAGAGACAGGAGGCATGGCCTTCGCTTTTGACATGCATCGCACGGAAGTAGGACTTGGACCCCTGGGCGTCGGGCGCGGTGTCGGTGTGACAGTTCGCGCAGGACTCCGGGGTGTCCGCCACGGTATTCTTGTGGTGGCAGGTGAAGCAGTCGATTCCCTCGTGGCTGGAGTGGTTGAAGGTCACTCCCAGATCACGGGTGCTGCGGCCCTGGATGACATTGATTTCAAGGTCATCGTCCGGTGCTTCAATGGACGGTGTCAACTCTGCCTGGGCAAATGCCCACACTGCGGTGAAACATACACACAGCAGGCACATGATGAATATTTTTTTCATGATATTTCCTTTTGTTATGTATGGTTCTACGCTTTGGTGCCGGGGGTGAAGCGACCGGCGAGCAGGCTGCGGCGGCCGATGCCGTCCTTGGCGGGGGCATTCTTCATCAGCTTGCGGCCGTCCACCGATGCGAGCAGGTTGCCGTTATAGCTCTCCGGCGCAGCGGTGCAGAGGTAGATGACCCGCACGTACTCGGGGTCAGCCAGGTACGCGTCCGGGTTGGTCTTCTGCACTTCCGCCAGCCGTTTTTTCGCCAGAGCGAGCATATCCTCGCGGTTGCCGAAGTTCATGGTCCCGGTGGGACAGCTCTGGACACAGGCCGGAAGACGCCCGGCCTGCACGCGATCCAGACACATGTCGCACTTGAACCATTCTCCGCTTTTCTCATCCATGCGTGGCACGTTGTACGGGCACAGTTCCTCACTGGTAACCTTGTCGCCGATCCCGGCCGTACGGCTGTTCATGACGACCGCACCGGTTTCGGGGTCCTGTACGATGCCGTTGTTGCTGTACATATTGCCTATGTACTTGCAGGGCGGCTCGATACAGTGACGGCACTGTTCCGGGAAGAAGTACCACTGCAGCTTGCCATCGGCGTCGTGCGCTTCGTTGAAGCGGACCAGACGGATGGTGTGGAAGGACAGATCCTGCGGATTCTGATGGGAACCGACGTTGCGGGTCTTCTCGGCAGGGAGGTTCTTCCACTGCTTGCAGGCGACCTGGCACCCGCGGCATGCGGTGCAAAGGGACAAATCAACGAAAAAGCTTTTGCCAGTCATTATTTATCCCCCTCTTTCCACTTGCGCAAGTTGACCATGAACGCCTTGTATTCGGGAATACCGGTGTTCGGGTCGCCGACGTTGGGTGTTACAATGTTTGCGGAGTCGCCGCCGTCCACGGGCATGACCCAGCCGTAGTGCCACGGCATACCGACCATGTGAATGTCGTTGCCGTCGACCTTGAACGGTTGGATGCGTTCGGTGACCATCGCGATGGCCCACAGGGAACCGCGGACGCTCTCGATGGTGACTTTCTCGCCGTTCTTGATGCCGCGAAGTTCAGCCAATTGCGGGCTGATTTCGACGAACATCTGCGGCTCCGCCTCCACCAGCCAGTCGCACCAGCGGGTCATGGACCCGGTCTGCCAGTGCTCGGTCAGGCGGTAGGTGGTGCCCACGAACGGGTAGCGCGGATCGCAGACGGCCTTCTCCTCACCCTCGATCTGAACAGCGGTGGGGTTGTGCAGCGTGCTGGAGAACGGGTGCGCTTTGACGGGACATTCCAGAGGCTCGTAGTACTCCGGAAGAGGACCGTCGGCGCGGCCGGGGCCAAAGAGCTGGCCGAAGCCGTGCTTGCGCATGATGAAGGGATGCTTGGTGCCGGGGGCCCAGCCACCGTCGGGCACGTCGCCTTCCCACTTCTTGCCGTTCCATTCGATAACGGTCCGTTCGGGGTTCCAGGGCTTGCCCTGCTGATCGACGGACGCCCGGTTGTACAGGATCCGGCGGTTGACCGGCCAGCACCAGGTCCAGTTCGGGAACAGGCCGATCTTGGCCTGCAGCGGGGTCTGGGTGGCGTCGTGGCGTTCGGCCTTGTTCTCCGTGTCGCTCACCGAGTTGCAGTAGAGCCAGTTGCCGGAGGTGGTGGAGCCGTCGTCCTGGAGGAAGGCGAAGCTGGGGACCTGTTGTCCCTTCTTGTACAGCTTGCCCTTGATCTCGATATCACGGGTGAACCAACCGTTGATGAGCCTTGCGGTCTGCTGCGCGCTGAACTCCATGTGTCCATGTTCGTTCTTTTCGCACATGTTCTCGAAGCTCAGGCGGGTGATCGGTTCGGGGTAGGCGCCGCCTTCCTTTTCGTAAAGGCTGACCATCTCCTCCCACAGTTCGTGGAAGTAGTGGCCGTCGGTGAGCGCACCGCCCTTGGGTTCGGGTCCAGCATAGCGCCACTGCATCCAGCGGCCGGAGTTGGAGACCGAGCCTTCCTTTTCAATTGCCGTGGCGCAAGGAATGAAGAACGTTTCCGTCTTCACCTTGGACGGGTCCATGCCCGGGCCTTTCCAGAAGCTGGAGGTTTCGCAGTCAAAGACGTTGACGTTCACCATCCAGTCGAGCTGGGAGATGGCCTTGCGGGTCTTTTCCGCATCGGAGCTGGAACAAGCCGGGTTCATGCCCCATATCCACGCACCGGTGAATCCGCCTTTGTACATGCGGTCGATGAGCGGAATCCAGGAGTATTCACTCGCCTTGTGGTTTTCCAGCTTCGGCAGGTAGCTGTACGAATCCTTCGGATCGTCGTCGGAGTACATGGCCTTGAGCAGGCTGGCGGAATACTTGGGATAGTTCTGCCACCAGTTGGCGCTCTCGGGGTCCTTGGTAACCGGCGCGAACTTCTTGTTGTACTGGTCCAGAGTGTCCAGTCCGGCAAGGGGAGTCGCGATGTAGCCCGGCAGGATGTGATAGAGCAGGGCGTAGTCTGTGGAGCCCTGCACGTTGCACTCGCCGCGCAGCGCGTTGACGCCGCCGCCGGCGATACCGATGTTGCCCAGCATGAGCTGGATCATGGCCATGGCGCGGATGTTCTGCACACCGACGGAGTGCTGGGTCCAGCCCATGGCGTACATGATGGTACCGGCCTTCTTGGCGGTGCCGGTGGCGGAGTACATATCATAGAACTCCGTCAGGTCTTCGGGCGAGATACCCGACATCCTGGAGACGTTGTCCAGATTGTACCGCTCGTAGTGCTTCTTGACGATCTGGAAAACACACCGAGGATGTTCCAGGGACATGTCCTTCTTGGGGATGCCGTTCTCGTCATACTCGAACGCCCATTTGGACTTGTCATAGGAGGTGGTTTCCTTGTTGAAACCGGCGAAGAGGCCGTCCTTGAATCCGTAATCCTTGCCAACGATGAAAGACGCGTTGGTGTAATCACGCATGTATTCGAGGAAGTACCGCTTGTTTTCGATGATGTATTTGATCATACCGCCGAGTACGGCGATATCGGATCCCGAACGGAGCGCATAGTACTTGTCCGAACGAGCGGACGTACGGGTGTAGCGCGGATCGACATGGATGATCTTTCCGCCGTTGGCCTGCGCTTTCAATGCCCATTTGAAGGAAATGGGATGGTTTTCGGCAGCATTGCTGCCCATGATTAAAATACAATCACTGTTCTGAATATCATTCCAGTGGTTGGTCATCGCACCGCGTCCGAACGACTCTCCCAGAGCCGCAACAGTTGCGCTGTGTCAGATACGGGCCTGATGTTCGAGGTAGACTATACCCTGGGCGCGCATGAAAGCGTGCATTGCGTAACATTCTTCGTTGTCCAGCGCGGCAGAGCCGAGAGAGGCAACACCCATGTTACGGTTGACTACCTGACCCTTGTCGTTCTTCATCTGGAAGGATTTGTCGCGGGATTCCTTGGCAAGCCTGGCGATGCGTTTTTTGCACCAGTCCCAGCTCTTTTCTTCCCACTCGCCGGAGTAGGGGGCGCGGTACAGGCACTTGCCGTTCCGCAGGTCGTTTTCGGTCATCTGGATAGAGCTAGCGCCCTTTGCACAGAGGGAACCTTCATTGATGGGGTGGTCGGGGTTGCCTTCCACGTTGATGGCTCTTTTGGTCTTCAGAGAAGTAGTGACCACCAATCCGCAACCGACGGAACAATAAGCACAGACAGAGGTGGTTTCCTTGCTCCATTCCGGCTTCATTTGAGCTATTTTTGCGATCGCTGTTTTCTGGCATCCCGCGCCGAGGCCCGCAAATGCCACGCCAAGGGCGGTTACTGAAGACAGCTTAACAAAATCACGACGATTCAGTTTCATCCAGTAGTCCTTGAGTTGTAATTATCGTCCACGAATCTCACGGCCGAGCACTGTGAGAAGCCTAAAGCCAGAAAGCGCCACGGGAGGCTCATGAAGAACGGTATCCATGCAAAAAGAGGCCGGTTCCCAGGCAACAACCCGGGCATGCAGCGTCTTTGCATACTCTTCATACGCTTCAAGAGACACTCCAAGTCCCCCAAAGGGGACATCGGTGGCGCTCTGCGCTGTTACAGGTTTTTCGTTAATCATAACGGTACGCCTTGTTAGTTTGCGTTAAGACCTTATCCAACAAAAAAGAGGACCTTAGGGAGTATCAAGTGGGATAGCAAAAAAAAATTCTTTACCATGATTGTGCACAATGCTATATTATGTCTTTTTTGACATGATGAAAGATTCCTTCCGAGAATGGCGGTTTTCGAGCGTCTCGACGCAGTATGAAATCTGAGGGGGATGGGCTGGGAACTCGGCTTGAATATGCGGGAGAGACCTTCCCGGCTGCGCTCGCTTTGTGCTCGTGGCAATCTCATTAAAAAACGAAAAGATCAGCGTGGTTCATGCCATTGTGGGGCCCGGTTAGCGGATGGCCGAACCTAAGGGAGTATGTGGACGAGTGTTTTCGCTTGATTTCGTGAATTTATTGTGTGCAAGAAGAAAATCCTCAGTCCGTGGGACGCTGAGAATCCGTCCAGGGAGCGCAGGCTAACCCTTGGCCCTCAATAATGATTAGTGCCACACCGCTGGTTGGTTGCGGTTCCAACAAACGGGCAGTCCGTTTTCAGTTCTGGTTCCCGTTTTAACAAACACGTATTTGGCCTGTTTTTCCCAATATTGACACCATGCAGAAACCTCATGGCATTTGCGGTTCTAGTGTGCGGGAAAAGACAGTCTTTTGCTGGTTTCAAGCAAGCATTAACGGCGAACAGACAGAACGTAGCGGAAGCCAGACAGATTTCGCGCAGGCCGGTCGTGTTTTTGCCGGTTTCGAGCTGAATGCGTACCTTTTTTCATTTGGTCAAAAGTGAGTAGGATATGCTCCATATTCCTGTGCAGATACTTGCAAACAACCACGAGTTTAATCGTTATATTCTGGATTGTGTACAATCCCTGAAGAGTCAGCTTGGTGTCGGAACAAAGTATTGTTTGACCATCAATGTGGTGACATACGAGCCGGTATCAAAACAACTCAGCGAGAGGCTTTGCCAACTTGCTGAAGAGCATGTTGCCGTGAATCATATCCGGATCGAGCGTTCCTGCGGATATGGGGAAAAACAAAATCTGATTTGGACTGAGTACACGAAGAGGCTGCAGACTCCGTTCGACGCATTCCTTACGATTAATCCGGACATCATCCTCATGCCTGACGTGATCGACAAGCTTTATGAAACCTTTGCCTCAGGCGACGACGTCAATATAGTCGAGGCACGCCAGTTTCCGATTGAAAACCCTCCACGTGTTTTTGATACTGAAACGCTGGAGGTCAACTGGTGCAGCGGGGCATGCATTTTAATCTCGGCCTCCTTCTTCGAACGTTGCGGCGGGTTTGACGAAGCAATCTTTCTCTACTGCGAGGATGTCGACCTGAGCTGGCGGGCGTGGCTGGATGGAGGACGGTGTCTGTATAGATATGACGCTGTCGTTGCTCACATGACGCAAGGGTTGTTCGAGAAGCGGTATAACCCCAACTCGGTTGCGGCACATGAGGAAAACATGGCGCTGAGCTATTTGATACTGGCATGGAAGTACTTCTCAACCGATGAACAGGATTTTGCTGAAAAAATGGATTTCTTCCGGGATAATCAATGGCTGACCGAACGGACGAAAGAGAACGCCATTGAAAGGCTCGAAGCATTGAAGCCCCGGCTTACACGCTATGCAGAAACGCATCCCCGGATAGAGATACGTAATTTCGGCGTGTATTCCGGAATGCGCTCTGATCTGATTTGATGGTATACGGAGGCCCTCTCCCAGTCAGAGAGGTCCCTTCAAGGCTCACTGGGCAGGTGGCGTTTTCATGGCATGGCCATTCAGTATCAGCTGATTCCGGAGTGGTAATTTTATCTGGTTGTGGTGAGGTTTATTTGTGAAGCTGGCTCTGGATGGATATGTATTGAGATTCCCGCGGACGGGAATAGTCAATTATGGTTTTGCTATCGCCCAGTGGTATCTGGAGCGGTTGGGACGTGAAAATTTCCGTATTCTTGTTGGAGACCGCAACGTCACTGCCGATGAGATCCGCACGTTTCTTGATGCCGGTGATGTGGTGCCAATATTTGAGGATCACCGAAGCACCTTGCTTGAGAGAATTCGGCAAAAATTTTCAGGTAACGCATTCCTGAAATATATGCCTGGCCTTGGCTCGGCTGTGAATGACGCAACCCGGGGATGTGACGTCTATCACTGTACGGATTGGTTCTTTGAACCCTCCCGTCACGCCAAGATCAACGCGATCACCATGTTCGACCTGACCACGACCCTGTTCCCGCAATACCATGAAGAACTCAACATCACGAAGGAACGCATGAAGTTGAGGCGGGCTGCTGATTACGATTTCGTGTTCTGCATCTCCTCCGCGACTCGTGACGACCTGCTTCGTCATTCAGCGGTCAAACCCGAACGTGCCATCGTCAACTATATTGATACGGATCCGATTTTCAACCAATTCCCCTATGTCTCTCGTGATGATCTCCTCAAGAAGTTCAAGGTCCCGGATGGGCATCGCTACATTTTAAGCGTGTCCACGATTGAACCTCGTAAGAATTTTATCGGTGTTCTTGAAGCGTTCAAAAGATTTCTCGAGATCAACCCTGATGCTCCCTACGTGTTGCTCTGCGTTGGAATGTGGGGGTGGTGTAACGACGACTTGAATGAATACTTGCGGCAATACGAATTTGCTGATCGCCTGATCTTTACGGGCTTTGTCGATTTGGAGGACCTGCCGTCGCTGTATCACCATGCGGATTGTTTCATGTATCTCTCGTTTTATGAAGGGTTTGGATTGCCCATCCTCGAAGCAATGAAATCGCATTGTCCGGTCATCTGTTCCAATACGTCTTCCATGCCTGAGGTTGTTGGAGATGCCGGTATCCAAGTTACACCAGACGATGCACAAGAGACGGCGGAGGCAATAGCTTCCATTGTCTCCTCCCCAGCCAAGGCGGAGGAGATGCGTTCAGCTGGTTTCGCCCGCAGTGCGAAGTTTTCTTGGAACAATCATGTCGATGTATTAATGCAGACATATGAAAATGCCTTGTGATGAGAGTGGGAGAACATTCGGCATGTCGTTGAAAATTGGATTTCTGACCGAGCGGCTCTTGCTGGGGTTTGGCGTTGATCTTGTTGCGCACCAGCAGGGGCGTTATCTGATCGAACGCGGGCATGAGGTCGAAGTGTTCTGCTTGACCGCCGATGCAACCGTTGATCGCCCGTATAAAGTCACAAACCTGACGAATTGCGATGGTTTTGTCCTGACAGGGTCAATCTCGTCCAATCTTCTGATTCTTGCGGAATTTATCAACCGTCAGGATATCGATATCTGGGTCGTCCATACCTCGCCTTTTTACGAGGTCATTCCACTCCTGAAGCGACCCGTGATAGCCATTGAATACGGTACGCCGCCTTCCTCGTTTTTTGCTCCGGAAATAGGGCGCAACCTCGATTTTGCGGTTTCGTATAGGTTCAAGCATATTTTCCCTCGTTTCCGTGACCAGGACAAAATCCTTTCCATCTCCGGGAGCATTCAGAATTGGTTGCCGCCTTCGGTGCATCGATTCGCGGAAGTGCTGTACCTCGGCAGCAACCATTATCCTGAAGCGGAAGGCAGTGACGCACAACGTTTTCGTCGGGCCCTGGGTATTGCCGATGATGCCGTTGCGATGCTCTGGGTTGGGCGTATTCAGGTCACCGAAGATCAACAGCCCTACAAGGGGTTTGCCGATTTCATCCAACTTGCGGAGCGTCTTCGTGCTGCCGAGCCGGAACTTGAGATCGTGGTTGTCGGGAGAGGGGATAAGGAGGCGGAAGCGTACCTTGAGGAGCGCGGTCTCATTCCCTGTTTGAATCTTCCTGAGGCCGACATGGGGAGCGCCTACAAAGCGTGTGACGTGCTCGTTAACACCTCGCAATGGGAAGGATTCAACCTCCCTTTGATCGAATCACAATTTCAAGGTACGCCGGTAGTTGCCTATCGGCATGGGCCGCATCCCGAAGTTGTGCAGGATGGTTCGACGGGCTTTCTCGTTTCCTCCAGTGAAGAGATGGAGAATGCCGCCCTGTCCCTTGTGCGAGACTCCGGTTTGCGGGAAAAACTTGGTCAGCGGGCGCGTGTCTTCGCACGGGAGTTCTCCTGGCAGAAAAACGGCCAGGAGTTGGAGCGGATCATTATGAAATCCGTGTCCACTGCCGCATCTGACGGCAGGAAGGATTCTCCGGCGATCGCTGTTTCGGGATGGCGGCGGTATGCGTTTCTCGTCATGGACACCTATATCCGTTATGGCTTGATGGATGTGGCAAGACGAACTGTAAAATCCTTTTGCGGACGATTGGCGGTCATGCTGCAAAGAAGGGCTGTATGATTTTTGAAGATTACGTTCTTGCCGTTCTTGTCGGCGAACATCATCAGGAGCAATCTGCAACACTGTCATGCATCGAACACTGGCGTCTGAGCGAGTTCATTGCCGTTGACATCGTTATCAATCATAAGAGCCGTCTGGACTACTTCACGTTTCTTGAGGAGGTTCGGGAACGCCATCCCGGTAAGCATCTCATTGTCATGCATGCCGACATCCATTTCCCTGAAGACTTCCTCCATCGACTGGTTCAGCAAATTGCCATGATTGAGGGTGCCGGTGCCTCCTGGGGAATTCTCGGGCCTGCCGGTGTCTGTTATCCATATTTCAAGATCGTTCGGAACATAGTGGATTGCCACGGCATCCTGTATCCGTTCTCGTCCCCTCTGCCTGCGGTCCATCTTGATGGTCTGCTGTTGGTCATTCACAAAGATCTGGTGTTCGATTTTGACCCTGAATATCGGGGTTTTCATCATTACGACACGCTCTTGTGCATCCGTTCCTGGGAGCAGGGGCTTCCGGCCTTTGTGATCTGCCTGCCATTGCATCATCTTGGTCAGGGCAATGTCGAGGAATGGCAGCAGCAGTCAGAGATTTTCGGCACCATGCTCGGCAAGGTGTACGGCAACAAGTCGCTCGTGACGATAATGGGCAATGTGCCGCTGAATGGCGCTCCTGGTGTGCAAGGTGATTTTTATGGGCAGAAGGTCCATCCCGTACTGGCGCGCTGGGCCGAAGGACGAAAGACACCCGACGTCGTCCTTGTCGTTCAAGTCGATACTGATGACGAAAATGAGATCAAACAGACGATGCTCAGCGTCACCGGGCAATTTGAGAAGCCGGAGCTTGTCATCGTGCTGATCCCCGCGGCGCAAAGTGAACAGGTGGCGCCGATACTCGAGTATTTTGGCCAATTCATCAGAATCGTCAGCCTGGTGGGGAAGTCAAACGGGCGGACAGGCAATGGGGACGTTTTTATGGGATGTCCAGAAGAGATCCGCAATGCCTTGCCTGAGCATGCCGTTGTATCTTTTCTTACAAGCCGTACAACCCTGTTCCCGAATTTTGTCCGGGATATCCATAGATTTTATCGTCTTGGGATCAACGTGCAGGATGTGGTCGCGGCCCTGGACTTCAATTATGCGGTTCGTCCGGCTGACGGTGAAAGCACCACTCCTGGTTGCGAGACCTTGGTGGGCGGTTGGCGAACCGAAACAGCCGAAGATCTGTTGACTGGAGGAGAGCTCCCGCTGGAATCCCTTGCGGTTCCTGCAACGCTGGTTCGCAGCGTGCTCGACGATCATCTCCATGGTGCGCTGACGGAACGGGTGTTCGAGTTCAAAATCATCGCAAAGGCGCAGGTCTTCTTTCTCCGCCGTCTCGGCGGGTTGGTGCGAGTCCTGTCATCCACATCTCCTTCCTCGGACCGGGCATCCGATGCAATGGCGGTACATGCTGATTTCTTGCGGAGCCATTACCCGAGATCCCTTTGGGACAAGTATACTGCCAATGATGCAGTTCCACTGACGAAAGAAGAGATGTTGGCGGAGAAGTTCATGCAATACCCTCGCCTGGTCGCGGCCATATTCCGAGTACATGGATGGATCAAACGCATTTGTACAAAATGATCCAAGGCTCTGAACGCTGGTGTGTTGTGAGCGGCGGTGCTCCGATTCCCGATTGATGGGCTCGCGAAGATCATAAATCACCTCGTTCCCATTGCGAGGGAGAGAGGCTACAGTAAAGAATGTTTGCCGCGCACTGCTTCCATGGGGAAGAGTGGCCCCATCAACGATCGCGATCATGAAACGCGTCAGAAACTAACAGTATTGGATTTCATTATGGCGACACCGGTTTCCTCTTCAGGGACATCTAAAGTGGCCCTGATCACAGGGATCACCGGGCAGGACGGGGCGTACCTGGCTCAATCCTTACTTGCGAAACAGTACAAGGTGGTAGGGACAACTCGGAGCACTGAGGATCGTAATCTTTGGCGTTTGAAGGCGCTGGGGATTGAACGGCAGGTCGAGTGTCGAGTTTTCGCCTCCTTTACCGTGGACTCCTTTCGTCAGTTGGTTGAGGAAACAGAATGTGTGGAGATATATTGCCTGGCCGCACAAAGCTCTGTGGGACGTTCTCTTGAGGAGCCGTACCCAACAATTACAAGTATCGTTTTCGATACGTCAGTGATTCTTGAAGCGCTCCGTCTTGCAAAGAGAAAGGTCAAAGTTTTCTTCCCCTGCTCCAGTGAGGTCTTTGGTGCGAATGAGGGGAATCCGATAGATGAAAGTACTGTATTCAATCCCGCAAACCCATATTCTGCAGCCAGGGTTGCTACGTATTATCTGATTCGTGAATACCGGAATCGCTACAATCTGCATCTCGTGATAGGCTTTTTGTCCAATCATGAGTCTCCGCTGAGGGGAGATGATTTCGTTACACGGAAGATAGTAAAAACCGCCTGTGATATTTTTGAAGGCAAAACCAATGTTTTGGAATTGGGTAACATTGACATAGTCAGGGATTGGGGGTGGGCCCCTGAGTATGTTGAAGCCATGTGGCTGATGCTGCGATCCGATCTATGCAAGGACTATATCATTGCCACGGGCAGAAGCTTCGCGCTCAAAGAGTTCTTGGGTGCTGTTTTCGGCGTGTTGAAAATGGATTGGGAAAAATACATAAGGATCAATCCAAAATTCATGCGGTCGAATGATCATGCCGTACTGAGGGTGAATCCAGCAGCCATCATGAAAGACCTCCAATGGCAGGCAAAAATGGATGCTTTGGATGTTGCCGTGCGCATGACGGAAGAAGAATTGCGAGCAAGGGGTATTTAACGGGTGGTGAGCGTCATCCCCCGGAGGCTTCGAGGCTACTGGAGTGGAGGACTTTCCCGAAAATAGAGCAAGAGTGAATGACCTGGCTCTGCTGAAAAAATTGATGATGTTTGACCCGGACGGCCTGTAAAGACATCGCGGTCAGGTACCGTGCAGTTAAAAACTCACTCTTTTATCGGGTCATAATCCTAGGCTGGGATCTTTGGGGTTGGGGGAAGACCTCATGCCTTAGGGATGTGAATGGAAGGCAGCCCGTTGTCAGTTTAGTTTGCCGTGGCAATGCTTTCGGGGAGAAAGATTGAGTGTTGTAGGAAAAATGGATACTGCTGGATTTTGGGATTATAGAGAAATCACAACATCCCTATCCGTTATAGCAACGGTAATATCATGAGGGTTTAATCCGTTAGAGGGGAAATGCATGAAAGTGGTCATTCTTGCAGGGGGCAAAGGGACTCGGATCAGTGAAGAGAGTCTTTTGAAGCCCAAGCCGATGGTCGAGATCGGCGGTATCCCCATTCTTGTTCATATCATGCGCTACTTTTCGTCCTTCGGGCATAATGAATTTATTGTCTGCGCAGGGTATAAGGGGAACATGATTAAGGACTTTTTCAATAACTATTACACCTACATGACTGATGCCACATTTGATCTGAGAAATAATCATGTGACATGGCATCAGGGCTCGTGCACCGTGGATCCGTGGACGGTTACGGTTGCCAATACCGGTGAGGAAAGCATGACCGGAGGGCGGCTGAAGCGTATCCGGAAGTACCTTGACGACGCTCCCTTCTTCATGACGTATGGTGACGGGCTGGCCGACGTCGATTTGCATGCGCTGGAGGCGGCCTACAAGCAAAGCGGTCTGCTGTCGGCGGTGACAGCTGTTCAGCCTCCCGGGCGTTTCGGGCGTTTTGCGATTTCGGACAACCAGATAACCGGCTTTATTGAAAAGCCGGCCGGTGATGGTGACTGGATCAATGGTGGCTATTTCATTCTAGATCCCAAGGTGCTGGATCGGGTCGACGGAGATGCCTGCGTCTGGGAGGAGGGCCCTATGACCAGCCTTGCCAACGAAGGCCAGTTGCTGCCGTTTTTTCATGACGGCTTTTGGCAGCCGATGGACACCCTTCGCGATAAAATGTTGTTGGAAAGAATATGGGAATCCGGAGAGGTGCCATGGGATCGCAGCGACTGTTAGGGCCTCCCGGCGAATCGTTCTGGGCAGGCAAGCGGGTCTTCCTGACAGGGGAGAGCGGCTTCAAGGGAAGCTGGTTATCCCTTTGGCTCCTTCACCTGGGAGCCAAGGTGGTGGGATTCTCGCTGCCGGAAGACAATCCCATGTTTTCCCAGGCTCGCGGTTTTATCCCCCCGATAGATGCCACGGCCGGTGACATTCGTGATTACACGGCGGTCCGTGACGCCATGCAGGCGTGCGCTCCGGACATCGTCATCCATTTCGCTGCCCAACCCCTGGTCCGTCTTTCCTATAAGGAGCCGCTCTTCACCTTCGGTTCCAACGTCATGGGTACGGCCAATATCTTGGAAGCCGTGCGGCAGGTCGGAAATGTCCGTTCGGTAGTGATCATCACAACGGACAAATGCTACGCGGACCAACAGTGGCTGTGGCCCTACCGCGAGAATGACCGCCTTGGCGGCCACGATCCGTACAGTGCGAGCAAGGCGTGCGCGGAACTCGTGACGAGCTCATTCCGCTCCAGTTTTTTTGACGATGCCGACGCGCCCGGAGTGGCCACGGCACGTGCCGGGAATGTCATCGGCGGCGGCGATTGGGCCGAAGACCGTCTGATCCCTGATATCGTCAGAGCCTTCCTTGCCGGTAAACCTGTCCATCTCCGCCGCCCGGATGCTGTTCGACCCTGGCAGCACGTCCTGGAGCCACTGAACGGCTATTTACAATTGGCGGAAAAGCTGTGGAGCGACAATACGTTTGCGGAGAGTTGGAATTTTGGTCCGACTGATGGCGAAGTACGTTCTGTGGAATGGATGATGCGGCACTTCGCCGAATTCTGGGGAACGCACCCCGGGTGGACACTGGATGAAGGCCCGCACCCGCATGAGACGGAGCTCCTGCGTCTGGACTGCTCAAAGGCGCAGCAGCGTCTCGGGTGGGGTTCCATCTGGGGAGCCGGGAAGGCCTTGCAGGTGACGGCGGATTGGTACCGCCGTCAGGCCGATGGGGAGGATCCTCTCAAGCTGGCCGAGGAGCAGATTGCTTCCTATGTATCTGAATTGAAGGATCATGTCGCGTGATGCATTGTCGCTTTTGTAAGACGCCCATAGAGGATGTCGTTGTCGATCTGGGAACCAGCCCGCTTTCCAATGCGTATGTGACTCGGGAAAAGAGCATGCTCATGGAGCCATACTCCCCGTTGAAGGCATATTTCTGTCCAGAGTGCGGCCTGGTTCAGCTTGATGAGTTCGCGTCTCCCGAGGATATATTCTCCGAGTATGATTACTTCTCTTCCTATTCGGAGACATGGCTGGCGCACGCGCGCGAGTACGTTGACTACATGGTCGCTAACTACGATTTGGGACCCGACAGCCACGTGGTTGAGATCGCGAGCAACGATGGCTATCTGCTGCAGTATTTCGTGGAGAGGGGCATCCCTGCGCTAGGGGTGGAGCCCGCCGCAAATGTGGCGGCGGTGGCCAGGGAAAAAGGCATTCCGACGGAATGCATGTTCTTTGGACGGGACGCGGCCGAAAAGCTGAAAGATCAGTGGGGCGCAGCGGATTTGGTGCTGGGCAATAATGTGCTGGCTCATGTCCCTGACATCAATGATTTCGTTGCCGGTTTCGCTGCCATTTTGAAGGAACAAGGCATCATGACGGTGGAGTTTCCGCATCTGTTGAATCTGGTGCAGAAAACGCAGTTCGACACGATCTACCATGAGCATTTTTCCTACCTGTCTCTGTACACGGTTCAGCGCATCTTCAAGGCGCACGGGCTGACGGTATTTGATGTGCAGGAGTTGCCGACGCATGGCGGTTCATTGAGAGTTTGCGCCTGTCCGGAAAAGCAGGGCCGGTCTGTGAGTAGGGCGGTCGGAGAGCTCCTTGGCCGGGAACTTGACGCTGGGCTGGACAGGTTTGAGGGGTATCGCGAATTCTCTGATGCCGTGCAAAATATCAAAATGGATTTGTTGAGTTTCCTCATCGATGCGAAGCGAAAAGGAGCGACGGTCGCCGGGTACGGGGCGGCAGCCAAAGGCAATACGCTGCTCAACTATGCCGGCATCCGGCCTGACTTCATCTCGATGGTCGCGGACAAGAGTCCGTACAAGCAGGGCAAGTATCTGCCCGGAAGCCGGATACCTATTGTCCCCCCTGAAACATTGCTGAAGGCAAAGCCTGATTATGTCCTCATCCTCCCGTGGAATATTCGCGGAGAAATCATGGATCAGCTGGCAGCGATTCGGGAATGGGGTGGAAAATTTGTGACGGCCATACCGAATCTGCGAGTTTGGGAATGAAGTTCAAGCCAACGCCATTGGCCGGTGTATGGGAAATATGGCCGGAGTATCTGGAAGACGAGCGGGGGGCCTTTGCCCGTACCTCCTGCGTGGACGAGTTCCGTGCCCATGGCCTGAAGGCCAACTGGAGTCAATGCAGTATCTCCTGGAATGTAAGGAAGTATACGCTGCGGGGAATGCACTACCAGGCGGCCCCCTATGGGGAGCACAAGCTGGTACGCTGCACAATGGGTACGGTGTTCGATGTGGCCGTTGATCTCCGCACCGATTCCGCAACTCGGTACCAGTGGCACAGCCTTGCATTGAGCTCGGCAAACCGTGCCGCTTTATATATTCCACCCGGAGTGGCGCATGGCTTTCTGACCTTGGAGGAACATGCTGAAGTCTTTTATCAGATCTGTGAGCCGTACCAACCGGGGGCAGGCCGCGGCGTGCGCTGGGACGATCCGGCTTTTGGCATACAATGGCCCGCAGAACCCGCATGTATTGCCGATCGGGACGCCACGTATGAGTTGATCCGGCGTACGCCGGAATAACCAGCGCGTATTTGTTCTTTGAGACGCGGGCAACGAATGTCAGGTTTTGGCGGCATTGAAGCCTTTTATGCAGACGCGAGTAGGGCCTATTGCCTCTACGCTCTGGTCTGCTCGGATCATGAACCACTCAAGGCGCGCCAGCTCTTTTCAAATGGTGAACGGGCTGAACTGTTGTGCGACTGAGAGCAAACGATGCGTAATGTCTTGTCTCTGTCGCGGTAGTATATCAAGCCGGTGTATAGAGTCTCGTTCGTAGAAATGAAGGAGATTTTCATGGGGCGAGAGTTCAGACAGGATTTCGAAACGGATTCGATCAATAAATGAAAACAGTATTGTTAACAGGTGCAACCGGCTTTGTTGGTAGCCATATCGTGGATGCTCTGGCTGATCGTCCCGACGTGGCGTTGCACTGTCTGTCGCGAAAGCCTCCCCTGCCATCGAGAGAAAACCTCATTTGGCATGAGGGGGATATCATGAACAGACATGATCGAGATCGCATCTTACAATCAGTAAGCCCCAGCCATTTGATGCACCTGGCCTGGGATACGACGCCAGGAAAATTTTGGAACTCTACGGCCAACCTTTCCTGGCTTTCTTGTTCTCTTGATTTGTTCAAGATGTTTCAGGAAAGTGGAGGGAGGCGATTCATCGGCGTTGGCACGTGTGCGGAATATGACTGGACCCATGCGCATTTAAACGAATTCACCACCCCGTATGCGCCGCACACGTTGTATGGCACTGCCAAGAAAGCGCTCAGAGAAACCCTGGAAAAGGCCGCCGCGTTGGCCGATGTGTCCTTTGCCTGGGGACATTTGTTTTATCTGTACGGGCCGCGCGAGCAGCGGTCGCGGCTTGTCTCCGAGGCGATTGTCAGCAGCCTGGCAGGAGTGGATTTCAACGCTTCCAGTGGGACCCAGTTAAGGGATTTCATGTATGTCAAAGATGCTGCAGCTGCGCTTGTTGCCCTGATGGACTCGGATGTTGCAGGGAGTGTCAACATTGCATCCGGCGAGGTCATCGCGGTTAAGGACCTGTTGTTGCGAATCGAGGCACTCACGAATCGTCCGGGCTGCATGAAGTTGGGAGTTCGGCCGATGAATGTCGATGAACCATCTAAAATGGTCGCTGATATAACCCGTTTGACGGAAGAGGTCGGTTTCAATTCCTCGTATACGCTGGATAGCGGGCTTGCAGAAAGTATCGCATGGTGGAAGAAGAGGCTGAATTAGTGCTTCTGCTTGTATCCGTTTGGGGTTTGCCCCATTCAGAGCATGCTGCCTTGGTCGAAAATTTTTATCCTTGAGACAATCGTCGAGCACATTGTGAAAAAAATACATTTTTTTGATCTTGCAAAGCTCTATGTTATTGCAAACTTGAAGGTCGAGGTTTCCTCATACTATTTGAATTATGTGTGGTGGATTCTCGAGCCTTTGTTCATGATGGCGACTCTTTATTGTGTCTTTGAGATAATGCTCCATCAAGGGACAGGCAATTTTGTAGGCTTCCTGTTTGTCGGGATCGTGTTTTGGAATTGGTTCGCACGTTGTATCGGAAACAGTAAGGATAGCATTTACAACGCACGCGGTTTAATCCAACAGGTCTGGATACCGAAAACATTTTTCCCCTTCGTGGTTGTCTGCCAGGATTCCGTTAAAAATCTGATTGTGACGTCGTTGCTTCTTGTCTTTCTCTACTTCTATCCCACCCCTGTTTCGATCTCCTGGATATGCTTGCCGATATTGATGATAATACAGTTCGTGTTCATTCTTGCGACGTCATATTTCTTTTCGGCGATTACTCCTTTTGTACCGGACTTGCGCTTTATCATCGGCACGTTTACCGAATTGCTCTTTTTTGCTTCGGGCATATTTTACGACCTGGATACGATGGTGCTGCCACAGCATCGGCCGATAGTTTACCTGAACCCGATGGCCGGGTTGTTGAAAAATTACAGGACGGTTCTTTTGGAAGGACAGTGGCCCGACTGGGCGTATCTCGGCTACGTCTTTATCGGTTCAGTGGTGTTCTTGCTGGGGTCCATGGCCCTATTGAAAAAGCTTGATTATGCATATCCGAAGGTGTGCCAAAAATGAGTGCTGTCCCTCTGATAGAATTGAAGAATGTGGGCTGCACGTTCGTTTCCAGACGCGGTTGTTTTACGTACAAGAAATATGAGGCGTTGAAAGATGTCAGCCTGACCGTCTACCAGGGCGAAACATTGGGCGTCATTGGTTCCAATGGTGCAGGCAAGTCGACCTTGTTGAAGCTCATGGCGAAGATCCTGATGCCGACCGTTGGCACTATCTCGTTCTTCAACGACCCGGTGGTTGCCCTATTGGGGCTCCAGCTGGGATTCAACCCGGAGCTTTCCGGCCGGATCAACGCGATACTCAATGCCATGTTGCTTGGCTTCTCGCGGCGCGAGGCAGAGGAACAGCTAGATGGAATTGTCGAGTTTGCAGGGTTGGAGGATTGGATAGACGATCCCTTGAAGACATACTCTTCCGGCATGCAGGCCCGTTTGGGTTTTGGAGTGGCCCTGCAGATGAACCCCGACATTTTGCTGGTCGATGAAGTCCTTGGCGTCGGCGATCAACAGTTCCAAAAAAAGTCCACGGCAGCCATGCGGGAAAAGATGCTGTCGGATCAGACCATAGTTTTTGTATCCCATGATTTGATCACTCTTGAATCCCTGTGCAAGCGCTGTGTCTGGATTGAAGATGGGTGTACCGTCGCAGAGGGGGACTCTGACGAAGTGATCGCGCTTTATCGCGAAAAAATAGGCATATAGTCGGACCCTTGAGTCCTTCCGCTCTTCGCTAATTCTTTACGCGAAGAAGGGGCTGAGCGAACGGTGACCGTTCTTTGCTATCGGTCCAAAGGCATTGGGCGGCAAAGGCCCGACCTCATGCAAGGTCAAGAATCGTGCAGCATCTTGAATACTTCATAGGTCCTTCGAGCGTTATCTTCCCAACTCAAAGACGCGGCATGCCTTAGCCCTTTAGCCTTCATGGTTGCACGGAGTTTATCGTCCGATGCAACGTCATTCATCGCCGTCACAACGCCTTCAATGTCGTCCGGCGCTATGTATCGCGCTGCGTTTCCGCCTGCTTCGGGAAGACTTGCTGCATCAGAGCAGATCACAGGGCAACCACATGCCATAGCCTCGACTACCGGCAAGCCGAACCCTTCGTAATGGCTGATATAAACTAGCGCCGTAGCTGCTGCATACAGGGCGGGCAGATCCTCGTCCGGAATGTAGCCGGTCAGATGAATGCGTTTTTTATACTCCTCGCCCTCGTCCTGGGACATCCACTGCTTGTCGCCCCATCCATCCCAGCCGGTGATGACGAAATGATGTGCAGCATCAGTTCCCTTCAAGGCGTTCACAACGGTTTCGATATTCTTCCTCGGCTCCAGGGTTCCCACAAAAAGGAAATAGGACTCCGGGAGAGAATATTTCTCGCGCACGGCCCTGCATGTGTCTTCTGTCTGCTCCTTGAACTGTGGTGCGGGAGCAAGGGGGATCGCCGTAATCCGATCTTCGGGTATTTGCAGATACTCGATGGCTTCCTGACGAATGAAATCAGAGATGGTGATGATATGTGTGGCCTCTTTGAGGCGTCTTTTGAAAAATAGATCGGCAAACCAGACGCGTTCCCTCGGGTGCATGTCCCGAAATCGGAGAAGCGACAAATCGTATAAAGTAAAGACCTGTGGAATACGTTTGAAGATGTTGGCGGCAGTAAAGGCGGCTGTTTCATGGTATATTGAAACAGGCTCTGTTTTCAGTGTGCCCCGGAGGTGCCGCTCGAAAAGAAGCCAGTGGATTGCCCGGAGCGTTGTGACGATTACATCCGGGAACTTCCAGAGCCATTCGGTACGCTTCATCCATTCACCAGGTTCGGCCTGGGCAGGCATTTGCCGCGAAAGCCGGGTACCCGTGTAATAGTGGATTTCGCACTCCGGAATACGCTCCATTTCCACGTATAGATTCCGCACATATCTGGCAACGCCGGTAACAAGCCCGGTCAAAGGGAGTGCGTTTACGGCAATCTTCATGCTGTTTTTCATTCCTTTCGTGTGCATCCTCGAATCGAAGGATGTCGTCTACGCCGAAAAAGCCCGAGCCTTTTCTAGAGGAATCATTCCTGGACTCTTGCGTCGACGCCTTTGCTAAGCTGGGTATACGTGAATTGGTCTTCGAGTAAATGGAATTCTCTTCCCTGTCCAGATTGAGTGTAAAAGCCAACTTGTAAACGCCAGATCCGGCAGGTGGCACATGCTTGCAAGATGATTTGCGGATCGCGCTCCTCTCATGTAGAAGCGCAGCAGGAGACGTCAATGGATTTTGCCACTATCGCCACCCTGAGGAAGTATCTGTCCATCAAGCACAGCCTGCCTGGACGGATCAGGATCAAGTTTTCCCTCGGTATCATGAAAGACCCCGAGGCCATGAAACTCGCCCAGTCGCCGCCCGACATGCCGGATGCCGTGAAGGACACCTCGGTCAATATTTTTGCCCGCACCCTGTTGATCCAGTACGATGCCGACAGAATTCCTCCGGCTCTGCTGGAAGAACTGATCTCCACTCCTGACGATGACCGTGCTGCGGAAATTGTTCGGGAACTCCACGAAATTCTGTTTGCCTAATTCTCTCTGGCCGTAGCTGCAGTACACCGCAGAGCGGTCGTTCTTTTTGTTACTCATTGATATTGACTGTGAAAACCATTTTCAATAAGGTGTGCTCTCCGTTCGCGTCCATTCAGGTGGTTCACGCCCGGGGCCGTCGGATCATTGGTGCCCATTAGATACTTAATTCCAGCCATATCGAGAGCTATTGATGCGTTCCAGGAAAACCGTTGGAAAGAGTCCCACTGCTAAATCCCGTTCAACTGATAACATCATCAATTCCTCGTCCCAACCCTCGCCTCGGCGTGACCGTTTCTCTCTGCAGTCCGGTGGAGTCATCCTTTCCCTCGCCGGTGTCCTGGCGTGTAATTACTTCGGCCTCGGTCTCGGCAGAACCGTCTGCCAAGGTCTGTTGGTCGCCGCTTTAGGGGCTCCGCTACGGGGCGGATCTGCCAGGCGCATGAGGGCATAATAAAAATCATTCTTATAACTGCAATAAAACTCCATACTATGATAGTGGGTTAACATCCCTCAACCCTCACGGAGTACCCTTATTATGAATGAACTGACCGAAAAGTTGTTGTTGATCGCAGCTGGCGCCGTGGTTGGCGCAGCCGGTTACATGGCAGTCAAGCATCCAGAGGAATTGAAGAAGTTCATGGGGCAGGCAGCCGAGCTGGGACAGGATTTTATCGAGAAAACCATGAACGAAATGGCGGAGCAGATGCCTCGCCGAGAAAAAAGCTAAGGAGGCGGCATGGCAATCAACAGGATTGCGTATCTCATAGCTGGGGCGGCTCTTGGCGCTGCGGGTATGGCGTTGGTCAAGGAAGGTAAGGGCGAGAATCTCCTCCAGTCGGTGATTCAGGGCGGACACGGCTTGACCGAGAAACTCTTGTGTTCCGTCGAGACCCTGAAGGAAGACGTGGAGGACTATTTGGCCGAGGCCAAGTTTGCTCACGAAGAGAAGGTCCGCCAGGCCGCCGAGGAAGCCCAAAAGGCCCCGGCCAAGAAGGCTGCGCCAAAGAAGGCGGCGGCCAAGAAAGCTTCCGCCAAGAAGACTCCCACCAAGAAAGCTTCTGCCAAGAAGGCGGCTTCGAAGGAGGCTGTAGCCAGGAAGCCTGCAGCGAAAAAATCTCCGGCCAAAAAAACCGCCGCCAAGTCTAAAGCCGCGACCGGGACGACCAAGTCCGTAGCGTAGTTTCACAGTGCTTCCGCATCGGGAGTCATGTTCACACTCACGGGAGCTTGATAGAGGCATGAGCATAGTACGAAGCATTCCTGGCCGGATTCGTTTTGAAGCCGAATCGGGACAGGCCGTCCTGTATTACCGCGATCAACTGCATGTCCAGTTGGGAGACGAGTTGGGCGATGCCGAATACCGGTATTCGGAGCGCTCCGGGCGCGGGCTCATGCTCTTTACTCCGGACAGGTCGCTGACGGACCGGGTGGTCCGCGTTTTGGCCAAGGCGATGAAGACTCCTGTGCTGCCTGAGTTGCCCGACTGCCGCAACGCCGCCCTTGGGGATGAGACAGCCTGTACGCTTCCGGCTCCCGGCGCAGGCACCTACGAGCCGGATGAGTTGGAAAATCCATTCTGGATCGTCGCCAAAAAGGTATTTAACTTCTATACCACGCGGCTTTTCATGCCCATGTCGCTCCGTCCCTATTGGGCGACAATCTCGGTCGCTCCCCTGCTTTTTGAAGGAGTGCGGGCTCTGTTTCAGCGTAAGCTCAATGTGGCCGTGCTCGACGCAGCCGCCATCGGTTCGGCTTTGGCCATGCGTGATTTCAATACCGCCGGTACCATCCATCTGCTTCTCGATGTGAGCGAAACACTGGAAGACTGGACACGCGAGAAGTCGCGTAAGGATCTGGCCTCCCTTTTCGGCGGAGATGGCAAGCCCGTCTGGGTGCTGCGCAGGGGAGAGGAGGTCCAGCTTTCCCAGGACGAATTGTCTGTGGGCGATCTGGTGGTGGTCCGTTCCGGTTCCCGTATTCCGGTGGACGGTGTGGTGGCCGACGGTACGGCCATGGTCAACCAGTCCTCCATGACTGGCGAGCCGCTTTCGGTGAAGCGCGGCGTGGGCAAGGAAGTCTATGCGGGTACCGTGGTGGAGGAGGGCAAGATCGTCATCCTATCCGAAGGGGTGGGCGATGAGACCCGTTTCGCCAAGATTGCGCATGTGATCGCGGAATCCGAGAAGATGAAGGCGGATATTCACGGTCAGGCCATCAAGCTCGCGGACAAGATCGTGCCGTTCTCTTTCATATTGTCGGGCATCATCTTCGCCATCACCCGCAACTGGATGCAGGCCGCTGCCGTGCTCATGGCCGACTACTCCTGTGCCATCAAGCTATCCACGCCCCTGGCAGTGCGTTCGGCCATGCTGGAATCGGCTCACTGCGGCGCGCTCATCAAGGGCGGCAAGTACATCGAACAACTATCCAAGGTCGATGCCATTGTTCTGGACAAGACCGGCACCCTGACCATGGCTTCTCCGGAAGTGATCGATGTCTGCCCGGTCAACGGGTACAACCGGGAGTTCGTCCTTCGCAACGCCGCTTGCATGGAAGAGCACTTCCCCCATCCTGTGGCTGATGCCGTGGTTCGGTTGGCGCGGCAGGAAGGCCTCATCCACGAAGAGCGCCACGCGGAAGTGGATTACATTCTGGCGCATGGTATTTCCACCACCCTTGACGGCAAGCGCATGATTCTCGGCAGCAGACATTTCGTCCATGAGGACGAAGGCATTGATCTCTCCGGCCTGGACGAACAGATAGCGCGTTGCACTAAAGACGGTCTGTCCGCCCTGTACATGGCCGTGGGGAATGAATTGGCAGGCGTTATCGCCCTGGAAGACCCGTTGCGCGAGTCCGCATACCGCTTCATCCGCCGTTTGGAGAACATCGGCCTGGAACGTATTATCATGCTCACCGGGGACAGTGAGACGACGGCGCGCAATGTTGCCAACCGTCTAGATATCAAGGAATATTACGCCCAGGTGTTGCCCGATGACAAGACGACCCTCGTGGATACCCTGCGCAAGGAAGGCTATACTGTGGCCATGGTCGGCGACGGCATCAACGACTCCGCCGCCTTGAGCCACGCCAACGTTGGTGTTTCCATGAAGCATGGCGCAGACATCGCCCAGGAGGCGTGTGACCTCATGCTGACCAGCGAGCGGCTGGACAGCCTCTTGGACGCCATGACCCTGTCCAAGATGGTCATGCGGCGTATCAGGCAGAACTACAAATTCATTGTGATCAGCAACACGCTGTTCATAGGTTTGGGAATTTTTGGCTTCATCACACCCGCGATGCTCGCCTTCCTGCACAATTCCGGTACCGTCCTGACCTGTGCCTATAGCATGCGCCCAATGCTGCCCGAACAATAAGGGGACATTCTTTGAAACAACTGGCGCAGTCGATTCGGCTGCGCTTTTTTTGTTCTCATTATAGACCACAATGATATGCAATAGTTTAATATATTGGTAAGGCTGCGCTTTTTGCTTTCACCTTTTTTGCCTCTGATTTTGCCCGAATCCTTGGATTGGTGTATGGTTTTGGCGGTGTAAATCTTGCCGTGAAGAGAGGGCAGCCATGAAAAGTCTATTACCCAAGAATCCCCTGGCCGCTGCCGGAATAGGCGCGCTGGTCGGTGTTGGTATTGTCGGATACAAGATGTGGAGCCGTTACAAGTCGGGTGATGTGACGGGCGGGCAGGTCGCTGCCGCTGCGCTCAAGCAGGGCGTGTTGTTTGGCGGGGTGGCCGCCGCGTCCACGCTCGCCGGAGGACAGGGCGGTGGCGGCGTGAGCCTGGCGGCACTGTCGCTGCTCGGCATCGGCGGCCAGGGCGGTCAGGGTCAGGGCCAGGGGCAGGGGCAGGGAAATTTCCTGTCCAATCTGATCGGGCAAGCTCTCCAGGACGACCCCGACCCTGCTGCTTCCGAATCGAAACCTTCCTTACTCTCGGAAAGCTCTTCTCCCCCGAGATAGCTACCGGCCAGTCGTGTGAAAAGGCTGGTCCTACTCATGCCCGGCGTGCGGTTTGGCTTCCTGCTCGTCCGAGTCTTCCCAGTCGCGTTAGGCGCCCCTCCTCATTGCATGTCTTGTTCGCGCACAAGGGGGGCTTACCTTGTGCGGCGTGTTGTCATGCAGCTATCCGGGTTTCTGACTGGGGCAGGTTGGCTGTTGGACTGCGCACCGATGCGCAATCGCGCCTCGTAGAGCAGGGCTTGATGAAAAAGAAAAGCCCTTCGGCGGCACACCGAAGGGCTTTGTGTTAGTTCATCAGAGTTCGTTTGTTTTGATACAAGTGCAGGGCCAGCATGGAGACAAATGCGGCCCCGGCGAGGGCGTGCCATTTTTCGGAGATGAAGAGGACGCCCAGCGCAGCGCCCATTGTCGCCATCATCCCGCGCTTGACGTAGGTGCGGCCTTTCTTGCCGGTAATCACCTTCTGCATGTCGCCGACGCTCTTCCTGACCTTGGCCATGTCAATGCCGAGGGATTCCGCGATCCTGTTCAGAATTTTGTCGGTGCTGACCTTGGTCTTGTCGAACAGGATGAGAATGCTCCCGATCCGTTTGTTCACCTGGACCTGTACCACGCCTTTCAACTCAAGAAGTGAGTCGCGGATGGAATAGCCGAATTCGGCGACCTTGAGCGCCTCGTTGCGAAATCTGATCCGACCTTGGGGTGTTGCTGCGTTCATATCCACACTCCTAGCTTGGTGACGAATGTCGTTGGAAGCATAAGTATTGCATGAATCTGCCCGAGGGTCCAATTTTTGGGAATTATTATCACGGTTGGTCCCCAAAACTGATCTCAACTGCTTGGGTGTCCATGTCCGCCTCTCCCCTATTGGTTGGTAGCGTCCCTAAAAATATAACAGACAACAAAAAATGGTTAGCATCTGGGTAAAACGTTGGCTTCAGAGGTGACAGGCGCATCGAAATTCAATCGTCAAGGTCAGTATCGCGCAATAAGGGCACTGGTCAGAAAGCGGATTTGGCCGGCCCGGTTGCCCGTGACGGGTTGCCGCCAGCCATGGTTTAAGCTTACTTACTTCTGCGAACATTGGATCGATTTCGAAAAGTGCCATCTTGTCAACAGTTCGACCAGTTTGAAAGCAAGTAGGAGTTATATGCAGCGGATTTGTCCGATTATAGTGCATGCAAATGGACGTACGGGGTCAACGTTGACGATGCAGCTCCTTGCCACCGCTAAAGAGATTGCAGTCCCCATGACTCCCCCTTTTGAGGATCGTTACCTTTTCTTTCTTCATGCTCTTGCTACGCTTTCCTCTACAGATGACGCACCCATGTTTCTGCCTGATGCAATACAGCAGCGTCCAGAAGTCCTCAATGGACTTGGATATCCACTTTACCATGGATTTGAGACTGGAGAGTTTCTTGACGGGCAACTCTTCAATGCGGAGTTGCAAAAAAAATTGGTGGAAGCTTTTATGGCAACAGTGGTGGAGCAATACCCACAATGTGAGTATTATGCTGAAAAATCAATGGGACTCAGTCACCCGATTTATGCCTCCGACACAAGCTACAAAAAGATCATGTTGATTCGTGACCCGAGGGACATTCTTTGTTCGGTCATGAGTTTCAACAAGAAGCGTAAGTTCAATGCGTTTAGCTGGCTGGATGATGACACGGAGTTATCATACTGCAAACGCATGATGCCAAGCTTCAGAGAAATGTTGAGTTCGAGTGGGACTCGAAGTGATGACTGTCTTGCGATTAAATACGAAGCGTTGGCCCTCAGGTTGGGCGATACGGCAAAAGAGATTGGCGAATGGCTTGGCGTCGAGTTGAGCCCGGAGGTCGTCATCGCTCAACGCGACAAGTTTGCAGGCCACATGACCTCTTCTACAGCCGAACAATCCGTTTCTAAATGGAAGAAGCAGCTTTCGGCTGCTTCCATAGCGCATTTTTCCGAGGCGATAGGCAGCGAGTTGAAAGAGGCGGGGTATGAGGAGTAGTTTTTCTCGGTCAACCTACAGCGAAAGAACTCTGTCTGGATGTGGCCGTACCAGCCCGGTCAGGGTTCGATTTTTGCTTCATTCAACCTATGCTCTGCCTTGTCCCAAAGCCTACGATATTCTTTATCAAGATCTACATTGAGATCCATTTCATCCCAAAGCGTTGTACAAAATACCCTGGCTTGGGAAGCAGCTTCTTCGGAGAGTTCGTACAGAGTGTGCGCATGGTGTTGGACCGCGACGAATTCTTCAAAATGCATCAGGCTGTATGAGTTTGACTGGGTGCTTGTCCCGTCATAACGACGGTGCCTGTTCAACGGTTTTTCCACATAGGAGACCTTGCCGCCTCGGATAGCATACAAATAAAAAAGCCAATCGCCGGAAAGTTTCATATCCTTTGCCAGGCCGTACCACTCAGTGCAGTCGAATTTCCTGAAAACGACCGCGCTGGCATTGGGAATGGTGTTTCGGAAGGCGAGCGCCGATGTGACCTCGTCCTCTGCCGAAGTCGAGTAGGGGGTCTTCCATTTGTCCTTCGACAATTCCTTCAAGTAGTCCGTATCTCCATAAAAGAACAAATGATTTGAATTGCCGTCGACTGCTTGCGATTCCGAGTAAGCCAGCTTTACTTTTTCATCGCTGAATGCGGGAAGGAGTCTTTCCAAAAAGTCCGGCGAGCAAGAGTCGTCAGCCTCGGCTATCCAGATGAGATCGCCTTTTGCAAGGTCAATTCCTTTCTTCCATTGGGCAAAAACTCCCTGGTTCCTCTCGTTCTTGACCACGGAAACATTGGCTCGATCGGAATAACGGTCGATTATGCTGCAACTTCCATCCGTTGAGCCGTCATCGAGAATGATGACTTCAATGTCCTGGTAGGACTGGCTGAAAATGGATTCAAGGCGTTCTTCCAGGTAGTGCTGTTTATTGTAGTTCGGTACTATGACAGAGACGACCGGAGGGATGGCAGCCGCCTTCCTGATGACTTCCAAAATAGCTGGGCCGGCTTGGGCTACCGTGTGCAACGAAAGTACTTTCTGGCGCGCGTTCTTGCCCAATTGGTCGCGCAGCTTTCCGTCATTCAACAAAGAGATGACAGCAGTTGCCATTGCGTCAACATCGCCAAGTGGCACGACGATCCCGCAGTCCTTTTCGACAAATGAGGGCATTCCGCCTGCTTCATCAAAACAAACTATGGGCACGGCCCGCTCAGCGGCCTCTAGGCATACCAAGGGAAAAGGATCCTCGCGGGAAGGGAGAACAAAAACGTCTGCCGCCTCGATGAATTCAAGCGCATTCGATTTTCTTCCGACAAAGTGGAGTCCGTCCAGCCTTTCGTGCTCAAGTTCCTCCATGAAATGCTGCCAGCTTCCATATTCCTCATGGCTTTGCGCCATGTCGAAATCTCCCACCCAGTAGAAGACCGTGTCCCAGGGCATCTCTCTTAGGACTTTTCTGGCAACTTCGATGTATAGATCCGCTCCCTTGCGCCAGAACAAACCGAGTCCGCACCCCATGATGATTGTTGAGTCGTGGGGCAACCCCAATTGCTTTCGTAAAAGTCTCTTCCGTTTTTCGGAAGGCGGCTCCGGTCTTGTGTTGATGTGTTCACAAATCAAGTCCATGGCCCTATCGGGGCTCTCCAGTCTGGTACGCATATTGGCTTCGACCGGGGGAGAACAGGCAATGAAATGGCTCGTGAGGGAAAGGACGTCGTCTATGCAGTCGCTAGCATAGATGCGGATGCTTTCTTCCAGTTCGTGGATATGCGTAACAATCGGTACACCCAGTTTGCACAGCTGCTGATAGGCCCTCCCGGCCGCCACAGTGTTGCCGTAGATAAGATTCGGTGTACCCTCACAAAAGTCGACAATCAATTCGCTGAGTTTGTCGTCTCCTGGCGAGGAACAGCCCAGTTCTTCCACGGTTGTTGTTTGTCCGTACTTCGAAAATGTATCAATGTGTGGGCCGCCGGCAAGGCAAAGGATGTAGATCTGCAATGAGGTTTTGGCTGCCAGCCATTCAAGCGTTGAAAGCAATATTTTTTGCGCTCCCCCTATATGCGCATCATGTGAAATGAAAAGGACCTTCCCCGTAGACAGGTGCTCATTCCTCATGGCTTGCGGGAAAGCCGCCAGGACCTGAGAGGTTGCATTGAGATATGCGTAGCCGTGCGTCCTGTCGGGCTCGAGATATGCGCCTTCTGCCCATTCATTCCAGGCATTTATGAAGACAAACGCCTCGTCGGGCGAATGGTTGGCCACCGTCCATTCGGAAGCCGCTTTCAGCCAGGATTTGTACTTTGCGGGGGTGGAATTGGCGTAAATTATTCCATTCACACCGCGTCGCGCGGTATTATCCCATGAAGGGCATACCGTTTTGTACAGTGTATACTCCGGGTCTGCGGATACATAGGAGGCGGCAAAATCTTCATATTCGAAAATATGCCCCGCAAAATCCGGAACAGTGGTCAATTCCTGATTCAATCTAGGGTACGTCCAGGAAAAATTGTGAGGGGGGAATTGTATCGCGACATCAAATCCCCATTCCCTGGGGTCCTTTGCCCCAAACGATTGTGCCATTGCAATGTAAAGCCCTTCTCCGTGCTTCTCATTCCAATGGCGCCGCCACCGTATAAGGGTTTCCTGTGCATTCGGAAGTTGTTCCGGTTTGTAAACAATGAAAAAAGGCTTGCCCTCTATCCGGATATAGCGAGGATCGGCAAAATATCGTGCCATCGCTTCAATAAAGCGGATGTCATCCTCAGGCGAATGGTCTTGTGCCAATAAGACATCCTCATCGGCACCGTCCCATCGGCGAGTCCAATTCTCGTTTGCCCAGCAAAGACAGAAAGGAATGTCGATGTCGGGAGACTTCAGCAGGTTATCGACAGGGGTTTCCAATACCCGCCTTCCCGAGAAATCATAGTGATGAAAACAAAAGCCATGGATGCCGAACTGTTTTGCGAGCTCAGACTGTTTCCTCATTACCTCGGGCAAGCGTAAATCGTAATACCCCATAGCTGTGGGATATTTGGGTTGGTCATGCCCCTGAAACATGGGGAGGGCTTTGGCGACATTGGTCCACTCGGTAAAACCTTCTCCCCACCACTGATCATTTTCCGGAATGGGGTGGAATTGGGGAAGGTAAAAAGCCAAGGCCTTGACCGCTGAAGGAAACGACATGGCTGAAGCCGCCGGTTCTGAAACGTTTTGAATTGATTGACTCTCGGTTGGAGGTAATGGGGCAGCACTCTCTACTGAAGTCTGGCCCTTGACCCACTTCCTGTTGATCGAATCTTTCACCAAGGCCGGCACAAACCGGGAATAGAGGAAATTCCCTCCACGGCTCCACCGAATGGTTTCCAGCATTTTGCGAAGTCGAATGGGAGTGAACATGGTTTTCGCGGACATACTCCTCTGAGCGGCCGCGATGACATCATAACCGAATCGCAAAGGGGCGGTCACTTTCCATGAGAGAGAGTTCTGCAGGGCATTGATGTACTCATGGTCGGCTTTCGCATCCGCCTCGTACGCAGTTTTTGTTTCGACAAGAACCGCCTGGAGATTCTCCAAGGCAAGTTGCGTTTTGTCCTGTTGAGCGCTCAGCGCTTTTATGATTGGAAACGACGAAGGGGTGCCAACCGCCTCGTACTCAACGGATAAGGAAATGTTGTCTATGTCCTTATGGAGATCGAAAAAAAATTTGGGAGTGGGGGTACTGAAGACATAGAGATTCTCTTCTGCCGAAAGAGCATTTGATCCGCTTGGATGCAGTGCTTCTACTGTGCCATCGAAATATGTCACCGTGATTTCAAGTAACCTTATGGCACAAGGCGCTTGGCATGGTTCGAATTGAAGACGGTTGATATCTGGAACCGATGAGGTGTCAAAAACAAGAGTGCCGGAATTGAAGAAGAAGCTGTGCGTAAATGAATTTTGTCCCGAGAAATCAGCGCCGTTCATGCACCTCAGGGTTGCATCAATGGAGTATGAGTTTGAAATACGATGAATGTCTTGCGACGTAAGGTTGTACATCACTTCTTTTGTTATGTTGAGACCCTCAAGAAGCTCCGCCAGTTCCTGCCAATCGTTGCGTTCATTCTCTTCAGTGGCTTTCCTTTGCAGCCATTCGTACGCTTTCTTTATTACGGGGATTTTCCCCGACGCCTCACACAGTTCTTCCGGTGATGATTGATGATGCCGGAGTCCCTTATCAACGAATGTCGAGCAATAGTCGACAACAGTATCAGCGTGGGAGTCAAAATTGATTTGAAGATACTTTGCCGCTCTTTTGAGCTCGATCTCAGGATCGTCTAAGATGTTTTCATAAGAAACGACGAGGACCGGGTGTTCTCCCACGTTGCAGGCAAACGAGTATACGTATTGAAGCCACATGAGCAGCCCCTGCTTCAGGGTAAAACCGTTGCGTCTGTTCAAGGAGCGGGCAACGTCGAGCGGGTTCCGCAGGGAAAAGATGATGCGGGTTGTTGCGCCGGCTGCCTTCAGCGCAGGCAGCCATAAAGGCAGAAGCAGACAGAGCCGTGGATCCTTCACGCCCCAAAGCCGGTGGCTTTTGCATCGATCGACGATGACAGACTCGAGTTGCGTGATATGATCGGAGTGTCCGTTTTCGAAAAAATCATTTCTCCCGAACAGGGTCAGGCCATGATCCGGGTCCTCACCAAAGGATTCCAATAGGGCCCGGTGCAGTAGCAGGATGTCCAGATCTTCAAAAAAGCCTTTGGGATTGTCTGTCTTTGGGGAGATAAGCTTGTCTCCCATAAATACGCCCAACGCGTTCAACCCGCTGGCCATAAGGCTCGTGCCCGAACGGTGCATTCCCGTGTGGAGAACAACGCTGGAGTGTTTGTTCTCGTTGTTGGCGATTTGCCCCTGTTTTCCTGCCATTTGTGACTCCGGCTGTTGTTGACCAAGTGCTTGGCCAATCAGCTCGGTGCAGCACCGACGACTATGGCATTCGCCTTGTGTAATGATAGCTAAGCGCTCTTTTCTCACGATAGAGACAAGACCTGAGCTATTTTTGATGTGGAGTTTGTTAATGAGGTATTTATTGTAAAAAATATGGAAAGTCGAGTGTGGCTACAGGATGGCCAGACAGCTATACGCTGGAAACGACTGGGGAAGAGTTGCTTTATGAAAGTCTCACCTGGTCCATAAGCCTCGGTTCCAGCCGATCGGGTAGGATGTTCTTGACAATTTAGATATTTTTAACCGGATCATAGTTCTCATTCTTGACTCCATGCCCGTGCCATATATGATCCCTGAATCCTGGTATACCCGACTGCCGGAGTATGTATTTGCCCAATGGGGATCCCTGCATCTCTACCCGCTTGTGGCTGGGACTCTCCGCTCTGCCTTATTGGCCGGGAGAGAAACGCGATTGTAATCAGGACACTAATGAAGAGATTTCATGAATTACTATAAGGCCTTATGCTTGTGTATCACCCCATAAATTGTGCCTCTGTTGCAATAATCATTGTGCATTACGGACGGATAAAGACGACGCTTCGTTGTCTTGCGCAGGTCTTTTCGATTGCTCCAGACGCTTTCGTTGTTGTTTCCAATAACGGTTCGTCGGAAGAGGCCAACGAGTTGGCAGCGTTTGCCAAAGATCACTCCAAGAGAGAATGCCTGCTACGGGATGCCAAGGATGAATCCCTGGATTGGGGGACATTCCTCCTAGCTCGGACCATTATCGTTCATAACGGTGGAAACCTCGGATTTGCAGCCGGATGCAATGTCGGAGTGCGCCTTGCGTTACAGAGAAACGACATCGAGCATATCTGGTTGCTGAACAATGATACCCAGCCGAAAGCCGGATCGATTGAGGCATTGCTTGGGTGTGCGGCGAAACATCCCGATGCTGTCATTGGTTCAACCGTAGTCGACATGAATGCGGCAGGGAGCAATGAGGAAGCCAGGATTCAAGTGGCGGGCGGAGTACGTTACAACCCACTGTCTACGCGTATTTACCCCGCGCACGAAGGCGCATCGCTCCTTGACCTTGATTCGCTGCCGCGCCCCAGGCTGGATTACATATATGGAGCCAGCTTGTTCACCTCTTCTGAAATTTTCAGAAAAGTAGGGCTGTTGGATGAATCTTATTTCCTCTTTTATGAAGAACTGGACTTTTGTAGACGCGCGACGATGCTCGGATACGGATTGCACTGGTGCCGGGAATCGCACGTCCTTCATGGCGTAAGCGAAAGCGTTGGGCGTCCGGGTTCTGCTTCGAATGAGCAGATGCGAATTGCGGCATTTCATGAAGCTCGCTCGACGATACTATTTACCCGCAGGCATCATGCGGGGCTGTTGCCGTTTGCCTTGTTGGCCCGGTTGATCGTCAAACCCTTGTGGTTGGTCATGCGAGGCGAGCATCAAACCATTGGGCCGGCTCTTCGGGGCGTGTGGGCCGCTTTTATTGAATGAGATCTCCGAAGGCTTTTCATAGGCTTCCATGGCCTAAGTGCTGTGAGCCGGATTCTCTTCCAGGTAGTTGCTGAACTCGCCGACACGCTTTGTCTTGCCTGTCTCAGCAACTCGATGGGGGTAGGTGTTCACTTGTTGACATCAGTCGAGTTGTGCACCGAATTTATGTGAGAATAGCCACACAGAAAGCTGGATTAAAAAAATGGACTTTCAAGGTAGGAAAAGTGATTTAAGATACCGAGTTTTCGGTTTTTTGGTCGAGAGAGGGAAAACGCTCCGCAATATCCATGTGTGAAGAGTTTGGGAAGAACAATTTTTCAGATTCAGAATCGTAGAGCCCAAAGAATAATATATTCTTCGAAATAACAGTCTATTTTAATAGTAATGATGAATTTAGCCCCCCAAGCAAAAATTGTTAATGAATGCAAACAGCTTCTTCAGCAAGATCAGATCGAAGAAGCGGAGCAGCTGTTAATCGACTGTGCCCAATCCTTTCCAGATGCCTTTGAAGTAAAGAAGATAGCTGCCGGTATCGCTATGAAGAGGGCTGATTTTGATTCTGCGTATATAAAAAATTCAGAACTCGTCAAAGAGTATCCGGATGATGCTACTGGATACCTTGGAATCGGTAGTGTCCTTTTAAAGCAAAATATTTTCGATGAAGCAGAAGATGTGTTTCGCTTTTGCGCTAAGTCATTTCCTGACAACCTTGAGGCAAAAGACAAATATGCACTAGTCGCATTGAAAAAGCTGGATTTTGAAGCTGCATATGCAAGATATGTAGATATTTTAAACGAATACCCGGACAGTGCTATCGGATACCTCGGAGTGGGCAATGTTTTCCTTGGACTGAATCACTATGACGCGGCTGAGGAAATGTTTCTTAATTGTATGCAGTTGTTTCCGGACTGTATTGATGCAAGAGAGCAGCATGTATATGTAGCGCTGAAAAAAGGGGATATTGATGCGGCCTACGACAGAGTGCAAAAAATAATTGAGGATCATCCGAACAATGTCGGAGGACATCTTAAATATATTGAGACTTTGATACGAAAGAGTTGTTATTGCGAGGCGGAAGAAGCTGTAAAAAATTTAATTCTGAAATTTAGCGATCGTTTTTCTGCTAATTACGGAATTTTGGTGATTTATAATAAATATTTGAGGCAAGACTTTTACTCTTCTATGCCTTTTTTTACAGATCTTGCATCTTTAGCCTACAATAATATTGTCGATAATGCAGATCTTTCTAAAAACTGTTTTGATAGAAATAAGCTAATGTATGGTGCTTTACTGGGTGCAAAGAATATCAAAACAAGAATTACGCACAGACCATCCCCTAAGCGAAGTAATACTATAGCTATCTTTGGAGATTCCAGCATTACGACGTCTTTGTGTCATCCAGAGTATTTCCAGAAAAAAGGATTCGATACTGATTTTTTCCACATAGGTGGGGCCACCATAACCGGACTAGGGAAGGACAATTCGCGGTTGGGAGTGTTCGATAAAATTGAACAGTATGTTGTTAATCAAAGGCCGCAGTATCTTTTCCTAAAGTTCGGGCAAGGAGATTTGGAGTTTGGGTATTATTACAGGAAGTTTATAAAGCAGGAAGTTCTCAGTTTCTCAGAGTTTTGTGCTTTTCTGATTGATACGTACAGGAAGAGGATCAACCAGATTAATGATTTGACAACGATTGTTGTTCTAGGAGTGGATTATCCCAGTCTTATTGGAAAGCGGCAATGCGCAAAGCGTACGATGGATATCATTACGCGTGACCGTGATTGGCGTAGTGTCAATGTCGCTTTGTTCGATACGTTACTCTCTACTCAGCCTTCAATAACTGAAAGAACTGATAATTCATTTAAATTCAATTCTATGCTACGAAAAATGTGCCGTGAATTAGGGTGCTATTTTTCAGATACGAAGGATATCTTTTGGGCCAACGGTCATTCTTGCCTAGATATTTATTATCAACCTCATTTTGATCATCATTACCTTACAACAGAACATTTGAAGATCCGCTGTATAGACCATGTTCTAAACACTGTAATGAGCAGCCGAAAGTCTGCATAGTCCTCTACTGGCAACATTGAAGGTGAAAAACATGAATTATCTGCAGCTTCCACCAATCAAGTACTTTCTTGGGTAGTGATGTCTTTGTCATTCATCAATAAGCTCCAAAGAAAGGTCCGTACTCTTTCTCTGCGGCCAAGGGATAATCATAATTCCAAGGCTGCTTGTGCTGTTCCGCCAGGAAAAGTTGATTTCTCGGATGTCGTTACACTGCTTGAGGAGAAGGTCGGTTTTGGAGCATTGAAGCTGGCCCATGGTTTTTGGGAGCATTGTTCAATGTTTCTCAATGACTTGAAAAACGCCGGTGTTTTAGATTGTGAAGATAGGGAAGAGTGGAAGAGTTGTTTTTCGAAATATAGCTCAATGTGTCCTTGGGAGCTTTTTGTCGAGATCACAGAGATTCTGAGCAATGCAGACAAAGATCCTTCATTCAAAATATTTGTGTCCTGCTACGGCTGGAGAAATGGTGGAGATATAGAAGGAACTCCGATGGTTGGACGTTCCCAGGTTGAAAGCGCAATTGATTATTTTGTACAGGGAAAAGTCGAACTGTCAGATGCTTTATTCTTGAAAGAAGCTGCTTATGATCTTGAGCTCGATAGGTTGCTGAAAACCATACAAGATTATGATGTCATAATCGTCGGCCCGGATTATGTGCGAAACTTTGGCTACTTCGCTAAATTTACAAATTGGAGTTTTGTAGCCGTTAGTGAGCGCAATGCCGCTTGGGAACGTGAGAAAATATTGTCCGCGGTGGAGGACAGAGTTCTCAAGGCACAGGGGAGGTATGTTGTCTGCCTCATAGAAGCTGGCGGGGCGACAAGTGCATGGTTGTCGTACCGTCTACACAAGCAGTTCCCGGACAATGCGTTTCTACCAATGGGACAGACTCTAAACCTGTGTAACATTTCAAAAATTGAGAATATCAACTGGTTTAAAATGTACCGCAGGGAAATCTGTCAGTGTATCAAGCAGATCAATCCTGAATGGACACTGAAAGATGAGGCCTTCACATCTGAAAGCCGCTATTTTGATTGTATTGCCGAGAAGCGCTGGGAATGCTTGGTCAATGGCTATGACATAACCGGTCTTGCCTTGGCTGAAAAAGAAAAAATCTCTGATTTAGGTGAACCGCCTGTTGCGTTTATTGAAAATAAAGACATAGATTTCAGTATTGTTCAGGAAGTTCTTGGTCTTTCCAAAGGGCAAAACCATTGGGCCAATTTTGGCCCTGTCAGTGTCCTTTTGGAGAAATACATTTCGCAGTTGATTCATTTGGATTGCGACAAGCGTGTTGTCATGTGCAAAAGTGGAACCGAAGCGTTGTTAACCCTGGTTTCACTGGCAAACCTAAAAAGCGGAAAGAGACTAAGGTGGGTTGTAAGCGCTTTTGGGTTTATAGCTTCCAATATAGGTGTCCTCTCAGATGCACACGTTGTTGATTGCGATGAGGACGGGATTCTTTCCTTCGAAGATTTACTCGATATCCCGATTGATTCCTGGGATGGAGTGATCCTGACCAATCCTTTCGGGGTCGGCTCCGACTTCAGTAGAATTACGGCGTATTGCAACGAGAATGGTAAGGAACTGATCGTTGATAATGCCACTGCCTTGTTCACACCGACCAGGAACCGCAACTCGTCATCCGAGGTCGTGAGTTTTCATCAGACAAAACCCTGGGGGCAGGGAGAAGGGGGATGCGCGATTCTGCCTGCTGAGGATGAGCCCTCATTTCGCTCTCTTTTGAATTTTGGCGTCGGGCTAGATGATAATGCGCGGGAGTATGCCCGGAATGGGAAAATATCGGACTTCAGCTGTGCGCTCATTTATCAGCGCCTTGTTCGTTTGCCAGGGTGGGAAAGGGGGTATATTCTTCAAGCTAGGAAAGTCTGGAAGGCGGTACAAGATAGCGGGCTGCAATTGCTTTCAGGGACCAACAATAATCAAATCACCGGGCATCTCCCTGTTTTATTTGATAAACCCGTCTCCAAGAGTAAGATCGTCAATCCCGTATGCACGTTAAGAAAATATTATAATCCGTTAAGCAATAAGCACCCAAGGGCGAATGATATTTTCGGAAGAATTGTGAATGTTCCTTGCCATCCAGGTATGGCGGCTGTCTCTGAGGATGCCCTGAGGCAGTTGCTTATTCAGCTATCATTGGGCGATCAATGAAATTCCAGTTCTGTATCTCTATGGCCTGGCTGCACTACTCCCTGAAACCGCATACGTGGAACGACAACTTCAATGCGTTTGAAAGAGCAATGTATGGACGATAAGTGGCGTATATTAGTTGTTGGAGCCAGCGAGTCCAACAGAAGGCGTCCTCTCTCACTAGGCGCGGAAGTGAACCAAAGTTGGGCGAAAAGAGTCGAACAACGCAATGATGTTTGCGGCTATTGGCCGACTTTTTTTATGCACGCCCTTGATGCGCGTAATTGCGGAAGTGAGCCTCCTGACAAAGATGCTCTCCGTGATTTTGGCACAGGCCGTTATTTGTATGACCGCAGCCTGATTTACGAATGGGATTCCGCGCTATTATGGAACGTCGCGATGCCAGCTAACGTGGCCAGATTCGGACTGTATTATCTGTCGGTTCATCGCGAGCTCTTCCGTGTTTTTTCTCCGGATATCATAGTGTTATGTCTCGGCTCGGTCGATTGCTTGGAGTTTGGTGGGTCCAGAGCATCCGAAGACATACTCGAATTGGGACAAGTAGAAGGACTGGTTCCTGGTGAAAGTTTGCAGTTCGATTATTGCAGCACGGCTGAAGAATTTTATGATGTGATGCATGAAGTCGCAGAGACCATTACATGGATTAATCAGGATGCAATTGTCGTGCATCTGGATGCTGTTGTAAGTCCGAGAGCAAGCCGCAGGATAATCGAAAGAATTCGTTCATTTAACGAGGCTGCCCGGTGCATTAGTCGGGAGTTCAGCTTTAAGCACGTTTCACATCCGCTGTTGGAAAAATCTGCTGGTGATGCATTGTATCACTGGCTGAGAAGGGACGACAACCATCCCACAGATGCCATGAATGCCGAATTGGCAAAGAATATACTTAGACATGTTCCTCTTGGCCGACCTGCTCGCTTCGCCTCAAGAGAGACACCCGTGCCGGTTCTTAGGGTAAGCGATTGGACCAAGGAGCGTCGTATATGATCTTGAAAACACCTTTTGTTTTTCAGCATTCCTCGGTGAAATGCGATGTCCGCGGGTTTACTCTTCGCCCTGGCGACATTGTTAAAACAGGGGATTATCTTGCAGAGGTCCGTTACGAAGTTGTTGACGATATGTATTCAGACTGTCCCGTGGTTCAGTATGGCGATATTGTAGCCGAAGCCGAAGGAGTTGTTCGAAGTGTCGAAGAAAATCTTTCCGGTCCGATGGGCCTGATCCTTGGGGAAATTGGGGATGCTCCCGGTGACTTTCCGGTAACTTTCGTCATGTTTTGAGGAAGTAATGTCCGAATTGATAAAGTTGATCCTGGTTGATCTGGACAACACCCTTTGGGAAGGGACCCTACTTGAAGATGGTTTGGAGAATCTCCGATTGAATCAGCCCTTGCTCGACCGGCTTACCCAGCTGGATGAACAGGGGGTTTTGCTGGCTGTAGTCAGCAAAAATCATCAGGGTGATGTTGAAAAGGCTCTTTCTCACTTCGGAATTGCGGATTTGTTTATTTCATACAAAGCTTCCTTCGAGCCGAAATCCTCTGGCGTTCGCAATGTATTGAGCCTTGTGCGTTTTGCTCCCTCCGCCTGTCTGTTTGTGGACGATATGGCTTGGGAGCGGGAAGAAGTGAAAAGTGCCTTTCCTGAAATCCGGGCGGTTTCACCGGAAGAATTCCTCAGGCTGGGTCTTGCCCCGGAGGTTTGGGCCTACGCCAGTTCGCCTGAGGTCGGGAACATTAGGAAATTGTCGTATCGCAATCAGCAGGTACGCAATCGCGCTGAGGAAGAGTATTCCGGCTCGTTTCGTGAATTTTTGCGGCAAAGCGGTTTGCTGGTAAAAGTCGCTCCGGCGACCGAGATGTCCGCCGATCGGATCAGCGAACTGACCCAGCGCACAAACCAGATAAACTTTTCACCGACACGGTACAGCCCAGAGCAGATTCGCCAACTTCTTGTTTCCACTGAACATAAGTGCTTCATAGCTACGGCTTATGATCGCTACGGCGATTATGGGATGATGGGGTTCGCCTGCTTGCGGTTTGAAAAGAGTCAGGCTGTGATTCAGGACTTGATGCTTTCCTGTCGGATCCAGGGAAAGTCCGTTGAATCAGCCTTTATTGCCGTCCTGGCGGAAAAGGCGAAATCTTTTGGGGCGGATAGTTTGATCGGTCTCTACAAGCCAACCCGACGTAATGGGCAAATATCCGGAGCATACCAGAAATTAGGGTTCGCACAGGTCGGGGAGAAAGGAGAATACCAGCAATTCCTGATCTCACTGGGCGATGCCGCCTTGCCCCGTCCGGAACACATCAGGGTTGTCATTTCCGAGAAGCCGCTACAGGAAGCAGAAACAGGGCTTCCCTTCATCCGTAATATCGTAAAAGAATGCGTTGTTGCGGGACTGCTCAAAGGAAATATTTTGGATATCGGGGCCGGATGGGATGGCGTGCTGGGAGATGATTGCGATGAGTTCCTTGAAGTGAATGGAAGCAAGCACACGCGGCTGGATATTGAACGTTTTCCCCGCACTGATATTGTTGCGAATGCCCAGGACATGGTCGAGATAGCCGATGGAACATTTGATTCGGCGCTTTGTCTGGAGGTGCTCGAGCATTGCACAGACCCGTTTGCACTCAGTCGAGAACTGCTCCGTGTTCTCCGAAGTGGCGGAACGGCCGTAGTCTCAGCTCCAATGAATTTTTCCATCCACGATACTCCCGGTGATTATTGGCGTTTTACTCCGGATGGTTTAAAACTTCTGTTCAAGGGTATCGCGAGGGTTATTTCAGCACACGTCGAAGGTGAAAGTGATCATCCGACAAGGACGGTTCTTATTTTGCGCAAGGATTGACCGGATATAATGACTGCTCTGAGCGATACAAAGAGCGTGAAACGGGTCTCTCTTAAACCTGATTTTTCAGTGTCATAAAGTCTGCTTGTGGTTTTGCTCATCAAATGATGAATGGTTTAATGCATCTATGATGCATGCGTATGGGGGGATGTGATGATTGGCGGCTTTTTCCCGTTAGAATTTCCAAATTCCCCAGAAGCATTCACCAATACAAAATCTGTATATGATTTTTGGACGAAAGAGGCTCTGCAGGTTCTCAAGAGACGGAATGCCAGATCTGTTGTTGCTGCGCTATTGAAGGCGCACAATTGCAGGAGGTTATGGCTTCCTGCTTACTGTTGCCATGCGCTCCAATCTTTGGAGCAGATTGTCCAGGTGCAGACATATCCGATGGAAAGAGACCTGTCCCCCTGTCTTGCGGGGTTGGAAGGTGAATTGGCCAGGGGTGACGCCCTGCTCGGTATAAACTATTTTGGTTCTCCAGCCGCCGCTGAGTATGCCGAATTGCATGCCGGACATGCTGATGTGTTGTTTATTGAAGACTGCGCGCAGGATTTGTTGCCGGGCGCCCATTGGGGGGATTGGCGGATATTCAGTCCACGCAAACTCTTGGGGGTCCCTGATGGAGGGCTTGGAGTCTGCTTCTCAGATGATTGGATCGTCCCAAACCCCGTCCTGGCAACGCATTTCTCAAAACAAGTGGCTTCGGATATGCTTCCCTCGTTATTCAGATTCGAGGATTTGACTGGCGAGCACAACGAGGAGTGGTATTCTCTTTATCAAGAGGTAGAAGCCGGCCACTGCGTAGAGGGTCTGAATGGCGAACCGGCAAGGGGAATGGGTAGACTCTCTGAGTATATTCTCTCCCACTTTTCCATAGACTATTTGGCAGAACGAAGAATTTCCAATCAGATGGAATATTATTCTCGTTTGCCAAAAGGGATCACTTTGTACCCATCCGTTTTTGAAAAGCCTATGCTAGGTGTTCCTGTTGTGCTGAAAAGAAGAGATGAAATAAATACGGAGCTTTCACGAAAGGGTATATTCTGCGCCCGCCATTGGGAGTCTTTACCGACATCCTCATGTGCAGAGAGCTTGAACTTGTCCAAACAAATACTAACGCTGCCCAGTGATCATAGATATAATGTTTCAGATGTTGATTGTGTTGTGAACTCTTTACTTGGTCTCTTATAGACTCAAAATATATGTCTACGGAGCAAGGATACTACTCAAATGATTATTGCGGCAGCCTGAGTGAATTTGGAACACAATTCATTGGTCATAACAGTGGTGCTGGTTTTTTGAGACAGGAATTTTCTGGAAGTGTTGATTACTGCGGTCAATATCCCTTTGTATGTGTGAAATCCTGGGATGAGATACTATTTGATTTAGAAGACATGAAAAAAGAGGGAGGAATCTCAGCCGTCTTCGTAACTGACCCGTTTTTTGAAAAAGATGTCCCCATAAGCCTGGGAAGGTTGAATATAGCACGAAAATTTAAAAGACATTTTATAGTAAATTTAGATAAGGACTTGGATCGTAAACTAAGTGGTAAGAAAAGATATACGGTACGAAAGGCTTCGGAAAGTCAAAAGGTTCGTATCTTCAAGGGAAAAAGAGAGTACGCCCCTGTCTTTTGGGAATTGTACAGTGAGTTGATACGTAGACACAATATTCAGGGGATACAGAGGTTAAGCGAGAAGGCTATAGGCGCTCAGCTTGAAGTTGAAGGGGCCGTTGTGGTCGAAGCCTCTACTCAGGGGCGTATCGTGGGGGCGATGATTTGGTATATCGTAGGCGACAAGGCGTATTCCCATCTGCATGCTCAGTCTGCGGAAGGATACACTCTTCATACAAACTTTGCTCTTTATTATAAAATGTTACGCTATTTACAGGATGCCGGAATCAAGTACGCCAACCTTGGCGGAGTTCCGGGGCATGAAGACTCAAAGGGAAACGGGTTGGCTCATTTTAAATCGATTTGGTCTGATGAGGCCCGGTACTCGTGGTTATGTGGAGAAATTTTGGATCGGGTTGGATATGAAAGACTCACCATCGGGCTTGATGTGAATTCTGACAATTTTTTCCCGGCTTATCGATTTTAGCCAGACTGCGAGCCGTGTCTATGCAACATCGAACTCTAAAGAGACAAGCATCCAAGCGGCTGGGAAGCGTTCTGGCGCAACTGTCATCTTATCTTGAAGATATGCCGCTGCAAGAAGATCGGACAGTGGAACCGGATTGTTTGTTGATATGCGGAGCCCCACGCTCCGGAACGAGCCTGCTTTTACAGTATCTTGCCTCATCCGGTTTGTTTGCTTACCCCAGTAATTTCATAAGCAGGTTTTATTCTGCTCCTTTTGTTGGAGAGATTGCCCAGCAATTAATTCTTGATCCGAATTGTGATTACAAAGGCGAATTCGAAGATATCCAAGCCGGGCTTCTTCCTTTGGATTTCAATTCTGATCTTGGGAAAACGAAAAATGCTTTAGGGGTCAATGAATTCTGGTATTTTTGGCGCCGTTTTTTCCCCGGTCTTGAATATGGCGAAAGGCTTACTCACTCCGAGTGGGAAAAGCAGGGAGGTCAAAGATTCTGGCTTGAAATCCAAGAATGGCTAAAAGCTGCACATAAGCCGATTGTCATGAAAGGCCTGATGGCGAATTTCAGCATTGAGGTGTTTCTGAAGCATAATAGAAAGTGCAGGGTTTTGAATATTTACCGATCCCCTGTAGACAACATGGTAAGTCTATTAAATGCCAGGTTGTCTTTTTATAATGATATCGAAGCTTGGTACAGTTTCAAAATCCCAGATAGTATAGGTTGTAGCCCGTTGCCAGAAGAGCAGGTGGCGCTACAAGTCGCTTTTAATCAATTGCACTTGCAGAAAATATCGAATGAATATCCCGACCAGCGCGTAGTTGATGTTTCTTATGAGAGTTTTTGCAAAGCTCCTTTTCAGGTTTTAGAATCTCCTGTTGTCAAGGAAATGCTAGATTGCAATTCATGTGCGAATGATAATGCTAAAAGTATTCCTGTTGCTGAATTTGAGCCTCGTACTAGTTCCATCATGTCAGACTTGCCGGGAAAATTAGCAGATCGAGAGTACTTATTCGATGTGTTCAATCGTCAGAAAGAGCGCATTAATCGAGTTATTTATGGTTGATAGTCCGATAATTTTGATGTGCTCTGAACGCTCTGGCAGCAATTTGATCAGCAGGATATTTGATGCGCATCATGAAATATGTGCTCCAGCCCCAGCTCATCTATGGAGAATTTACGGTAGAAACGCTCATAAGTATCGTGTGGGGGATGAAGTAGCGTTTGCAGATGATTTTTCATCTCTCCTCCAACATACGCTTAATCCTTGGCAGATAAGCAAAAAAAAGGCGTATGATATCCTCGTGAAATCCAGACGAGGAGATTTTGTCAAAGCACTGGCGGAGTTGTACTATGCTGAAGTTCGCTTGAATCAAAAAAATATTTTATTTTTGAAAGAGAACAGGATTTATAAATATATATCCTTGTTTTTAAAGCAGTATGATTCTCCTCGGTTCATACTCATGCACAGAGACCCCAGAGATGTAGTTTCATCGTGGATTCTTTCGCCTGTGCTTAGAGGCGGTCTTATTCGGGCTACTGACACGTGGCTCCAGGATCAGGAAGAATACATCAGACTGGCCTCCATATTGAAATTGTCATTCAATGTGTCCATTGTCGGATATGAACAATTGCTGCTCGATCCACATGGAACGTTAAAGCAAATTTGCGGTGAGATTGATTTAGAATATGATCACGGGATGCTCAATTACCATGCGGGTAAAGGTGCCCAAGTGCATGCGCAATCTTCTGTCGATTGGCGTAATACCTCCAATCCCATAATGAAAGACAATTGCAACAAGTATTTAAAAACGTTGCGGAGTGGTCAGTTGGCTTATGTTGAAAAGAGATGTGGAGCGCTGATGCAAGTGTTCGGTTACAAAACAGTTGGCCCTCAAATGAGTGAAAAGGAATTTTCTGATCTGGAAAAACGACTCAGACTCGAAGAGCCATGGGATAAAGAGGCGTATCAAAAAGTTGGGAAGAAAGAGAGAGTAACCCGAGCAGAGTGGGGTAAGGCATTACGTAAAATTGAGGAAAGAACGGCGACTTTAAGCTCGTAATGTAAGGCTGGTAGCGCTTAGGTCGATCGACCGGACACGCTCATAACCATGCTCTGAACGAGCTACTTAGATTTCGCTGACCTCAGAACTTTTCGCCGCCGATAGCTTTGAGGGCAGTGCTTTCAAGGCTGTGTTCGGTGAACATTTCCTTGGGCTTAGGTGTAAAGGCCCCCCCCTCTTAAAGCCAGCTTGTGAGGGCTGGAGAGCAGGGCGCAGTCTCTGGTCTTCAGCTATGATGATAAAACAAGCGCTTATGAGAAATCATAAGCGCTTGTTTTATCTGGAGCCAGGAATCGGAATTGAACCGACGACCTACTGATTACGAAGAAAATGTCTGGAAAATAAGCGTTGAAATAATTGAACTTATTTTGCCAGTTTTTGTATACCGGAGCCAAAAGGCGTATCCTGGTATACACTCGGTATACCAAGAGAAAATACATGGTTTTTGGGCGTTTACTTTTGATTTTCTGATTTGTTATTATTGATGGTTTATCCAGAATTTGCGTGATCCCAGGCTGTTAGAAGAACGACTTACTGATTGCTCGTCAGTTGCTTGTTTTTACAAAACAAGCGTAAGTGTTTGACAAATAGTCGCTGTCTAGTACTACGTGAGAATTGGATTTATGGCTAGAAGCTGTCCTTGTTAGATGTTTTATTACACTAATAAGGCTTTGCTGCCAATTATCGAGCAAGGTGTTAACGTATGGCATTTCAAAAAAAGATAAAGAACGTAGATTATCAATGTAAGAGCTGACTTGCTTTGAATAAAAAATCAGCCTTCCACTTAATATAAGTTCTGATTTTATGAGTCTAGATGTGATTGTATAATCAACTTTAGATGGTAAAAAAGAACTGTTCAAGTAGTTAATTGTCCCATTTTTACAGTCTTCTTCAATATCAGTGACATCATCAAAAAATTGAGCAACAGAACAAAAGATGTTTACTGAATTAATAAGATTTGAAGGAGCATCTCTTTTATACAAATAGTGGTAAGCTATTCGTAACATGGCCAAAGCAAGTGAGCACTTATTAGCTTGTTTGAGGATGTGCTCATTCTTAGGAATATTTGTGTCTTTTTCATGAGCCATCGCAAAAGACATTTTGTTCCAATATAATTCTATTATATTAAATACTAGTTCGGGATAATTTAAAATTGAAATGATTGAATTTTGAGATTTATATAATAACTCGTGAGAAACTGTTCGAAGGGATGATGCATTAGCGATGCTTTTTTCATCAAAAAAATCGTCATAAATTAATGCGCTGACATATAAATCTTGCCAAGCCCCTTCCAAAGGGGTCAACTCGCTGTGAGCAACACCAGAAAAATCCGCAATTAGGCGAGGGACGAGTCGGCCTACTTGCAGAGCGCCTGGTGTACGGTTCTTTCTGCATAATAAAAACGGTGTTGATATGTTATAAATTGCCGATGAGTTAATTGCGTAGCTGTGATCTATATGGTTCAAATTTTGCTTAGGAGTAGTGTTCATAAGAGACCTTCTTTGTTTTTGGCTTTTCAAAAATAGCAGAGATTATATATGTGATTAAGCTAACTCCTGCAGCTGGTACAAAGGCTGTTTCAGGCGTTAAAAAAAGAAATATAAATAAAGTGATAGCCCCTGCAGCCATCGATAGTAAAGCGCTAGTATTCCCAGGACGTTCAAAATAAAAACCGCCGACGATTGCTGGTGCAATAATTAAAAGCATTAATAAAGCATTAACACTTAAGGCCACCAAATTAGGTATAAGCAACGAAATGATTAGCCCGATTATGCCACAAAACAAGGTAGAGAGTCGGGCAATTGATAATTTTCGATCAGGGTTATTATTCAAACTTAAGCGTGGAAAAATCAAGTCATTCGATAGTGTCGCTGCGGCAACCATAATTGTAGAATTTATCGTAGAAATGAAAATGGCTATAAAAGCAGCAAGACCTAATCCAAAGGCTCCTGGGGGGAGGATTGTTGTCATTAGTGTGAATAGAGCATTATCTCTAGAAGCGAGATCAAGCTCAAGCGCTCTGCATACTAGGCCGAAATAGGTGGATATGGCGTAAAATAAAACAATAATAAGCAAAGATACAACCAAAGAATTCCTAGCTGCACTGAGAGACGAAGAAGCATAAATTCTTTGCCAAATTTCCATTGTAACAAACACGCTTACACAGCCAAAGACTAAAGAAGCAATAAAGAATGAAATGCCTCCATAGGCAAATGGATCGTAATAGGTGCTATTAAGATCTAATAATGGTTTATAGCCACCCATTTTTACATACGATAAAGGTAGCATCACTACAAAAAGGACAATTGCCATTACAATGAAATGAATGATGTCAGTGTAAAAATCGCTACGCATGCCAGCAAAAGCTGTGTAAATGATTGTTGAAATAGCTGTAAACCAGACAAGAATATTGGCCTCGATACCGGTCCAAACTTCAAGTAGAGCAGAAAGTCCTAAGAATTGTGCAGCCGTTAACATGACATATACGGATAGAATAAAGATTGCTGCGATAGTTCTGCTTGCACTATTGTAACGAATTGAAAAAAAATCTGCTAACGTATATGCTTTATGCCTGTCTCCGAAGTTTTTAACTTTTGGTGCGAGTTTCAACGCAGCAAAGATTCCTAAGACCCCACCACATGCAGCAGAAAGCCCTAAAGATATGCCTTTATCATATGCTGATGCGCTTGTAGCAACTGTTGTTCCTATACCAACCCATGTTGAGACAATAGAAAAGACAACCAAGGCAAAAGGAGCTTTTCGTGACATCACCATAAAATCGTCTAATGATTGTTGCCTACCAAGTCTAATCGCAAAAATAAATAGGCCCGACACATATAATGTTACAATCAAGGTGTCTAAATTAATCATAAAATTATTCGGACTGGCCGTTCATATTAAAGTTTTTTTGCATGAATACAGTGACAAAGACTTGTTGGAAAGCCATTAATATAATTAATATGTCGGTCGGTAGGAGCATGTATATTGGAATTAGAAGTATGAAAAAAATACGGTGAACATATTTGTCTTTGTTGTGATCAATAAAGCAGCCGAATAGAGCTGCAACAAGTATAAGAGACACAATCGCAATTAGTATGTATAATGTGACTATTGTCATCGTTTGGATATGAAAATTGATATAGTGTGAAACGATAATCAACGTCCCTACAAGGAGGTTTGATATAGTAATATGTGTTGAAATGAATTGTATAACAAATTGCATGCTGTATCTTTTGATATTCGCAATATAAAATTTCCCTAAAATCTGACCCCAATTTGATCTACTGCAGCCATCAATTTCCTTCGAAATTGAATTTATGCTCTTATTAATTTTCGCCATATATACGCTAACTATTTTGTTGTCTTTCTCTATGCCGTTTACGGCAATACTCGCTATGTCCTTGAATGTTGCAAAACGGTAAATGTGGACAACATACAGGTTCCATATGTACGAGACGATAAGAAAAAATCCGAAGAAGAGTATGTCTCTTTGCTCAGGAGTACCTTTCCCAACCATAACTCTCATCTTTAGGACGCAGAATATTATAAGAGTGACAACGCAACATGAATCAATCATGTTTTTTGTTAGATGAGGAGTGTAATCCTCTCTATCCCCCCTCCAGAGTACTGTCACTCTGCTAGCCCAGTCTGAGAAAATAAAAAGAGTGGCCACAATGAGAAAAAAAAAGTTTATCTTTAGGTTTATAGCTTCGACAAGAATGACGTTCACCCCAGCCCCATAAAGAAAGGAGGAAAAACCATCACCTAACAACCGTTTGCTTATATCTTTGTCGATCACATTATTGCCTTTTAACGAAGTAGGCGAGGTTTAGACTGTGTGCGTTTGGCGCCTTTCCAATTTTTTTAAAAATAATCAAAAAATAGGCTAATAATCAACCTATAAGTGTCATTTATACAAATGGCTATATTCTTCGCAGCATTCTCTTAGAAGTGGGTCCACTTTGTTGGACCACTGAACTGCGTTTCTAGGCCTTTGTCAAAGGCCGCCCCAGGACATCTGCCTGGATGCCCATTTCAATTTTTCCTGCGTAGCTGCTGGCAGCGGTATACGCCATTTGCTCCAGGCAAAGCCCCTTCCTGGCATCCAGGGCGATGCTTTTGGCTATCTCGTCAGCTTTTGCGTTGATCGGGTGGACCTTGTAGAAGCTCCCCTCGTGGAGGTAGTGCAGGGCGTGGCAGGTGGCGAAGGTTTCTTCGTCCTCGAAGTCGTGATATGCTGCCGCGATTGCCGTCCTTCCGATCGCTAGCTGTTCGTACATGTCGGGGTCGGAGCATGCTTCTCTGAACACTCCCTGAGCGGCGTCACTCGCCAACGCTTTCGCTTCTTCGAACGATCCGGCAGCCATGGCCGCGTCGATCACTCGCCGTGCTCCTTTGTGTAAAACTTCGTACGCGATGTCCTCTCCCGCTGAGGCCAGGGCTTCTAGGAGGAAGTTCTTCATCTCTTTTTCGGTGATGCTGACGTTGTCGTACGCAATGAAGTCGAGCAACTCGTCGACGATGGTGTAGGCTACATGCCAAATTTCTGCCTCGACAGCGGCTAGGATGTGCTTTGACGTGACGGCGAACGTGGCACCAAACGAGATAGGACCTCCGTGGTCCCATGCGTGGCGCAGGGCGTGTTCCTGGTCGGCCTTGTAGCCGTATGCGCAGCCCCTTGCGATGTCTCCGTGGTGGCTCTGTACGGCCTCTATGGCTCTGTTCAGGGCCGGGATGAGGCTGTGTGATGCGGAGAGCAGGGCGCAGTCCCTTGCCGTCTGGGCAGCGGTGATGCTGGAGTGAGACTTGTCCTCGCGCAGGATCGGCTGGGCGACCTCCCACATGCGTTCCTGGTATTCTTCGTGCTCAACCTCGTCGTGTGCGTAAAGGTGTGCCCGTCGCAGGAGGTCCCTGAGGCCGTCCTAGCTGACTTCGGCGTTCTCCCAGAGGGGCATGAGGCGGTATGTGGCGTCGATGATGAGCAGCCTGAGCGTCTTTTCTATGAAGTCCTCGTGCTGGTAGGATGCGGCATCCATGGCATCCAGGTAGGCGTGAAGGCCGAGACTTTCGAGTATGAACGGGAACGTGGGCTGGGCGTCCTCGGAGTCCGTCAGAAGGGCGAGCTTGGCCTTTGCGGTCGGCTGCATCCCGTCGTTGACGAGCTTGCCTTCCGCGATGGAAAGAAATTTTTTCATGGTCGTGTCGTGGCTTGGAAGGATGGAGCTCGGGGCAACAAAACAGTACACAAGCAGTTGGTGGGCTTAGATCTCAGGCAGCTTCTCGACGGCCTCTTTCTCGCCGTCGCTGAATGAGCCTGAAGCGAGGAACCGCGTAAGTGTCGCGTGGACTGAATCGTTGACGGCGAGGACTTTGATCTTGCCCGTCTTGGGCTCCTTGATGGCGAGGGTGTCGTCGACGTTCTTGCCGCGCAGGTCGCCGACCTTGAGCCGCATAAGGTCCCCGCACCGGATGCCGTTGTTGGTCGCCATGACAAACAAGAGCAGGTCACGCGGCCTGTCGCGAAGCAGGTCTTTTATGGCCCACGGGGAGGTCGTGCTGACCCGGCAGGTGCCGCATGTCGACCCCAAGCGGGCGATCAGGAACAAGTCCATTGTGTGCCTGGAGTGCGGACGGACCTTCAAGACCCTTTCGAAGAGGCACCTGGAGTCGCACGGGCTGACGCCCGACGAGTACCGGGCCAAGTGGGGATACAAGAAGCGGGCTCCGCTTTCCTGCCGGGAGACGGCCAAGGCCCGCTCAGAGCGCATGAAAGAGATGAAGCTCTGGACTCGGACGGGCAAGAAGCCCGACGACAAGAAGAAGCCCGCGAAGGCCGCAGGCAAGGATGCTGCCAAGGATGCCTAAATTGGAAGGCCCGCCGTGATCACGGCGGGCCTTCTCCTTTCCATGGGCCGGGAGGGGCGCGTTGGCTCCTCGACCGGCCATGGTTCACCAACTTTTTGAGAATACGCGCCCAGGCGGCGCGGCAGGAGCGATATATGACGAGCAAGGCCAAGGGGCTGATTCCCAGGATGCCCCGGCTGTACGAGACCGAGGACACGCCCGCCGAGGAGAAGCTGATCTGGATTCATTTCTTCATGGGCGAGTCTCACTGGTATGCCGTCGAGTTCGACGGGAAGGATACCTTTTCCGGCTACGTCATCCTGAACGGCGACAAGCAGAACGCGGAGTGGGGGTATTTCTCGCTGTCGGAGCTGACTGAGCTTCGGGTGGGGCTTTTCGTGGTCTGCGTCGAGGACGGCTGGCGGATGCGGGAGTTCGCAGAGATCATGGCCGAACGGCATGGGGAGGGATGGAATGGCTGAGGGGTGGAGGATACACGAGTCTGAAATGCCCAGGCTGGGTGAATCCGAGGGCGTCCCCTTCGAGGACAAGGAGATATGGCTTCACTTCTTCCGTCTTGACTCGGACTCCCATTGGATAGCGACGGAGGCTAATGGAAAGGGGCTGTACTTCGGGTACGTCGTCCAAGACGGCGACTTCGAAAACGCCAAGTGGGGGTACTTCACCCTTGCTGAGATAGCGATGGTGCCGGGGCTGTTGGTCCTGTGCCGGAAGTCGGTGAAGCGATTCGAGGACGTGGTCGCGGAGGTGAGGAGTGACTATTAGAAATCATTAGTTGCGAGTGGATTTCCTATTATACGATTGATGTTATCATCGGAAAATTCTGTGTCTTTTTTTGAAAGCCATTTTATCAAGGCTGAGTATTGGATATTTGCGTACATAAATGCTTGTTGTATTGAACGTATTTTTTTGTTGTGAGTCGATAATTTTATCGTAGTTTTCATGATTGTATCAAGGTAGTCGTGAGTGTTTTCAATGAGAATATTAGTGAATGATGGAGTCTTACCACTATGGACAATCATATTTCTTGCCCGATAAATTCTCCGAATTTGCCATCCAACTCTTTGGGTATGTTTTTCTAGCATAGTTCCAATAGTCTTGGGTGAGGAAAACGCAGACACAAAAAAACTGAAGCGATCTCGTAGTAAATGAAAATCGCCAAACTGTTGTTCTAGTCGTTCCCTTTTTGTCTTGTATATTTCAAGAACTATAATTTTGGTCAGTTTTTCCCTTAAGCTTGTCCCTGGAATTCCAGTAACTGCTTGCGTTAATTCTCTTCTATTCCAACGTATCAAGTCTTTGAGGAGGTTATTCATCAATGTGTCAAAATAGTTGATATTGAGCACTGGGGTGATTGAATCAACAATGTGTTTGATTTTCGAGATGTCTTTGTCCTCCCACTTAACGGGAACAATTGATTCAAGGGCTATCCATAGGTTGATTAGTTGATTTTCTTCGAACCTGCTTTCCAAGGCCATCGAGTGGAGTTCTGCTGCGCGATGGAATTTTAAAAAAGATTCATGTGCAAGTGAAAAGTCGGGCACGAACTGGTTCATTTTTTTCGCTGCAACTGATGACTTTGAATCACTGCACTTTAGCATTGTGTTTATAGGTGCAGGGGAAGAAGAATATGACTTAGAGTCTTTATCAAAAATTATGCATTTTGAGGAAATGGCGATAGGCTCTTTATGATTGAATATTTTGTATACCGTAAGTGCTTGTTCAATATCTTTGTCTGCTGAAGATCTTGCTCGGTATTTGTCTAATGAGTTTCTGAGTATGCTTATATAGACTTCGTTTTCACCCAGCTTGAATAGCTCTTGATCAAAATCCGCGCCTAAATCGTCGGTGTTTTCATGAACTTGTATTCCAAGTTTTATGCAAGAATCTTTAATCGAAACTATTTGTTTAGATGATTTATATACGAGTGTGTATTCCTTGGGTGTTGACTTAAATAGTTCAAAATACAACTTAATGTCGTTATTTCCAGAAATTGTGTTTGCGCCATAGAAAAAAAAGTTTTGAGAGGATTTATTGATATATATTTGACTGTATCCGAAGTTTATAAGTGTAGTAATGTATGAACGGGCTAATGCTCGAATCCTAGAAGGGGCGAATTGTTCATCAGTAATTGACTGCTCTATAAGTTTTTCGATCTTGCTTTTGTATTGAGGAATGTCGAGTTGTGTTAAAAGGATGCCAATTAAGGTCTTCCTTTCTTCAAAAGTGCATCCAGGATCCTTCAGTATCTTGTATGTGAAGCCCAAGTCTTGTGATATGAGGGACTGTGCAACTTCATCTTTGGAAATTTGGTCGTGTAACTCATCTAAAATATGAGTTAGGTTCGGTCGGGATATTACACCATCATCAATATTGATTATTGTTAACAGCGCTTCGTTGCAGAGTATGCTAGGGTTCATAGCTGAGGGCTTGTAGGTGTCTAGCGAAAAATCAAATAGTAGTTCATCAACTATTTGGGCAAAGAATAATAAATTCTTTGAGTTTTCTAAATCATTCCATTTTTGAATGCTTCGAAAGCGCATGTAGTATTACCTAGTGTTTAGACTGAAATATTCGTGTGTGATTATCGATTTCGAGAATTTCATATAGGCTAAAATTTTCCATTTTGCCAACATTTTAGTGTCTGAGGGTGTTACAGAGTATTTTGATGTAATGTTGTTACCGTCGGTATCAAGTGTATGCTTTCCTTTCCCATGTATCCCCCCCGACCACCCCAGAATCTCCCCATGCACTCAAATGTATACCAAGGCGTATACCAGGGCACAAAAAAAGCGCTTACGAATTATCGTAAGCGCTTGATTTCGTTGGAGCCAGGAATCGGAATTGAACCGACGACCTACTGATTACGAATCAGTTGCTCTACCAACTGAGCTATCCTGGCGAAACGGGAGTCGATTTTTATACCAGGAGACCAGGGGTGGTCAAGGCAAAAGAGCGTAATAGGATAGTTTGTAGGGAGGAAACAATGGGGTGGCTTTTCCTGGGGAGCTTGGTATTGTGCGTCTTGTGGAAAGTTCATTCATCAAATCAGTGGGCTGCCTTGGTGGCTGCATGAACGGGAGATGTGTCGGTTGAGCAAGGGAAGGACCATCGGCAGGGCCGGATTGTTCGGCATGATTGCCGTCTCCTGGGTTTCCATTGCGGTCATCGGCGGGGTCTGGCTGTATTTCATGTTGGCCGATTTCACCGTCGACGCGGACCGCATCCGGGAAGAGCGCTACGAAGAGCGGCGCGACCTGGTCAAGAACGAGGTCCAGGACGCCCTGGAACTGGTGGGGCGGATCAGGCAGGCTTCGTCCGAGAATCTCCTGCGCAAGCTCGAAGCCAAGATTCGGGATGTTCGGGCCCTGAACGAGGTCCTGGGGCGGGACCTGGCCAAGGGGACCGATCCGACCATGGTCCGCGTGGCCACGGTGCGGCTGATGGCCGCACTGGACCGGAGCGAGGCACGCCTCTACGCCATCCGTGGCAAAACCATCTATCTTTTTTCTCCCTTTCCCAAATGGCTTAACCGAGAGGACGCCCTGTCGCAGGTGGAGACCGAACTTGATGGCGTGACCAACGGTCAGCGCAAGCTGGGCCTCAAGGTGGCCGACGGCATGAACCGGTACACTCTGCTGGTCAAGGTCAACGAGTTCAAGGCCCAGGGGTTGCGCGTCGTGGCCGGAGCGTGCCTGGAGATGGCCGAGGAATCGGTCAAGGAATTGGTCCTGCGGAGGCTGGGCGACATTCGCTATGCCAAGAACAGCGCCTTGTTCGGCGGCACGATGGAGGGGGAATCCATTCTCGGGCCGGTCGTGGGCCAGAACATGTGGAACATCACGGACGCCAACGGCGTGAAGATCGTCCAGGAACTGATCAAGGCGGCCAAACGAGGCGGCGGGTTCGTGTCCTACGTCATGCCGCCGTTGGGCGGGCAGCGCAATGAACCCAAGGTGAGTTACGCCGAGGCCATACCGGATTGGGGCTGGTACATCGGTACCGGAGCCTTTGTCGGCGACATCGAAGGCGTTGTCGAGCTCAAGCGCAAGCAACTGGAGCAGCATATTCAGGACCGCGTCCTGCTCATCCTGTCCGGGATGGTTCTGCTCGGCCTGCTGGCTTTTATCCTGTCCCGGCGCATGGCCCGCAACATAGAGACCAACGTGGCGTCATTCACCAAGGTCTGGGAGCGGGCCGCTTCCGGTCAGGGTGAGATCGAGGTTGCCTCTCTGGACTACGCCGAATTCAAGTCCTTGGCCGAGGCCGCGAACAACATGGTCGCCGAACGCCAGGCCGTGCAGGAGGCTTTGACGCAAAGCCTTGAGCGCTTCAGTTCCGTCGTCGCGAACATTCCGGGCATCGTCTACCACACCGATTTCGAGAACGGCTGGGTCAACCACTTCGTCAGTGGTACGGCCCTGGACGTGACCGGGTATCCTGCCGAGGAATTCATGGAAGGCGGCTCCCGTTCCTTCGTGAACATCATCCACCCGGAGGATCGGGATTGGGTGGAGCGGTCCCTGCGCCAAGGACTGGAAAACCGTCAGACCTATATTGCGGACTACCGGATCATCCGCCGCGACGGCGAAATCCGCTGGCTGTCCGATCGCGGACGCATCCTGCACGACGACGATGGCCGCCCCGTGCGCATCGACGGCGTGATTTTCGACGTGACTGATCGCAAGCACGCCGAGGAAGAGTATTACAACCACATCCATTTTCTCGAGACCCTGGATCGAATAGACCGGGCCATGCACAGCGGGACGTCAACCGACGAGATGCTCGCGGCCACCGTGGATGCCATCCGACAGGCCTTTGGCGCGGACAGGGCGTGGCTGGTCCACCCCTGCGATCCGGATGCGGATACTTTCCTCATCAAGGTGCTGCGGACCGATTCGGAATATGAATTGACGGGTACGGAAGGCACCGAGATGGCTCTGACGGACAAGACGCGGCGTGATTTTCGGACGCTGCTCGAGAACAATACCGCCATGGCTTTCGATCCCTCCACCGGCCTGCCGATGGACGAACAGCTCATCGAAGAGTATGGCGTCCGCTCTCAGCTCATGTACGCCATCCGTCCGAGCATGGGGACGCCCTGGTGCCTTGGACTGCACCATTGTCGCGACGCCCGAGTGTGGACCGATGAGGAAGTCCGTCTGTTCACGGAAGTGGGCCGCCGCCTGTCGGACGGTCTCAACGTCTCCCTGGTCCTGGATCAATTGAGCGAAAGCGAGGAGCGGTTCAGGACCTTCTCGGAGCAGACCATGCTCGGCCTGTGCGTCCTGCAGGAAGATCGGGTGACCTTCGTGAACAAGGCCGCTGCCGACATTCTCGAGACCACGGTGGAGGAGCTCATGGCTTTGCCTCCGGGCGGGTTTGTCCGCTATCTGCACCCGGACGACAGTGATTTTGTCATGGATCAGGCCCGACGCAAGCAGGCCGGTGATCCCGATACGCTCATGGCCTACACATGGAGGGCCGTGACCGGCACGGGCCGGGTCAAGTGGGTCAATATCCATTCACGGACCACCAAGGTCAACGGGGCGCTCGCCGACCTCATGTCCCTTGTGGACATCACCACCCTGAAACGGGCCGAGGAGGATCTGGAGGCGATCATCGCCGAGCGCACCTCGGACCTGGCTCTCAAGGCCGAAGAGTTGAAGCAGGCCAATGCCGAGCTGACCCGTCTCGATGACCTCAAATCTTCATTTTTGACCACCGTGTCCCACGCCATGCGCACTCCGCTGACTTCGGTGCTGGGGTACGGCACACTGGCGCGCCGGGAGCTGGACCGTTCCATAAACGGCGCGGGCAACGGCGAGGGCCTGCAGCGGGCTCTGTCCAACCTCGATGTCCTGGAGATAGAAGGCCGCAGACTGAACCTGCTGATCGATCAGTTCATGGAGTTGGCCGACATGGAGGCGGGCGGGAACCTGCGCACGGACAAGGCCCATTCCATGGAGGAGCCCATTCGGCAGGCCGTGGAAAGCGCCCGGCAGGTATGCCAGGACCGTGCTGAACTCGAAGTGGTTCTGGACATGGAGGACAACCTGCCCAAGCTCAACATCCTGCCGGAACACCTCAAGCGGGTGCTCGGCCATCTCCTGGGCAACGCCTGCACCTTCACCGACGAGGGAAGTATCACGGTGCGCGTGACCAGCCCGGACGGCAAGGGCCTGGAGCTGGCCGTGGCCGATACGGGCAAAGGCATTCCCCAGGCTGAACTGGAAGCGATCTTCAAGCCGTTCCATCAGGTGGAGACCGGCGATACGCTGGTGGACGAGATCAAGGGCGCAGGGCTCGGGCTGGCGCTGTGCCGAATGGTCGTTGAAAAGCTCGGCGGCAGGGTCTGGGCCCGATCCCGAGCCGACAAGGGCGCGGTCTTTTACGTCAGTCTGCCCGGCGCACGGAGCTGACGCCTCAGCCGATTCTCATGATCAGGTTGGACCACGGGTCCACGCGCACTTCGGCCTTCGGGGGGACGACGATGGTCGAGGTGTACTCGGTGACGATTGCCGGCCCTGTGAAACGGTTACCCGGCATGAGCGCCATTCTGTCCAGGATGGCGGTGTCCAGGGACACACCCTCAAAAATCGCTTTTTGGCTGCCCAGCCGTGCCGCTGACGAGATCGCTTCCCCGCCATTCATGCCCGGGACCGGCTCCTTGCGGTCTGCCGTTCCCCGGCTGCGCAGGCGCACGTTAACCACTTCCACTGGCTTGTCCGCATTGCGGTAGCCGTAGCGCTGTTCATGCAGCGTCTGGAACCGTTCTGCCATGTCCGGGCCAAACGGGACCACGATCTCGAAGGACTGCCCCTGATAGCGCATGTCCAGAAAACGTTCGTGGACCACCCGTTCCTGCGGCACGCCCTCTGTAGCCAGCTCGGCCAGTCCTTCCTGCTCCAGTGCGACAAAGGCGTCTTCCAGGGCTTGTCCCGTGAACTCGGCGGCAGGGCGCATCACCGTGCGCGAGTAGTCCTTGACCACGTCCGCCATGAGCATGCCCGTGGCCGAGAGGATGCCGGGATCTACCGGCACCAGAACTTCGGGCATGCCGAGGAGTCGGGCCAGTTCGGCGCAATGCATGCCCCCGGCTCCGCCAAAGGAGAGCAGGGTGAACTCGCGGGGGTCGAACCCCTTTTCCACGGAGATGACCCGGATGGCCCGCTCCATGTTGGCGTTGGCCACGGCCAGCACGCCCTCGGCCAACTCGGCGGGGCCGAGACCCAGTTCCCTGGCCAATCGCTCGATTCCTTGCCGTGCGCCGTCCACATCCAGAGCCATGCCGCCGCCCAGAAAGCGTTCGGGAACGATGCGCCCGAGAAAAAGGTTGGCGTCGGTCACGGTGACCCGTTTGCCGCCCCGGCCATAGCAGATCGGACCGGGGTCCGCGCCTGCGCTTTCCGGTCCCACGGCCAGAGCGCCGCCGGGATCCATGGAGGCGATGGAACCGCCTCCCGCGCCCACGGTGTGGATGTCGATCATGGGTACCTTGACCGGATAGCCGGAAATGCTCGATTCCATGGTCAGCGGCAGGCCGCCGTCCATGAGGCTGACGTCCGTGCTGGTGCCGCCCATGTCAAAGGTGATCAATTTGTCGAACCCGGCGGCGCGTCCCAGGGCCAGTGCGCCCACCGCGCCCCCGGCCGGACCGGAAAGGATGGTCCGCACCGATTCGCGCATGGCCGTGTCCGCCGAGATGGAACCGCCGTTGGACTGCATGATGCGCAATCCCGCTCCGGTTCCGTCCGCCCGTCCGGTCCCGGAGCCGAGGCCTTGCTGCAGGTCGGTCAGGTAGCGCGTCATGATCGGCGAGACATAGGCGTTAACCACCGTTGTCGAGGTCCTCTCGAACTCACGGAATTCGGCCAGGATTTCGCTCGACAGCGATACGGGCAGGCCGAGATCGCGGAGCATCTCCCCCATGCGCCGTTCATGTGTCGGGTCGAGGAAGGAAAACAAGAAGCAGACGGCAACGGATTTCGCGCCTGATGCCTTGATCCGCTCAACCACGCGCGCGGCCTCGGCTTCGTCGAACGGGGTCAGGGTTTCGCCCTCGGCGGTGATTCTGCCGGGCACGCCAAAGCGCAGGTCCGCGGGTACGATGTGCGCCTGCCGCCGATAGTGCAGGTCGTAGAGCGCGGCGCGGTTCTGGCGGCCGATCTCGATGACGTCGGTGAAGCCCTCGTTGGTCACCAGGGCCGTAGATACGCCCTTACGTTCCAGGATGGCGTTGGTGGCCACCGTGGACCCGTGGACCACGGCCATGTCCGCCTGGCGAAGGTCGGTACCGGGCATGCGCAGGGCAAGGATGTGGCGCAGGCCGGAGAGCACCGCCTCGGCCGGATTGTGCGGCGTGGACAGGGTTTTGTACGTGCCGGTATCCGGCCCGTGGACAAAGGTGAAGTCGGTGAAGGTGCCGCCGGTATCGACGCCGATGGTGAGCATTGAGCCTCCTGGGAAAAGTGCAGGGGCGAGGATACAGGATTCGGGCGCGGTCCGCCAGGATCGGATCAGGAGGCCAGGAGCCAGCTCAGGGCTGTCTCCAAGTCGGTGCAGACCTGATAGGTCATGCTCCGATTGACCGCGATGGTCTCGAACAGACGGTGGCGGGCAAGCTCATCGGGGAGGCAGACAACCGCAATGCGCAAGCCGTATAGCGGAAAGTCGCTCTGAACGGCGATTCCGGCCAACTCATGCAAGTCGTGGTAGTCCATTTCGAAATGTGCCTCGGTGTAGTCTATCAGCACCTTGCGCTGACCGTGCCGGGCTACCTCGTTTCGGAATATGGTCATATACTCCACGATCTCGTGAATGGATTGTACCTTGCCCGTGACTTTGACCGACAGGTGGTCGGGCCCAGGTGTTAAATGTATGTCTGCCGTCATTCCATTACTCCTATAGAACGCACTCATATCCTTTCAACTTTCCAGTGGCAAGGATCGGGACAGACCGTTCGCTTTATGCTACTGCAAAGAAAAAGGATCGGCGAACCATGCACTGCGAAATTACCTATGTTCATCACAGCGCGTTTGTCCTGCGCACGGACAGGCGTGCGTATCTCTTTGACTACCCTGAAGACGAGCACCTGCCCCGTGGGGCAGATGACCTGGTCCGGCGGACCGTGGCCGGAACCGATCTGGTCGTGTTTATCTCCCATGGCCACGCCGACCATCTGAACAAGGATCTTGCTTCCGTGACCGGCACGGCCGCGAAGGTCCGCTACGTGCTTTCCGACGACGTAGAGGAACTGCGGCCCGAGGCCGTGCCAGGCAATGGCCAGGTGCTCACGGTCGAACCGGAGGAGTCCTACGGCTTTGGCGGCATGGTTATCGAGACCCTCGCCTCCAACGATCTGGGCGTGGCGTTCCTGGTGGAGGACGGGTGTTTCCGTTTTTACTACGGCGGCGATCTGGCCAAGTGGATCTGGCCCGGCGCGTCCCCGGCCGAGGCGGAGTTCACGGCCACTCTCTTCAAGGTGGCCATGGAGCGGGTGCGCGATTTCAAGCCTCATGTGGCCTTTGCCAACACGGATCCCAGGCTGGACAACCTGGCTGGCGGCGAGGAGGCCTGTCGGATTATCGGCGCGTCCGTGTTCGTGCCCATGCATACCTTTGGGGATACCTCGGTTCCGGCCGCCCTGGCCCGTCGCATGGATGGGGCGCCGTTGCGTCTGTTCCAATACGCCAACATGGGGGATGCGGAGGCTTTCTCTTTTTAGTTTACAACTGTTTATTCAGCTTGTTACATGATGCTGATACTGCGTTAGTCAACTTTTCCCGGGGGCGTTATGTTGAAGCGAGCCATGTTTGTGGCCATTTTCCTGTGTCTGGTCTGCCACCTCGCCGCGCCCTCCGCCGTATGGGCCGCGTCCCCGGCCGCCGTTTCCGCAATGACCGGTGGGACCGCCAAAAAGGGCGCCAAGGAAAAGGACACGGTCATACCGCCCAACGCCACGCCGAGCCAGCTCAATGAAATACTGGCCTCCATGAGCGACCAGCAGGTCCGCCGCATGCTCATCGAGGAGTTGCGCAAGGACGCGGTGCCTCCGGCAGCGGACGACGGCCCCAAAGGCATTGCGGGCGCCATCGTCCATGTCCGGCAAATGGTCCAGAAGGTCCGGGAACGGTTCGCCTATCTTTTCTCCGGAGCGGCAGAGGCTCCGAGGCTGTTGCCCGAGGCCTTTCGCAAGTCCCTGACCGGTGCGGGCGTGCACCCGCCCGGAGAACTGGGGCTGGGCCTGCTCACGGTCACGTTGTTGTGGTTCCTGGCGCGCTGGTTCGTTGCCCGGCGGTTGTCCGGCCTGCGCAAGCGCATCGAGGACGTGGACGCGAGCGCATCCCTGCCGGTCAAGGCGGGGCGGCTGTTGGTCCGTGCCTTTTTCGACGTGCTTGCTGTGGCCTGCGTGGCCCTGATCACCCTGATCCCGTATCTTCTGATTTTCAACGAGCCCGCCAAGGGCCGACCGGTCATCTTCGTCTGGCTGGCCGCCATGCTCATCGTGGAGGTGGTCCGGCTGGCGACGCGTCTGGTTTTGGCCCCTGACATGGGCGCCATCCGTTTCCTGCCCCTTACGGACAACGCGGCCCGTTATCTCTACAAATGGATCGTACGCGTGGCCTGGGTGGCTGCTGCGGGCATCCTGGCCAGCTCCCTGGTGGGCATGACCCGTGGCAGCGAACTGGTCTTTCTGCTTATCGTGGCCACCACCGGGTTCATCATTGCGGCCATGGTCAGTCTGCTGGCGCTGTGGAACAAGCGGCCGGTGGCCGAGGCCATCCGCAGGGCCGCCCCGCCCCGCAGCCTGCGTTACCAACTGGCAGGGACCTGGCACGTGGGCGTCATCGTCTACGCTTTGGGCTTCTGGTTCTTCTGGGTGGCCGCCATGCTGGTTTTCGGCAATCACGCCATGCTGACCGGCATCTACACTCTGCTTCTGGCCCCGGCTTACCTGCTGGTGGACTGGGGCTGCCAGCGTCTGGTCGGCTTTGCCGCCGGGCTGGCCGAAACGCCGCTGGATGACGCTGACGAGGAAACCGTGGTGGTGGAGGGCGTGCCCAACATCAGCCGATTCCAGCACTTCCTGTCTGTCGGCTTCAGGATTCTGGTCCTGGCCGGGGCCGGGTTCCTGTTGCTCCGCATATGGGGCATTGATCTGGCCTTTGGCGAGGCCACGGTGGGCGCGGGCTTCGACATCCTGCTGACCCTGGTTCTGGCCTACATATTCTGGGTGTTCATTTCGAACTACATCGAGCGGCGGCTCAAGGCCAAGGACGAGTCCGGCGAAGAACATGGCGAAGGAGAAGGCGGAGGAGGCCCCGGCGGCGACCGGTTCTCGACTCTGCTGCAACTGGTCAAGAAGTTCATCTTCGCGGGCCTGTCCGTGATCACCGTGCTGATCATCCTCTCCTCGCTGGGCGTTGACATCGGTCCGCTCATCGCCGGTGCGTCGGTCTTCGGCATCGCCATCGGCTTCGGCGCGCAAACCCTGGTCAAGGACATCATCTCCGGCATCTTCTTCCTCATGGACGACGCCTTCAGGGTGGGCGACTACATCATCGTGGGCAGCGCCATGGGTACGGTGGAGGAAATATCGGTCCGCTCCTTTAAGCTGCGGCACCATCTGGGGCCGCTGTACACCATTCCTTTCGGGTCCATCAAAGAGGTCCAGAACATGACCCGCGACTGGGCGGTCATGAAGCTGCAATACCTGGTTCCGTTCGATACGGACATCCAGGAGATCAAGAAGATCATCAAGAAGATCAACAAGGAAATCAGGGCGGTGCCTGAGCTCAACGAGTTCATGCTGTCCGATATCAAGAGCCAGGGCGTCAAGGCCATGGAACAGTACGGCATGCGTATGCGGGTCAAGTTCATGACCAAGCCCGGCGGCCAGTTCACCCTGCGCAAGCTGGTGCTGGCAAAGATGCGCAAGTACTTTGCCGAGGCGGGCATCGAGTTCGCCAAGCCGCGCGTGTCGGTACACATCCCCGAGCGGGAGCACCTGACCCCGGAGCAAGAGGCCCACGTGGCGGCGGCTGCGGCCCAGATCGTGGAAGAGGAACAGTCGGGCAAGAAGAAGAAACATTAGCAGGGCGGGGTCGTTCCCCGGCTTGCGGACGGAGCATCATGGCGTTTGATCTGACCTTCGAAATCCGTGATGGGTACATAGTCGGCCTCGTCATCGGCCTGATCGACACCCCGGAGGCATTGCTGCACAAGATTCGGACCATGGTCCACAAGGGCCTGGATTCGAACATGACCCGTTTCCTCATGGACGAGCGCGGCCTGGATCTGCGCCTGGAGGCCCACGACATCATCAAGGTGGCCAACCGCCTGGAAGAACGGAACGTCCAGTCTCTGGGCGGGCGGTCCGCCTGTCTGTGCAAGCCCGCCTCATTCGACCTGTACCGGGCCTGCGAGACCATCTATCACAACCGCTCCCTGAGCTATAAGGTATTCGGGGACGAAGCGGACGCCGTGGCCTGGCTGATGCGCTGATCGCGTCTTTTCTTGCGGACACTTTCGGGTTAGGGTGGCCCATTGCCCAACCAAACCCCACCAGGAGCCCAGCCTTTGACCCTCAAGGACAACCTGTACGCCTTTTTCCATCCCGACACCGTGGCCGTGATCGGGGCATCCTCCACCCCAGGCAAGGTGGGCCACACCATCGTGACCAACATGCTTTCGGCCGGGTATACCGGCAAGCTCCTGCCCGTTAATCCCAAGGGCGGAGTGATAGAGGGATTGCCCGTTACCTCGGACATCGGCGACCTGCCGCGCGGCCTGGATCTGGCTGTGATCGCGGTGCCGCCCAGATTCGTGGTCGAGGCCGTGCGCGATCTCGGAAAGATCGGGACCAAGTCGGCCATCGTCATCACCGCCGGGTTCAAGGAGGCGGGCAAGGAAGGGTACGACCTCGAGCAGGAGCTGAAGGCAATCTGCGAGGAGTACGACATCAGCCTGCTCGGGCCCAACTGTCTGGGCATGATGAACGGCGCGGCCGGGGTCAACGCCTCGTTCGCCGCAGGCCAGCCCGGTCTCGGCTCCATCGCCTTTTTCTCCCAGTCAGGAGCCCTGTGCGTGGCCATCCTGGACTGGGCGCTGGGCGCGAACATCGGTTTTTCCAAGTTCGTTTCCCTGGGCAACAAGGCGGTCCTGGACGAGGCGGACATGCTCGAATACCTCAACAAGGACGAGGAGACCAAGGTCATCCTCGGCTACGTCGAGAACGTGGAGCACGGCGAGGAATTTTTGAAACAGGCTCGTCGGGCCAGCCTGAACAAACCGGTGATCATGATCAAGTCGGGCACCACGGCGGCCGGAGCCAAGGCGGCCAGCTCGCATACCGGTGCCATTGCCGGTTCCGATCAGAGCTACACTGCCGCCTTCCACCAGTCCGGGGTCATCCGGGTGGGCGACGTGGCCACCCTGTTCAATCTGGCCCAGGCCTTTTCGAGCCAGCCTCTGCCCAAGGGCCCGAACCTGGCGGTAGTCACCAACGCGGGCGGGCCGGGTATCCTGGCCGCCGACGCCGCGGACCGCTCGAAGCTGTCCATGGCCGAACTTTCCCCCAGGACCATCGAGAAACTCCAGGACTTTCTCCCCAGCTACGCAGCCTTCTACAACCCGGTGGACATCGTGGCCGACGCGGACGCCAAGCGCTACCGCCAGACCCTGGACGTCATCGGCGAGGACCCCATGGTCCATTCCATCCTGGTCGTGCTTACGCCCACTGCCTCTGTGGAGATCGAAAAGGCCGCCGAGGCGGTCATCCGCACGGCACGAAAATGGGCCAAGCCGGTCTTTGCCTGCTTCATGGGCAAGACCAAGGTGGCCGGTGCGCGGAAGATGCTCATGGAAGCGGGCGTGCCGTGCTATTCCTTCCCGGAACCGGCGGTGCACTCCATCGAGACCATGTACCAGTACTACCTGTGGAAGAACCGTCCCGAGCCGGAGTACGCCGAGGTGACGCGGGATATGGACGCGGTCCGCAAGGTCATTGACGACCACCTGCGCCGCAGGCAGGCCGAGGTGGTGGAGTTCGAGGCCCAACAGGTGCTCAAGGCCTATGGCCTGCCCATCCCCCGGACCACGCTGGCCCGCACCTCGGACGAGGCCGTGGCCGCCGCCGAGGAGATCGGCTACCCCGTGGTTCTCAAGATCGCTTCGCCGAACATCTCGCACAAGACCGACGTGGGCGGGGTGGCGGTCAACCTGGGCAGCGCGCACGAAGTCATGGAGACGTTCAAGGAAATCACGGCCCGTGCCCAGCGGATGCGTCGTGACGCCTATATCGCCGGCTGTCTTGTCCAGGAGATGGCCCCTCCGGGCGTGCGCGAGGTGATCATCGGGTTCAAGCGGGACGAACAGTTCGGGCCCATGCTCATGTTCGGCCTGGGCGGGGTGTACGTGGAGATCATGAAGGACATTTCCTTCAAGCTCGCGCCCCTGTCCAAACAGGACGCCTTCGAGATCGTGCGGGAGATCAAGTCCTACATGCTGCTCAAAGGGCTCAAGGGCGAGAAACCCGTGAACTTCGCCGCACTGGAAGAGATCATCATGGTCATGTCCCGGCTGGCCCTGGACCTGCCCGAGGTGCTGGAGGCCGAGTTCAACCCGATCCTGGTCAACAACGAGCGCGCTCTGGTCGCGGACGTGCGCATGACCCTGCGGGTCTAGTCCGGGGTCACTTCTTCCTGAGTTCGGTCACGGACTCGCCGCCGATGCCCCAGTTGTCGGTGTCCACTTCGTCTATGATCACGAACGTGGTCTTGGGATTCTTGCCGAGCACCTCGGCCAGCAGGTCGGTCACGCCCTGAATGAGCCGCTGCTTCTGCTCCGTGGTCGCGCCTTCTTTGGTGATGCGGATGTTGACGAACGGCAAGCTATTCTCCCTTTGCGGTTTGTATTCAAAGCGGCAGGGCGACGGTCACTGTGGTGCCGTGCTCCTCGGATGACACCATGTCTATGCGTCCGCCCATGACCTCGACCATGAGCCGGGCGGAATACGTACCGAGCCCTGTGCCCGAGCGTTTTCCGGCGGTGGCGTATTTGCCGAAGAAATCGGTGCGCACGGCCTCGGGCACCACGGCGGGGTTGTGTACCGCCACAATGAACTCGCCGTCGGCCTGCATGCGCATGGTGACCTTGTCGCCGGATTGGGATGCCTCGATGCCGTTTTTGACCAGGTTCGCCAGAACCGCATAGAACAGGTTTTCTTCCGTGGACAGCGTCAGCGTGTCCTCCCGTGTCAGCACCCTGTCCTCGAAGAGAACCTCCAGGATCACGTTTTTTTGGACGGCCAACGCCTTGAGGTCGTCCGCGACTCTCCGGCAGTCGTACAGGATGTCCACCTCGCCCGGAGCATATTCGTAGGTCCCGGTCTCCATTTTGTAGAGGTCCAGGGACCGGTTGATCAGGTCCATGCCGGTGTTTGCGGCATGGCGCATGTCCTCCAGCATCTCCTTCTGATCCGGGTCGATGGAAGTGTAGTTTTCCAGATAGGTGATGCCGTTGAGCACACCAAGAAGCGGGGTCTTGATGTCGTGGCGGGTGATCCTTTCCACGTCGGCGCGCAGCTGTTCCGTCTGTTGCCGCGAGCTTTCCTTGGCCGCTTCCTGGCTCAACAGGAGCAGGACAACGCCGAGCAGGGCTAAACTGATGATGACCGAGCCCACCGTGGCGTAAAGATTGAATCGTTCCAGTTCCCGTTTGGGGCCGGTTACGTCGAAGACGAGTTCGAACGCCCCCAAAAACTCCTTGCCGCGCATGAGCGGGATGAAGGCTTCCACCGTGTCGATGGTTGCGGTCCTTCCATTGATCGGCAGGCCCCTGAGCGAGCCCAGGCGGGCATACCGTTTGCCCTTGGCGATGACGTTCGTAAACTTCTTGTCGGTCTCGACGGCGCTGATTTCCACCGTGTTCGTGGAGTAGAGAATGGTGCCGTCCGGTGCGAATACACGGACCTTGAGGAGGCCGAAGTCGGTTTCCAGCCGATACACGTCAGCTAGAAAACGGGGCGTGTCCAGGACAACCGGGTCGAGGCGGGTGTGCTTGATGGACGGCGGTATGGTCAACACGGCCAGGCGCCGTGCCGAGTCCACGAAGGTGTCCACCATGATCTTTGTGTAGGCAGGGTAGATGACCAGGGAATTGGCCAGGGGCAGGGCGATCGCGCAGAGCACGGACAGGACCAGGATGCCGAGCAGTGGGTAGCGGCGGCCGCCCTGTTTGCGGCGGTTGAACAGCAACCAGCGCAGCCCCCCGGAAGGGGTGCGTTCGGTCTTGTCCTGGTTCCCGCTGTCGGCCATGGGCGTTAGCTCTCCTGGAATGAATGTGCTGAGCGTTTGTCGCCCCAAACATAGCAGATGAGGAGATTCTGGCAAGGGAGTCGGCGGAGACCGCCGGGAAAAGGCTTAGTCCGAGAGCATCATCCCGGCGATCTCGCGCAGGATTTTAGCGCCGACCATGGCCGTGACCCCGTTCAGGTCCCGGTCAGGGTTCAGCTCCACGATGTCCGCTCCGATGATCGGCGCGTCGACCGCGTGCAGCACGTCCAGCAGTTCGCGTGTGGTCATGCCGCCCGGTTCGTGATGGGAGATGCCCGGGGCAAAGGCCGGGTCCAGGGCGTCCAGGTCCACGCTGACGTAAACCGGCGTGTCAAAGGAGAGAACGGGCCAGTGCGCCCGGTCCTTCATCTCCAGCCACTGAATGCCGAATTTCTCCCGTTGTTCCCGCTGGTGCCCGTGGGCAGTGCGTATGCCCACGGAGACGAGTCGGGTGCACAATCCCTCCTCCATGATCCTGGCGAACGGGCAGGCGTGGGAGTACGGGTTGCCCTCGAACTCATGGTAACAGTCCGGGTGGGCGTCGAAGTGCAGGATGGTGAAGTCGCCCACGGCACGCTTCATGCCCCGTACCAGAGGGTAGGTCACGGAATGGTCGCCGCCCAGGAATATGGGGCGACCCGATCTGCCGATCTCGGCCGCGGTCTCTTCGATGACCTTGAAGGCCGTGTCCCGGTCGCTCAGGTCGAGCGCGCCCCGGTGGTCGAGGACCGGCCCCAGATCGAAGCCGGTCTCGGTCCACAGGTTGGCCGAATCGCAGTGCAGCGCCTCGACCAGGGAGAAAGGCCCCCTGGCCGAGCCGCGCAGATAGGACGAGTTGTGGTCCAGAGGGACCCCTATGACCGGAATACGCCGCATCCGAGGGAACTCCTAGAGGATATACCGTGACAGGTCGCGGTTTTCAATGACCTCGTCGAGTTGGGCGAGGACGTAGTCCCGGTCGATGACGATCTTGTTGCCGGACTTGTCCGGGGCCTCGAAGGACAGGTTGGCCAGAATCTTCTCCATGATGGTGTAGAGCCTGCGCGCGCCGATGTTCTCGGTTTCCTCGTTGATCTTCTCGGCCGTGGCCGCGATTTCTTCGAGGGCTTCCCTGGTGTAGTCGATGGATACGCCTTCGGTCTCGAGCAGCGCCTTGTACTGGACGGTCAGGGCGTTCTTCGGCTCGGTCAGGATCTTGTAGAATTCCTCCTTGTGCAGGGAGGCCAGCTCCTCGCGCAGCGGGAAACGGCCCTGCAACTCGGGGATGAGATCCGACGGTTTGGCGAAGTGGAACGCGCCCGCGGCGATGAACAGGATGTGGTCGGTCTTGACCATGCCGTACTTGGTGTTGACCACGCTGCCTTCCACGATGGGCAGCAGGTCTCGCTGCACGCCCTCGCGGGACACGTCGGCCGAGCCGCCCTGGTCGTGGCGCGAGGCGATCTTGTCCATCTCGTCCACGAACAGGATGCCCTGTTGCTCAACGCGCTCCCGCGCCAGCTCGTTGACCGCGTCCGGGTCGATGAGCTTGTCGGCTTCTTCGTCGATGAGCACCTGGTAGGCGTCCTTGATCTTCATCTTGCGGGCCTTGCGCTTGCCCGGGAACATGTTGGAAAAGGCGCTCTGCAGGTTGGAGCCCATCTCCTCCATGCCGGGGATGGCCATGATCTCGACGGACGCGCCGCTCTGGACCGTGACCTCCATCTCCACCTCGCGCTCGTCCAGTTGGCCCGAGCGGAACATCTGGCGGAACTTCTCGCGGGTGCCGTCCTCTTTGGGCGGTTCGATCTTTTCCACTTCGCCGTTCTGGGCGCCCTGGAAAAAGCCCATGGGACCGTTGTGCTGCGGTTTCTTGCCCGGCAGGAGCAGGTCCAGCAGGCGCTCCTCGGCGTTCTTTTCCGCCTTGATGCGGACCTTTTCGGTCTCTTCCTTGCGGACCATGTTCACGCCGATCTCCATCAGGTCGCGAATCATGGATTCCACGTCGCGGCCCACGTAACCCACCTCGGTGAACTTGGTGGCTTCCACCTTGAAGAACGGGCAGTTGGCCAGCCGTGCCAGACGGCGTGCGATCTCGGTCTTGCCCACGCCCGTGGGGCCCATCAAAATGATGTTCTTGGGCGCTATCTCGTCGCGCAGCTCAGGGTCGAGCTGCTGCCTGCGCCAACGGTTGCGCATGGCGATGGCCACCATTCGCTTGGCCGCTTCCTGGCCGATGATGTATTTGTCCAGTTCCGATACGATTTCTCTGGGAGTCAGATTGCTCATGTGGATGCCTCCGGCGGCCAGAGGGAAAACTTTTGTAAAAGTTTTTCCTCTGGACTCCTTTTCAAAACTTTTTATCGCACGCCTGTCGGCGTGGGAGTGGTTTCGATCAAACGGCGCGTCTTATTGAGTACGCACCCTTTACGTCGCCATGTCGTCATTTCGTGTTCCTCGTCCCTTCCTGGCGGCGTGGCCCAAAAAGTTTGGAAGGGAGAGCGCGAGAGGGAAACCTTTTCAAAGGTTTCCCTCTCGCATCTTCATCTCAATCTACTTCGCCTGCGTCTCGATGGTGATGTGGTTGTTGGTGTAGACGCAGATATCGGCCGCGATTTCCATGGCCTTGCGGGCGATGGTTTCGGCCTTGAGGTCGGTATTCTGTTGCAGGGCGCGGGCCGCTGCCAGGGCGTAGGAGCCGCCCGAGCCGATGGCGGCCACGCCGTCGTCGGGTTCGATGACGTCGCCGGTGCCCGAGATGATCAGGATATGCTCGCCGTCCGCGGCGAGCAGCATGGCTTCGAGCTTGCGCAGGTACTTGTCCGTGCGCCAGTCCTTGGCCAGTTCCACGGCGGCCCGGAGCAGGTTGCCGGAATAGGTCTCGAGCTTGGTTTCGAACCGTTCGGACAGGGTGAAGGCGTCGGCGGTGGCCCCGGCGAAGCCGATGGTCACTTTGTCCTTGTAGATGCGCCGGACCTTGCGGGCCGTGTGTTTCATTGCCACGCTCTGGCCCATGGTCACCTGGCCGTCTCCGGCCACAGCCGTTCCGTTTTCGTCCTTGACCGCTACGATGGTCGTTCCTCTGAGTTCCATGGATTCTCCTTACAGGATGTCTTCGGCGATGCGCGACCAGGTGTTGAAGGCCGTTTCGCCGTGCAGGACCATGACGGCTTCCGAAACCAAACCTGACTCCAGCCCCTTTTTGAGGGTGGAGAGCGCGATGCGCGCCGCGTCTTCGACCGGGTAGCCGTAGACGCCACAGGAAATGGCCGGGAAGGCCACGGTGCGTATGTCGTGTTGCTGGGCGAGCCGCAGGCTGTTCATGTAGGCATTGGACAACAGCGCGGGCTCGTTGTCTTTGCCGCCGTGCCAGATGGGGCCGACGGTGTGGATGACGTGGGATGCGGGCAGATTGAAGCCCGGGGTCAGGACCGTTTCCCCCGGGGGCAGGGAGCCGATTTCCCGGATGATCTCCCGGCAGGCTGCCTGGAGCTTGTCGATACCGGCCGCGCGGTGGATGGCTCCATCCACGCCGCCTCCCCCGGCCAGCCGGGAATTGGCCGCGTTGACGATGGCGTCCACGTCAAGCCGGGTGATGTCGCCTTCGCGGACGGTGAGCCGTCCGGGGCCTGCGCTCCATGTTTTCTGCATGACGCTTTGTTAGGTAATGCCTCTGCGCAAAATGGCAAGGGGGACGGCGTTCGAAAACCTTCCAGCAGCGGTTTGTTCGTGCTATGGTGATGGTAATGAGCAAGTCCGAGACCATACTCCTCGTGGACGACCAGCCCGAGAACATCAGCATCATGATCGAGGCGCTGCACTCCCTGTACACCCTGTTGGCCGCCACCGACGGGGCCACGGCGCTTGAGCGTGTGGGCGGCGTCCCCAGGCCGGACATCATTCTGCTCGACGTGATGATGCCGGGCATGAGCGGGCACGATGTCTGCCGCCAGATCAAGGACAACCCGGCCACGCGGGATATACCGGTCATCTTCGTGACGTCCCTGGACGCTCCGGACGACGAGGCCAGGGGGCTGCGCATCGGTGCCTCGGACTACATCACCAAACCCATCAGTCCGCCCGTGGTCCAGGCCCGGGTGCGGGCGCATCTCGACCTCAAGCGGGCCAGGGAGCAGTTGCTCAGGCAGAACACGGCCCTGGAGGAACGGGTCCGGGAACGGACCGCGGAAGTCATCCAGGCCCAAAAGGAGCGGGTGGAGAGCCTCAAACATTTTGCCGACGCCATGGCCCATCAGATCCGCAATCCGGTCATGTCCATCGGCGGCATCGCCGGGCTGATGCTGCGCAAGACTCCGGAGGACAGCCCGCTGACATCCTACGCCGAGGCCGTGCGCGAGGACAGCCTGCGGCTGGAGAGTCTGGTCGGGGTCATCAGCGAGTACGTGTCCCTGACCGCCGAGCCGTTTAAGGAAGTTTCGGTAAACGGGCTGCTGGAAGCCGCCTTGAACAAGGCGCGCAGCCATGCCGACGCGTCGGGCCAGGGCTTGGAGGTGGACAGCGGGTTGCAGTCCGCGCTGGTCAAGGTGGATGAGCGGATCATGATCACGGCCATGGCCGAGATCATCATCAACGCCATGGAGTTCGCCGGAACGGAAGGCGCGAATCTGACCATACGGGGCGGGGTGGGCATGTTCGTCGAAGAACTGGGCGAGGCAGGGCTAACAGGCCCGGCAGTCGGCCGTTATGGCGTGCGCATCAGCGACGACGGGCCGGGCATAGACCGGGAGGTCCTGCCGTACGTGACCGATCCCTTCTACACCACCAAGGCGCAGGGCGTGGGCATGGGCTTGACCAAGGTGAAGCGGGTCATCAGCGACGAGCACGGTGGGACCCTGCTCATCCAATCGCCCGCCGAGTCCTCCGGGAATCCGGACCGTCCGGGAACGTCGGTGACTTTCGATCTGCCCCTGGCCTAGAGGCGTCTATTCCTTGATCGCGGATGCGGTTTCCGCTCCCAGGGCGGCTTCCTGACCTTCGCCCTTAACCTGGGCGATGGCCTCGGCATAGGCCAGGAACACGTCGTCGCGGTTGATCAACCCGATAATGTCCGAAGTATCGGTCTCGGAAACCACCGGAATCTGTCCGTAGTCGGTGTTCACGAAGCGCAACAGGGCCTGATACAGGTCGTAGTCCGGGCGGACGTAAACCGGCCGGGACATGAGGTCGCGGACCACCACCAGATCGTGCAGGTCTTCCTCGAACATCCAGTTGCGGACGTTGTGGATGGAGACCATGCCCACATACGTGCCGTCCTGGGCGCGCACCGGGAAGTAGAACTGGTCCGAGTGCGCGATGATGTCGGTCAGCGCCTTCAGGGTGGTGCCTTCCTCCAGCACGATGACGTCGCCGGGGTTGTAGAAGTCCGAGACGTGCATCTGTTCCAGGATGTTGATGGTCGCATCCTCGGCGTGTGCCGGGGAGTCGAACTTGTTCTCCACCTGGTGTTCGTAGAGCGAGAAATTGCGGCCGAGCACGATGCACAGGGCGGAAGCGAGCATGAGCGGAGCGAGCAGCCCGTAGCCCTGGGTCAGTTCGGTGACCATGATCAGCGGGCCGATGGGGGCGTTGGCCACACCCGCGAAGAACGCGGCCATGCCGACCAGGATGTAGGCACCGGGCTGGGTGACGACGTTCGGGAAGAAGTGGTGGCCGAGCTTGCCCACCAGACCGCCGGACATGCCGCCCACGAACAGGGCGGGCGCGAACATGCCGCCGGACATGCCGGAGCCGATGGTCACCGAGGTGGCCACGGTCTTGCCGATGATGATGTAGCACATGCCCAAGGCTGGAATCTGCCCGAGAATGGCCAGCTCAAGCCAGCCGTAGCCGCCGGACAGGATGCCGCCGGTGACCAGACCCGCGTGCGCGGTGTAGGGATAGAGGATGCCGAGCAGCCCCATGGTCAGACCGCCCAGGCCCATGGACCAGACCAGGCCGATCTTTTCCTTGAGCGGGAAAAAGATGTGGTACTTGATGGTGTAGAATGTCTTGACGTAGAGCCAGCCCACGCCAGCGCAGACAAAGGCCAGCAGGGCGTAGAAGATCAGCTCGCGCGGGTCATGGAAGGAAAAGCGGGGGATGCCGAAGATCGGGTCCGTGCCGTAAAAAAAGGTGAAGATGGAGTAGGACACCACGGAACTCATGACCGAAGGCAGGATGGCCTCGGACTCGAAGTCCTCGCGGTAGATAACCTCCACGGCGGTCAGCGCGCCGCCCAGCGGAGCCCGGAAGATGGCTCCCAGACCGCCGGCAGCACCGGCCAGCAGAAGCATGCGCCGCTCCTTGGCGGACATGTCCAGGATCTTTGCCAGCCAGGAACCGATGCCCGCGCCCATCTGGGTGATGGGGCCTTCACGGCCAGCCGAGCCGCCCGAGGCGATGGTCAGGACCGAACACAATCCTTTGATGATGGCCACGCGGGCCTTGATGATGCCGCCCTGGTTGTGAAAAGCGTTGATGGTCGAGTCGGTGCCGTCCGTCCCGCCGTTGATGGTCTCGGGGATGAACGTCTTGACCAGCCACCCCGTGAGCAGCGCCGTGCCCGTGGTAAAGGCCGGGATGACCCACGGTCGGTACACGCCTGCAGGGCCCTCGAAGAGCCCCTCGCCTGCCGGGTCCGGAGAAACGATGCCCGCCAGTTGGTGCTGGATGAGGAACTTGCCGCTCTCCACCAGCCAGAAAAAGCCCGCAGCCACGAAGCCGGACAGAGTGCCGATGACCACGCCGATGACCAACCATCGGAAGGAAGTGACCGTGCGGTACGATTTGACGAAATCTTTCCAGTAGTTGATCAGGCGGGTGATGGGCATGAGTCTATCGGACCTCCGGGCCCATGCCGAAATCCGGGTGGGTCAGTTTTATGGCCGCTTCGGGCTGGGCGAGGATCTGACGGCCCAGCTCCACGTCCTTGGCGATGCGTGCCTTGAGTTCATCCAGGCCGTTGAATTTCTTTTCGTCGCGAATGCGCTGCACGAAGTGGACCCGGATCTCGTCACCGTAAATGTCGCCGGAAAAATCAAGCAGATGTGCCTCAACCGAGAGCACGTCGTTGCCGAAGGTCGGGTTCAGCCCGATGTTGGCCACGCCTTCGTAAACCGTCCCGTCCACCTCGGCCCAGATGGCATACACGCCGGGCTTGGGGAAGAGTTCGTCCACCAGCTTGAGGTTGGCAGTGGGGAAACCAAGCAGCTTGCCACCACGGTTCATGCCGTGCACCACCTCGCCCTTGACCTGATAGAACCGGCCGAGCAGAGGGCGCACCGCCCAAACGTGGCCCGCCTGGACCAGATCGCGGATGCGGGTGGAGGAGACGATGGCGTTGTCTATGGTCACCGGGTCCAGCCTGTCCACGGAAAAGCCGTACTTTTTGCCCAGTTCGCGCAGGGTCGCGAAGTCTCCGGCCCTGCCCTTGCCCAGGTGGTAGTCGTATCCGATGATCATGTCCTTCACGTTCAACCCGTCCACCAGGTAGGTCTTGACGAACTCCTCGGGGGTGAGCTTGGCCATGTCCATGGTGAACTCGAGCAGCAGGCAGACCTGCGGTCCGTACTGCGAGAGCAGTTCGACCTTCTGTTCGGTCAGAGTAATGAAGGGGGGCGTGCGGTCACTGCGCAGGACCCGCAGAGGGTGGGGGTCGAAGGTGACGACCACGCTGACGAGATCCCGGGCCTTGGCGCGTTCGCAGGCCAGTGCGATGAGTTTTTGGTGACCTTTGTGGACTCCGTCAAAGTTGCCGATGGTCACGCATGACCCGGCGATGACGTCCTTGATGTCCTGTATGGTCCTTGCGACGATCATTGTGTTGGGTGTTCCTGTTTGAAAAAAAGTGCAACCTACGCCAAAAGCCCCCGGTACACAAGGGTTGGCTATTTCTTGAGTTCAGCCCGGGCCTGGACGATGTCCTCGAGTTCCTTAACCTGATCCTTCTGTTCCTGGGTCTGGGCCAGGTCCCGGGCTCTCTGCAGGTATTCCCGGGCCTTGCCCAGCCGCATGGAATAGACCTCGGCATAGGCCAGGTGAAGATTGCCGCCGAAGGTGTCGCCGGACTCGCCCAGGATCATGCCCAGATGGTGGTGGACCTCCCAGTCTTCGGGCACCAATTCGTTGACCCTGCGCATGTTCCTGGCCGCCTCGGCGTACTGTTTGGCTTCTGCCTGGAGCCTGGCCAGGTAGAAGAGGGCCATGGCGTCTTCCGGGTCCATGATGGAAGCCTTCTGGAGCAGGGCTGCGGCCCGGTCCGACTGGCCGGATTTGAAAAAGAATATCCCTGCCTCGCGGACGACCAGAGGATCGTCCTTGGCCAGGGAAAGGGCCTTGTCAAAGGCGTTCTGGGCCTCGTCTATGCGCTTGAGCCGCTCCAGGGTGATGCCGCGCCCAATATAGTCCATGGGAGTGTATTCGCTTTGCTTCTTGTCGTCCCAGTAGGCCAGCGCGGTGGTGGCGGGTGACATCCGCGACCGGATGAGCACCTGGACCCTTTTCAGGCGGGTGTTGTCGTCCTTGCGTTCCAGAAACTCTTTGGGCATGCGCGCGATACGATCGTTGAGGTAGGTGATACGTTCCTTGGTGCCGGGGTGGGTGGACAGGTAGCTCGGCATATTCGAGCTATTGTCGTACCACTTGTTCTTGAGCATGATCTCGAAGGTGCCGGGCATTCCCTCGGGATTGTATCCGGCCTTGACCAGCGAGTTGAGCCCCACGTGGTCGGCTTCCCGTTCGTCCTCCTGGGAGTAGTGGAGCATGGCCGCCGTGGCCACGCCCTGGGAACCGAGCACCAGCGCCGAGCCCGCCTGGGCAGCGTTGCCGCCGCCTCCGGCCACGCCCAACAGCAGTCCCGCCAGCATGCCGGCGGTAGAAAGCAGGGTGATTTTTTTCTGTTTTTCAATGCGACTGACCACGTGCCGCTGGGAGACGTGCGCCAATTCGTGCGCGATGACTCCGGCCAGTTGCGACTCGGTCTCGACCGATTGGATCAGTCCGGTGAAGACATAAATATAGCCGCCTGGGATGGCAAAGGCGTTGATCAGCGGGTTGGCTATGACAGCGCTTTTGACGTGGAACGGCATGGGTCGTTTGCCCGTGACCACCCGGGCGACCACGTCAGCGATGTATTTCGTGATGTAGGTATCGCCCACCATGTTCTGTTGGGCACGGAGGATCTGGTCGAAGTCGTGGCCCATCTTGTTTTCGTCGCGCAGGGTCATCTTGCCGCCGAAAAGATCGGCGCGAGCCGTTACGGCTGGGGTCAGGACCAACAGCATGGCGGCCAGGAAGGCCGTAAATATGGCGAATGTTGAACGCATGACGTCATAGTAATCATTTGCCAGCCCAAAGCAACCACCGACCCGCCGTTGCACAATATGAGCCGGGAAGAATCCCCAGGCTCCATCCCCCTTCCCCTACTGAACTTTTGCAAGCGCCTGGCGGTCGAGCCCAATAAAAAAGCCCCGACTCGGCACTGAGTCGGGGCTTATTATGCCTCTTGGGAGTGATTCGGGTGCGTCGCACTCGACAGCGGCTTTTCGCTTCCGTCGCTATCGGAAGCCGTCCGTCTACTTCGACATCGAATCCAGGAATTCCCTGTTGTTCTTGGTACCCTTCATCTTGCCCCGGAGGAATTCCATGGAATCGATGGAGTTCATGGGGGAGAGGAGCTTGCGCAGAATCCAGACGCGGTTGAGCACGTCCTCTTCCAGAAGCAGCTCTTCCTTGCGGGTGCCGGAGCGGTTGATGTCGATGGCCGGGTAGATGCGCTTGTCGGACAGATGGCGGTCCAGGTAGAGCTCCATGTTGCCGGTGCCCTTGAACTCTTCGAAAATGACCTCGTCCATGCGCGAACCGGTGTCGATGAGCGCGGTGGAGATGATGGTCAGGGAGCCGCCTTCTTCAATGTTGCGGGCAGCACCGAAGAAGCGTTTGGGACGCTGCAGGGCGTTGGCGTCGATACCACCGGAGAGCACGCGTCCTGAGGACGGGGTGACCGCGTTGTAGGCCCGGCCGAGTCGGGTGATGGAGTCGAGCAGGATGACCACGTCGCGTTTGCGTTCGACCAGGCGCTTGGCCTTTTCGATGACCATCTCGGCGACCTGGACGTGGCGGGTCGGCGGCTCGTCGAAGGTGGAGGAGACCACCTCGGCCTTGACCGTGCGCTGCATGTCCGTGACCTCTTCGGGCCGCTCGTCGATGAGCAGAACGATCAGGTCGACTTCCGGATGGTTGGCGTTGATGGAGTTGGCGATGGTCTGGAGCATGATGGTCTTACCCGTACGGGGCGGGGCGACGATCACGCCGCGCTGGCCCTTGCCGATGGGCGCGAGCAGGTCGATGATCCGGGCGGAATAATTCTTGTCGCCGTTCTCGAGCCTGAGTTGCTCCTCGGGGTAGAGAGGCGTCAGGTTGTCGAACAGAACCAGATTTTTGGAGTGTTGCGGGTCCTCGAAGCCGATCTCGGACACCCTGAGGAGTGCGAAATACCGTTCGCCTTCCTTGGGCGGCCGGATCTGGCCCGAGACAACGTCACCCTTGCGCAGGCCGAAGCGGCGGATCTGCGAGGGGGAGACGTAGATATCATCGGGACCGGCCATGTAGCTGTACATGGGAGAGCGCAGGAATCCGAAGCCGTCGGGCAGGATTTCCAGCACGCCTTCGCCGAAGATCTGGCCGTTTTGCGAGGCACACTGCTGCAGCAGAGCGAAGATGAGCTCCTGCTTGCGCATGGTGCTCGGGTTCTCCACCTCGAAGGACATGGCAAGATCGGTCAGATCCTGCATGGATTTTTGCTTGAGTTCGGTGAGGTTCAGGCTGCCGCCATTGCCGTTTTGTTCCGGCACGGCCTTGGGGGTCTTTTTGCGGGGAGTCTTTTTAGGAGCGCCTTTGCCTTTGCCTTCTGAGTCAGTCTTTTTAGTGACCATGTGTGGAAATTCTTGTTGAGGTTGTAGGGATTATGTCAATTCAAACGACATGATACAGTAATTCTATACGGTGAAACCGTCGTGGTAGGCATCAAGCAAGGGATGTCACGGATGAACCATTCCGGGCGGAGGGTTCGGGTGTGAGGAAACGGGAGCATACCTCTCGTTGAAGTTGTGCTGACAGCCTCGAAACGTCTCAAAAACCAAGTGGGAGTGGGGTGATCTGAAAGCCGCGATGCGGCACAAAGAGGCAGTTACCTTAAACAGGAGACCTTGACAAGCCCTGCTAGTCGTTTTTCTCCTGCGCGGCGATGACATCGGCAAACATTTCGTTGATGTCGTCCTTGATGGCTTCCTGGTCACGGCCCAGGGAGTAGGCCAGCTCCATGGAAACCAGGCCCATGGCCTGTTCCAGCAGGCGGCGTTCGCCGAAAGAGAGTTCCTTGTCCTTGCCGATCAGGAAGAGTTCCTTGAGGACGTAGGCCACGTCAGCCAGATCGCCGCTCTTGAGCTTTTCGGAATACTCGCGGTAGCGCCGGTTCCAGTTCTGGCCGGTGTAGCCGGTGAACCCGGTGCGGTCGTTGAGCGATTCGAATATCTCTTGGCCCACTTCGGCAGCGCAGACAGAGCGCAGGCCAACGTTTTCGGCGTTGGCTACCGGGACCATGAGAGTGACGTTGTTGCTCAAGATCCGGACTATGTAAAAATCGGCTTTGACGCCGCCGATCTCCTGGGATTCGATACGCTCGACGCGTCCCACGCCCTGGGAGGGATACACAACCAATTCTTCGACCTTGAACACTTGGACCTCAGTTCTTGATAATACTACAAATTTTCATGCGACAGACAGACATTATATCGAAAAGGCCGGGAAGAGTCCACGATTACTCCGATTCTTCTTCCCGAAGGGAAAAGGCGTTGACGTGCTGTTGGGCAAAGCCCATGCCGCGCCGGAAAAAAATATCCAATCCCTTGACCGCGTGTTCGATAATCCCGGGCAAAACAGCCTGGGCCGCGGAGTCGAAGGACCCCAGAACCCAATCGGTGACGGGCATGTACTGGTCTTCGGGACGCCCGATCCCCAAACGGAGCCGGTTGTAGTCCGGAGTGCCCAGCCGCTCCTGGATAGACTTGAGCCCATTGTGGCCGTTGTCTCCGCCGCCCCGTTTGAACTTCATCCTGCCCACGGGCAGGTCCAGTTCGTCGTGCACCACCACCAGATCGGCGGGGTCGATGCCATGGCGGCCGCAGACGCGGGACACGGCCTTGCCCGACAGGTTCATGTACGTCAGGGGCTTGACCAGGAGCCGGTACGCACCGGCAAACTTGCATTGCCACAGGTCATAGTCACCGGACTCTTCGATCTTCTCGAGCCGCATGGACTTTCGGCCATTCGCAAGGTGCAGGAGATGGTCCACCAGCATGAAGCCGATGTTGTGCCGGGTGGTTTCGTATTCGGAGCCGGGGTTGCCCAGCCCCACTATGGCGCCTTTGAAGTCCATGAGTCGGGTCCGTTGTCCGCGTGGCAATCACGCGCTGCGATATTCAGTCTATCAGTCTCTTCGGCGGGAAGCAAAAAAAATCCCGGAGCACGACATCGCGCTCCGGGATGTGGTGTCGTTAACTGTGCCGGGCTATTCGGCCTCGGACTCTTCGGCGGCTTCTTCGCCAGCCTCTTCGTCCTCTTCGCCGTCATCTTCCTGGATGGAGGTGACGGACAGGACGGCGTAGTTCTCGTCAAACACAGGGGTGACGCCTTCGGGGAAGACGACGTCCTCGATGTGGACGGAATCCATGACATCCATCTCGGTGATGTCGATGACGATGGACTCGGGAATGTCCATGGGCTTGCAGATGACTTCGATGCTCTCGCGGTACTGTTCCAGCACGCCGCCGAGCTTCACGCCCTTGGAAGAACCGGTGATCTCGAAGTGGACGGCGACCTTGATTTCCTTGGTCAGGTCCACGCCGAAGAAGTCCACGTGCTCGGGCACGCCCTTGACCGGCTCGTTGCGCACGCGCCACAGCAGGGCGGGCATGGTCTCAGTCTTGCCACCGCGCTCCAGGACCAGTTCGAAGACCTGGGCGTTACCGACGGCAGCGTAGGCCTTCTGCAGGGGGACCATTTCCACCTTGACCGGGATGTTGGCGCCCTTGGCATCGTAGTAGATGCCGGGAACCAGGCCGGCGGCACGGATGCGGCGGTTGGGGCCTTTGCCCAGCTCGGTACGTTCCTGAACGTTCAGTTTCAGCAATTCTGCCATGATAGTTTCTCCTTGTTACGCCCTGGCCGTCCACCATGGACGGACGCTCGCGCTTTAAATGGTTGCGGCGGCCTGTTGGGCCACCGTGTCACAATCCTTATACGAACAGTACGGACACGGAGGATTCCGTGTGCACGTTGTTGATGGCTTTGGCCAGCAGCGAGGCTACGGAGCGGACCTTGAGCTTGCTGCACTGGTCCTGCTTGTCGCCCAGCGGGATGGTGTCGGTGACGATCACCTCGGAGAAGGCGGACTCCTCCAGACGCTGGCAGGCCGGGCCGGACAGCACCGGGTGCGTGGCGCAGGCCATGACGTCCTTGGCACCGTTCTCCATGATCACGTTGGCCGCTGCGCACATGGTGCCCGCGGTGTCGATCATGTCGTCGATGACCACGGCGACCCTGTCCTTGACGTCGCCGATGATGTGCATCGCCTTGGCCTGGTTTGGGGCGTCGCGGCGCTTGTCCACGATGGCCAGGGTGGCGCCGAGGCGCTTGGCGTAGGCACGGGCCCGTTCCACGCCGCCCGCGTCCGGGGAGATGATGACGAAGTCGTCGTCCCGGTCGCGCAGCTGCTCAATGAGCACGGGCGCGGCGAAAAGGTTGTCGACCGGACAGTTGAAGAAGCCCTGGATCTGACCGGCGTGCAGGTCGATGGTCACCAGCCGCTGCATGCCCGCGGTGGACAGCAGGTCGGCCACGAGCTTGGCGGAGATGGGCGCGCGGGGAACGACCTTGCGGTCCTGGCGCGCGTAGCCGAAGTACGGAACCACGGCGGTCACGCGGGATGCGCTGGCGCGTTTGAGCGCGTCGAGCATCAGGCACAGCTCCATGAGGTGGAAGTTGACCGGGGAACACGTGGGCTGAACGACAAAGACATCGTCGCCCCGGACGTTCTCACCGATCTCGATGCGGATTTCGCCGTCGGAAAACCGTTCCCGCAGAACCGGGGAGGCTTTGGTGCCGAGATGCTCGCAAATGGCTTCGGCCAGTTTCGGACTGGATGATCCGCTGATGATCTTCAATTCGCCGTGCATGAGACTACCCTCTGTGCGATCGTTTTTAAATTTTGGCTGGGGCGGGAGGACTCGAACCCCCGAATGTCAGGACCAAAACCTGATGTCTTACCACTTGACGACGCCCCAGCAAAAAAATGTCGATAAGCGGCCGATCGCTTCGTTGCTGCGCGGAAATCAGACCCTTGCGTATTAAGATACGCGGCGGTCCTGATTTCCGCTTGCGCCTCGCGCTCGACCACTTCTCGACATTTTTTGCCCTTGCTCCGTGTGGGGAGCGCCGTCTCGTTTGCATGCGGTGCATGCAACCTTGTCGGCTGGGGCGTCGGTAAGCGGCTAGCGCTAGCGTAGACCGTTCGATCTGGCCCTTGCGGGTGTCGCTGTTTGAGGTGGCTCCCGGCGCTTCATGCGGCGGGGGCGGCGACGTCGAGTTGGTCCGGCCCTTATCCGGTTTCGTACCCTAGGGGCAGTCCACCTGGAAAATTTCAATTCCCTTTTTTTCGAGAGCCTGGGCTGCGGACGTGGCAGAACCCCTGTCCCGATAAATGCCGAACAGGGAGGCTCCGGAGCCGCTCATTGCGGCGTGTTCGGCCCCGTGGCTGAGGAGTGTCTGCTTTATATCCCTGAGGGATGGGTGCTCCTCGAAGACAATCGGCTCAAAGTCGTTCGTCATCTCCCGGGGCGAAACGGGAGAAGGATTCTTAGTATCCCCTATGTCGGATGTCAAGGATTCATGGGGGGCGGCCATGGCGTATTTTTTATCCCACGCACGAAAGGCCCAGGCCGTGTCCACATGGATGGCCGGGCAGGCCAGGACCAGGGTCGCGCCGGACAGGTCCACTTCGGCAGGAGTCAGCATCTCGCCGATGCCGCCAGCCCAGGCCGGGCCGTCCAGAAGGAAGAAGGGCACGTCCGCGCCGAGCTTTGCCGCCAATTCGATGAGAGCCTGGAGGGGCAGTCCCTTGTCTCCGGCTTCGTCGTTGAGCCACTTGAGCAGCGCCGCGGCATCGGAGCTGCCGCCACCCAGCCCGCCTCCCATGGGGATGCGTTTGGTCAGCGCCACGAAAATGCCGGGCTTGAAGCCGGTGGCCGCACCAAAGGCCTTCCACGCCTTGTACAGCAGGTTGGAGGTGGTCTCCAACTCCGGGCGTTCGGCGCAACGGATGTAGAAGTCGTCGTCCGGGCCGGGCATGACGTCAATGAGGTCGCATGGCATGGCGACCGGATAGAAAAGAGTGCGCAGTTCGTGGTAGCCGTCGTCCCGCAGGCCGAGGATTTCAAGGTGCAGGTTTATCTTGGCCGGGGCGATGAGAGTGGCTGCTTGCATGGATATAAAAAAAGGGGGCTCCCTGAGGAGCCCCCGGTTTGGTCTATTGGTTATTTGTTGTCCAGGGGAAGGGCCACAAAGCTGTTGCGTCCCTGACGCTTGACCAGGAGCATGACCGCGCCGCGCTTTTCAGCGCTCTTGATTACGGCGTTCAGGTCGTCCACGGAGTTCACGTCCTTCTGGTTGGCCTGAAGGATCACGTCGCCCTGGCGAATACCTTCCTCACCGGCGGGGGCGTTGGGGTCGACTTCGACCACGAGCAGTCCCTGGGGCTTGTCCAGACCCAGAGCCTGGGCTTCCTGATCGCTGATCGGCTTGAGGGCCATGCCGAGCACGGTGGACGCCTCACCCGGTTCCTGGTGGCTTGGGCCCATGGCGGCCATGGACTTCTCGTTGCGCTCGCCCAGAGTGACAGTGCGGGTGACCTTTTCACCGTTGCGCCAGAGCACGAGGTCGGCCGTGTCGCCGGGAGCCAGGCCCGCGATCTTCTTGAGCAGGTCGTTGTTGTCTTCGACCTTCTGGCCGTTGACCTCAAGGATCACGTCGCCCTGACGGACGCCGCCCTTGTCGGCCGGAGCGTTCTTACCCACGGAAGCGACCAGCGCGCCGGTGGCTTCAGGCAGGCCCAGAGCCTTGGCCTGGGTCTCGCTGACCTGCTGGATGGTGACGCCGAGCCAGCCGCGTTGAGGCGTCTTGCCCTGCTTGAGCAGCGCGATGACCTTGGCGGCCTGCGTGGACGGGATGGCGAATCCGATGTTCTCGGCAGCGGCGTTGATGGCCGTATTGATGCCGATGACCTCACCGTCCATGTTCAGGAGCGGGCCGCCGGAGTTGCCGGGGTTGATGGACGCGTCGGTCTGCAGGAAGTTGTCAAACGGACCCGCGCCGATGATCCGGTGCTTGGCGGAGATGATGCCTGCGGTAACGGTGTTGTCCAGGCCGAAGGGGTTGCCGATGGCCAGTACCCATTCGCCGACCTGAAGATCGTCGGAGTCGCCGAATTTCAGGGTCGGCAGGGAGTGGTCAGGCTTGATGCGGATAACGGCCAGGTCGGTTTCCTGGTCCGCGCCCACTACCGTGGCAGGGTATTCCTTCTTGTCGTCCTGGAAGCGCACGGTCACCTTGTCCGCGCCGTTGATGACGTGGTTGTTGGTGACGATGAGCCCGTCGGAAGAGATCACGAAACCGGAACCCTGACCAAGCATCTTGCGCGGCTGCTGTCCCTGCGGTCCGAAGAACTGGTCGAACCGTTTGAAGAACTCGTGGAACGGATGTCCTTCGGGAACCTGCTGCCGGAATTGCTCCATGCTCGGTCCTTTGGTGGTTTTTTCCGTGGAAATGAAGGCCACGGCTTTGCCGGCCTTGGCGGCCAGCTCCGTGAACACGGGCAGGTCGCGAGCCTGTGCAATAACCGGCACAGACAGTACAAGGGACAGGACTAAAATGAGTACATTAACCTTACGATTCATATTTGCCTCCAAACAGGATGCGGAAAACAGGATGGCGGCTCACACCGCCTCTCCCGTATATAGCCCTTTTTTTTTCATTGTAAATAGTGTGCTCGAATTTGCACACGCATTTCAGGCTGAAAGGTCCGCTCGCAACCCTCGGGGCGCGGGCCAAACGTGGGCATCAGGTCTTCAGACGTGACGAAAGACTTGCCTTTTCACCCGCCATTGGCTAGGAACGATTCCCCGGCAATTGCCGGAACGTGCCCCCATAGCTCAGGTGGATAGAGCACAGGATTCCTAATCCTGGTGCCGCGTGTTCGAATCGCGCTGGGGGCACCACAATGACGAAAAACCCGCTTTGCTCGCAAGGCGGGTTTTTCGTTTTGCAAACTCCACAGTCCTGCCATGAGGCGGATTCTGTGATTCTTTGTCAGTCTTTGGGGCCGGTGTTCGCCAGGAGCGTGTGGTTGAGGTTGGCAAAACTTCCCTGAACCGGGTGCAACGGGAACTGGTTTTTGGCCAGGAAGTATATCCTCCAGCCCGTTGACTCGGGGTTGGTGGCGGATCTGTGCGCGTCACCGCGCTCGGTGACGATGACGTCGGCTTTGTTGAACAGTGCGTAATACGCTTGTCCGAGCGTTGTTTCGTCATTTCCGTCCACGAGCAGGAACGGCTTGAAGGGGTCGCTCTCGTTTTTCAGACGCGTCCGGATGGCGCTCGTGTCGGCCTTGTACTGGTTGTTGGCGTAGTCCAGCTGAAATATCTCATAGGATACCCACGTCTTCTTGCTGTCATCGTAGGTGAAGGTCTCGACAAAGACCTTGCCCAGAGACCGCAGGTCCGCATTCACCGTCAGGCAGCTCGCCGGTCTGCTCACGGAGAATATCGCGCTTTCGGCGTTTCCTCCGGGGGCTGAGGTCGCTTTTGCGCCCCGTATAAGAAAGATGAAATAGAACGTGATGACGACCGAGAACCCGAACCCCGCCCAATTGGCTATCTGGGGTGGGATGACTTTGGCCAGGTCGGGGACCGCCGCGGTCGCCAGCGGCGATGTGGCAAGCAGGCAGAGGAACAGGAGTGAAAGGACGTTGAGGTGGAACAGGCTCAATCCCGGCAGCGCGCTTTGGAGAAATTTTTCTATCTGTGACAGCATACGGCTCCCTCCTTGGCAACTTGTGGGCCGTTGTTATGTCTTTGGGTACCAGATACCACATTTCAGCGTCGGGAAAAACATTTTCACGAGTGGAGCCTGATCGCGGCGAAGAGCGCCGGATATGCAAGAGGCCCGCTTCTTTCATGAAGCGGGCCTCTTGTCTTCGGATTATTTCTTGTAGGCGTGGATCGCGTGGATCGGGTCGCTGAAACCGCGTGTTTCGAGGAAATGGCGATCGTCCTGCGGCCGCCAGTCGTGGCGGATGCTCTCCGATCCCATGGCGCCGGTGAAGCCGGCTTCTTCCAGAAGCTGGAGCAGGAAACCGGGCCGTTCGAATTCATGCAGTTCGAGCCAGCCGCGCACGGCCTTGGTGGGAAACCAGCGGTCGGACACGCCGATCAGGATCACGCCGCCCGGGGCGAGCAGCGAGTGCGCGCTTTGCAACACGGCCAGAGGATCGGTCAGATATTCCACGGACAAGCTTAGGGTCACCGCATCGAACGGCCCCTGAACCGGGATCGCCGGGTCGATGTTCAAGTCGTGGACCACGTGCTGGGCCAGAGCGGGGTTGTTGGTCATCTCCTCGCCGTTCATGCCCAGACCGGTGACGCGCAGATCAAGGTCGTCAGGCAGATGCGACTGGACGCTGCTCATCAGGTCCAGAACGGCCATTCCCGGCCGTAGATGGCGGGCATACATGGCGCTCAGATTTTCGCTCGCGCGGGCGTCCACGTGGCCGGTGATGCGGGGGGCGGCGTAAAAACGCGCGTCGTCGTCATCCGGGCGGTGCAGGAAGCTTTCGGCGAGGAAAACGGTGGGGCCGGCCTCGAGCCGGGCCTGCATGCCGGGGCCGTTGTCACATAGCTCCTCGCCCCAGTGGGACAGGAGCCCGCCTGTATCCGCGACCTTGTCCTGCACGGTCTGGAGCGTGGCGGTCAGTGTCAGTGGACGACCGGCAAGCGGGTGGTTGCGGTCCAGCGTCATGGTCCGTCCTTCCAGCGCCGTGATTCGTGCCGGGGTCATGGTGCCGGGGTAGACTCCGGCAATGCCTGAGAACAGGCCTTGGGGGTAAAACCGTCCGACACGCGGGAGGACAGGGTGTCCGCCGATCATCGGGCCGTTGAACCGGCGGGTGTCCATGGTGCCGACCAGTGAGTCATGGCGGGGCGGAATCAGCTCGCCGGGCGCATAGTCCAGCCTGACGGTCTCGCCTTCGGCCTTGCCTTCCAGAAGGTCTCTCAGGCGCGGCGGAAAGATGTCGCGCCAGACATTCATCCTGCGGGCCACGATCCGGTCGGTGAAAGTCCGGGTTCCGTCGCGCCAGTCGAGGGCCAGTTCCATTATCGCCAGTGAGTTGTTTCCGAAACGAGTCAATTCATCCTTCAATGCTCACTCTGAATTGAGTTCAAAGGTTGATGGAACGGGACTTGCCGTTCTGAAAGGATAAGTCGCGGAAAGGGGACTGGCAACCGGTGGATTGCCGGGAACCGGATCAGGGCTCGGGGCAGGTGTTGCCGTCGGACGGGACCGTCGGCAGAGTGAAGGTGAAAACACTGCCCTGGCCCAAGGTGGACTCCACGCGGATGACGCCACCGTAGTGCTCGACGATCTCCTTGCAGATGGCCAGGCCGAGACCGGTTCCCTGCTCTTCGTTGCGTACGGTGTCCCCAAGGCGGGACTTGTGGAATTTTTCGAAGATGTAGCCCAGCTCGTCTTCCGGGATGCCGGAGCCGGTGTCATCGACGGAAACGGTCAGCAGGCCGTCACGCTCGCTCATGGTCACGGTAACCCGGCCCTGCTTGGTGAACTTGTAGGCGTTGTTGAGCAGGTTGATGAGCAGTTGTTTGATCTTGTCGGGGTCGGCCTGGATGCGGCGGTCGGTCTCGGGCAGAACCGTGACTAGCTCCACGTTTTTGCAGCCGTTGAAACCGCCGGAGGCCGAAGCCACGGCGTCGCGGATGACCTCGGCCGGGTTGAGAGTGTCGTCGTTCCAACACGCCTTGCCCGATTCGATGCGGTTGATGTCCAGAAAATCGTTGATCAGCCGGGTCAGCCTCTCGCCCTCGGTGTCGATTATGCCCAGGTTGCCCTGGATACGCGTCCCCTTGGCGGACAGGAGATCCCCCTCTGCCAGGGGCAGGAAGTGGCGGGAGAAGTCCTTGGCGCACAGTTTGGCGAATCCCCGGATGGAAGTCAGCGGAGTACGCAGTTCGTGGGAAACCGACGAAACCATGGACGACTTGATCTCATCCAGCGTCATCAGCCGCCTGTTGGCCTCCTCGAGTTCGGCCTGGCGGGCTTCGATCTCGGCAGTGCGCTGTTCGACCTTGTCTTCCAGTTCCTCATTGAGGCGGGTCAGCGCCTCTTCGATGGTTTTGCGTTCGATGGCCATGGCCACCTGTTCGGAAACGGCATTCAGGAAGGTGATGGCTTCGTTCGAGTACTGCTTGGGGTTGTGATAGTCCTGCACGGCCATGGCCCCGCAGATGCGGTCGCCCTGGCGCAGGGGGACGCCCAGCCAGGCGGCAGGGGGGGTGCCGATGACGCCGATCGAGGCCATGCGTTCCTCGACATCGGGGTCGGCCTGGGAGAGAAACAGGGGCGCGGCAGTCCGGAAGACCTCAATGGTCAGGCTGCTCTGGGTCGGATCGCTGATGTTGGGAATATCGAAATAATCGTCTTTCTCGTCCTGGAAGTAGACGAAACGGAGCATGTCCATTTCCTCGTCCAGCATGGCGATGAAGAAGTTTTCGGCCTCGATTACCTCGCCGATGATGGCGTGGATGGTCTGGTACAGGTCATGAAGGTCGCGGGTCGTGTTGACCGCCGTGGATATGGCGTACAGCGCGTGGGTGGTGCGTTCGTTGAATTTGCGCTGGGTGATGTCCGTGTGCGACCCGGAGATTCGGTAGACGTTGCCGTTCTCGTCCCGGCTGCTGCCGCCCCGGCCGAGGATCCAGCGGATGGAGCCATCCTTGTGAATCTGCCGGAATTCCACCTGGAACTGCTCGACCTTGCCGTCGATGCACTCCTTGTTGGCGGCCAGAGCCCGCTCCCGGTCGTCCGGGTGTACGCTCCTCAGCCAGGACTCGACGTTGTTGGGGAACTCCTCCTCGGAGTAACCGAGAATCTCCCGGTAGCGCGGGGAATAGAAACATTCGTCGCTGTCCAGATACCAGTCCCATAGACCGTCGTTGGCGCCCCGGGCCATGAGCTGATAGCGCTCCTCGCTCTTGCGCAGGGCGCGCAGGGCCTCGTCGCGTTCGGTGACGTCGATGAGGGAGCAAACCCGGTTGTTCGTGTCCGGAACATTGCGCACGAACAGGTGGATACGTCGGTGCTTGCCGTCGTAGGTCAGAAAATCGAACTCATAGTCCCTGGGCGGGTTGCCGGCCTTTTTGACGCGGCAATCATGGTACCCGCTCATGCGTTCGCGCTCGGCGGGAGGTACGAAATCCAACCAGCTCATCTTGCCCTCGACCGCCTCGCGCGTGCAGCCGGAAAGCAGGCAGAACTGGGAGTTGCACCTTCTGATGATCGCATCATCGCTCAGCACGGCCATGGCCGTTCCCGTAGTCTCAAACAGGGTGCGGTAGTGGCTCTCGCTCTTGCGCAGGGCATCTTCCACCTGCCGGATTTCGGACACGTCGATGACCACACCGCGGATGCCGACGGTCTTCCCGCCTCGTTTGATGAGCTGGGAGTAGACCTTGATGGGCAGGGCCTTGCCGTCCTTGCGCACGGCCTGGTATTCTTCGTGATCCAAATCCTTGCCGGCGAGAAGTCTGGCGAAATTCTGCCGGACAAGGTGGACGGAGTCAGGGTGAATGATGTCCGGCAGACTGAGACCGGCACGGATGTCAGCTTCCGTATAACCGAAGTTTTTCAGTGCGTATCGGTTGGCAAACTGAAAAGAGCCTTCCAGATCCATCTCGAAGATGAACAGCGGAAGTTCATCGGCAACAAAACATCCAGCCTCTGCGCGTACATCGTCAAGTAGGGCGCGGAGGCGGTCAAGCTCCTCGATGAGTTCCTTCTTGGTCTTGCGTTCGTCGCCGGTCATGCATCCTCCTGCGGGCTCGCCCAAAGTAGCGGGGAGCCAAAAAAGAAGCAATGAAAAACGCCGTGAAGCCCATAAAAGGGGTGTCGGGACCGGTTATTGCCCCTGTTTCGGCTTGAAACGCTTCTTGTAGGGAGGCTTGGCGGCCGGCCAGCTTCCCTTTTTGGGATATTTGCGGCTCGGCGGTTTGCGACGCGACTGGTCTTTGACCACCAGCTCCGCGCCCTCACGGCTGTTGACCGCGTTGACGATCTTGTCGGCCTCTGCACCCGGAACCGTGAAGGTGGTCCGATCTCCCTGGACGCGGACATGCTGGATGGCCCAAGGCTTGATGCGCGCGGCATTGGCGATGAAATCCACGAACCGTTTGGGGTTCATGCCGTGGGAGCGGCCCAATGCGCATGCCAGGTCGACGCGGCCTCTTCCGGCGGGGCCGACGGCGTCGATGCGGCGGTAGCCCGATTCCACCAGCTCCTCGCCAAAGGCGTTACGCAGCAGAGCGGCGACCACCTGTTCGGCGGGCCGATCGGTAAGCAGTTCTTCGGCCATGCCCAGGTAAGCGTTGTGGCCCTCGGCCTCGAGAATGTCGTTGAGTTCGTCCATGACCTTGCGCTTCTTGGAGTGGATGACATCCTCGATGCGCGGCAGAGGCTCCTTGTTGATCTCGATGCCGGAGCTTTTGGAGATGAACATGAGCTTGCGGAACTCGTTGGGGGCGATCAGGCTGATGGCCACGCCCTGCTTGCCCGCCCGGCCGGTGCGTCCGGTGCGGTGCACGAAGGTCTGCGGGTCCTGGGGCAGAGCGAAGTTGACCACGTGGGTCAGGTCCGGCACGTCGATACCGCGCGCGGCCACGTCCGTGGCCACAAGAATGGTCGACTTGCGCTCCCGGAAGCCGGTCAAGATCTTTTCACGCTGGCCCTGGTTGAGGTCGCCGTGAATGGGCTCGGCAGGGTACCCGCGTTGGGTCAGCCTCGCGGCCACATGATCGGCGTCGGCACGGGTGCGCACAAAGACCAGACCGTAGAAGTCCGGGCGTGCGTCGATGACGCGGCACAGAGCCTCAAAGCGGTCCGAGTCGGCCATCTCATGGAAAATCTGGCGGGTCAGGGGGACGTCCGAGGTCTCGGCCTTGACCTTGAGCACGTCGAAATCGCCCATGAACTCCTTGGCGATGGCCATGACTTCGCGGGCCATGGTCGCGGAGAACATGAGGGTGCGCCGGTCTTCGTTGGCCGAGGCCAGGATGGCGCGAACGTCGTCCACGAAGCCCATGTTGCACATCTCGTCCGCCTCATCAAGAATGAAATAGCTCAGTTCGTCGATTCTGAGCGAGCCGCGTTCGAGGTGGTCCATGATGCGTCCGGGCGTGCCCACGACCACGTCAACGCCGCGCCTGAGGGCCTTGAGCTGCATGTGGATCGCCTGACCGCCGTAGACGGGGAGCACGCGGATGCGCTTGTTGCCCTTGAGGGAGTCGATCTCCTCGGCAACCTGGATGGCCAGCTCGCGGGTGGGGGCCAGAATGAGCGACTGGACGTGATGGGCGCCTTCCCGGGCCGCCTCGATGACGGGCAGGCCGAAGGCCGCGGTCTTGCCCGTGCCTGTCTGGGCCTGGCCCACGATGTCCCGGTCGCCGGAAAGCAGCTTGGGGATGGTCAGGGCCTGGATGGGGGTGGGGGCGGTGAATCCTTTGGATTCGAGGGCGTCCAGGGTCGAACCCGAAAGCCCCAGTTCCTTGAAACTGGTCATAATTTGCCTTTGGTAAAAAATGTAAAAAAATTGAAATTCCGTTCTACCGGACAACACACCATACGACAACGTCACAGCCGCATCCGCGCCTGCGTGAGTCTCGAAGATGGAGAGTGAGGAGGGTGTCCGGGGGAAGGGGAAAGGGGGAGAGCCTCTGTCGGCGCTCCTCGCTTCACCTTCCCCCGGCCGCCGGGGGTGGCGGCTACCTGGGACGGAAGGTGATGCGGCCCCGGGTGAGATCGTAGGGGGAGAGTTCCACGGTCACGGTGTCGCCGGGCATGACGCGGATGCGGAACTTGCGCATTTTGCCGGAGATGTGTGCGAGCACGGTGTGGCCGTTTTCGAGTTCAACGCGGAACATGGCGTTGGGCAGGGCTTCTTCAACAGTGCCCTGGACGACGATTCCTTCTTCTTTAGCCATATACTTCTTTACCTCTTGTTGCGGACGACGGGAAAAGCCCGCCCCGGAGCGGGGCGGGCTGGCTTATGTCTTTTTAACAGCGGGCGACCGGCGCTACCAGCGCGGACGCTCGGGACGCGGACGGGCTTCGTTGACTTTGATGTTGCGGCCACCGAAGTCGGAGCCGTCCAGGCTTTCAATGGCGGCAAGTGCCCCCTGGTCTTCCATTTCCACAAAACCGAAGCCGCGGGGGCGGCCGGTCTCGCGATCGTTGATCAGTTTGACGGAAATGACCTCGCCAAAGGTCTCGAACGCAGCGCGTACATCCTCTTCCGTGGCGCTCCAGGGCAGGTTGCCCACATAGATATTCTTAGCCATTACGTACCAAACTCCGAAAAATGATGTGAGAAAACGGCGAATTACGCCTGGTGAAACTAGATCGAGGAAACGAAAGCGCGCAAGCCTTGCAAAACCTGAAGCCATTCCACCCTTGTCGGTGCGGGCCGGCCGAAACCGGCTGCGTCCCCATGGACACCACCGACTACTGTAGTAGAGCCCCTTACGTGGGGGCAAGGGTATCCGTCAAGGAAAAAATGATTTGAATAGGAATATCTCCTAGATAATCGCTTCCATATCCGAAAAGATTTTGTCGGGATCACAGAGTCCGGGCCGTTCCTCGGCCATGGTCTCCAATGTCTCGAAAAAAGCGTCCCAACCGGACACCTCGGTGACCTTCTTCTTGTCCACGAAAAACTTGAAAATGGTGCCTCGGGGGCACTTGGTCAGGTTGAGTTCGAGCACGCCCTCGCCGGTCATCTCGGTCCAGTAAGCTGACCAGGAGGTACGGTCGCCCTCGGTTTTCTTGTATTTTTCGAAATAGGCCTCGAAAATTCTTTCAATGTCGGCGCGTTCCATGTCTGTCATCCTTGTTTGCAGTGCTCAGGCCTTGAAATCGTCCGGGTGAAACCGGGTCCCGGCGATGTATGCGGTTTTGAGCGGCTCGTAACCCGGCTCGGTAGCCCCGCCGTGGTGGTAGGCGCAGAAAAAGCTGCCGTCGTCCAGTCGCGTCCAGCCGGAATACCCGAAATCCGGGGCCGCCGCGTGACGGTCGTTGCGCAACTCCAGAATATGGTCCCGGACCCAGCTGTCGGGCAAGCCGTCTTCTGCGGTCCAGTTCCAAGCATACACACGGCGGTAGGCAGGTTCAAGGATGTTCAGGGAAACGCGTTTCCAGGTGCAGTCCACCGCATTGTTTTCAAAGGGATAGGGCGCGCCCAACATGACCGGTCGGGTCTCGGCGTGGTCCGGGTCCACCGGGATCACAGCCCGCTGTTCGCCGTTCACGAAGGCCGTCACCGCGCCGTCCGCATACTCGAAGCGGAGGCGGTTGAACCGTTCGCGCGGCAACGCAACGGCCTGCGACGGGTCCGCGTCCGGGACCATGCCTTCCGGGGTCAGTCTCCACCAGCAGCCCACGCGAATGCCGCAGCCGTTGGGTTCGGCCTGGTCCACCCGGACCTCAGCCTCAAGGGTCAGGCTCGCGGTGCGCGGATCGGTCATGGGTCGCAGGGCATAGCGCACAACGGATTCGTTGCCGCTTCGGTTGCGTACGCGCATGCCTTCCTCGGTGAAAATCGGGTTGGCCGGGTCAACGGCCCGCCCGTGGACCTTGAAATCCGAGGCCAGCTCCTCAACGGCGCCGAGCCATGCGCAGGTGCCCCAGTCCGGGCCGGTGTTGCGGTAGGTGACCAGCAGCCGCCCGTCATCGAGCAATCCCATGGTCGGGCGGTGCCCCATGAGCGCGGCGGGTTCCGGGCGCGACCAGGTGGTTCCGTTGTCGTCACTGTGCGTCAGGTACATGGGCTCGAACACGAAGCTGTTTTCTCGCAGCAGAGCGAGGATGCGGCCTGACGGGAGTTTGGCCATGGACGCCTCGCATAGAACAAGATTGCGTTCCGCGGCCATGACCGACAACCGTTCCCAGTTCCTTCCGCGATCCGTGGACCGGAAGACGATCTGTTCGGTGGGGGGCTGGCGGATTGCCGGGTGCTCCTCGTCGCCGACGTGCTGGTGCCCGGCGGTCAGCCAGCTTCCGTCATCCAGAACCAGGATGCGGTCGTGCATGTCGTGGGTCAGGCCCGTGGCTGCAAACGGTTGCCAGATGCGGCCGTTGTCGACGCTTTCGAAAAAACAGCGCGAGCTGTCGGACAGGAGGATGGTCCCGTCCGGGAACTGCTTCAGGCGCGGGCTGTGGCTGATCGGGGTCTGCGGAAACACGGGGTCGGACCAGGTCGCCCCGTTGTCGCGGCTTGTCTTGACCACGAGCACGCGCCGGTCGGGGCGCACGTGCCGGTCGGCCTCGTTGTAGGCCACCATGAGCCTGCCGTCCTGGAGCCTGATGACATCCGGGAAGGCGAGATAGTTCCCCTCCCTGCGGTCGATGACCACATGGCGGTCCGCTCGGTCCGACAGGCTGGGCATACGGGCTCCGGCTACTCTTCCCCGCGCGAGTCTTCCACCCGCTTGGTCTTGGAGAAGCTGCGGGGCAGTTCGCCGGGGCCGAGGATGGACACCTCTCCGCGCACCAGGATGTTCTTGCGGATTTCGTCGGCCAATGCCCTGGCCAGCCCTTCGTCGTTGCCGGACGGTGCGCCGGGAGCGCGCTCCACGTGGACGGCCATATGATCCAGGCCATCCTTGCGGCTGAGGAAGATCCGATATTCGGCGGAAAGTTCCTTGAAATGTTCCAGCACGGAGCCGATCTGGCCGGGGTAGATGTTCACGCCCCGGAAGATGAACATGTCGTCGGACCGGCCCATGATCTTGTCCACGCGCGGCATGGTCACGCCGCAGGCGCATTGGCCCGGGATGAGCCGGGTCAGGTCGTGGGTCCGGTAGCGGATCAGCGGCGAAGCCTCCTTGCGCAGGGAGGTGACGACCATCTCGCCCACCTCGCCGGGGGCCACAGGCTCCAGCGTTTCCGGGTCGATGATTTCGGTGATGTACATGTCCGCCCAGTAATGGATGCCGTCGTGGGCCGCGCACTCCAGGCCCGTACCCGGTCCGTAGAGTTCGGTCATGCCGATGATGTCGAAGCTGTCCTCCAGGCCCAGAGCCTGTTCGAACTGGCGGCGCATCTTGGGGGTGTGGGTTTCGGAACCGAAGATGGCCTTCTTCAGGCTGATCTTGTCCGCCAGCCCCTGTTTCTGGACCTCCTCGCCCATGAGCAGGGCCATGGAGGCCGTGGAACATATGCAGGTGGATTTCAGGTCGGTCAGCATCTGGAGCTGAATCTCCAGCAGGCCGGGGCCCACGGGCAGAGCCATGGCCCCGAACCGCTCGCAGCCCAGCTGGAAGCCCGCGCCCGCGGTCCACAGACCGTAGCCCACGCATATCTGGACCCGGTCCTCCACGGTCAGCCCGGCCATCTCGTAGCAGCGGGCGAACATGTCCTTCCAGGTGTCGATGTCATTCTGGGTATAGGCCAGAATCTTCCGTTTGCCCGTGGTTCCGCTGGACCCGTGGATGCGGACCACGTCCCGTTCAGGCACGGAGAGCAGCGGCATGGGATAGCCGTCCTTGAGGTCCTCCGCTGTGGTGAAGGGGAGCTTGCGCAGATCGTCCAGAGAGGTGATGTCGCCGGGCTCCACGCCCTTTTCCCTGAAGCGGGCCTGGTAGAAGGGGCTGTTGGCGTGGGTGTGGCCCACGGTCCATTTCAGGCCTTCAAGCTGGATGTCGGCGATCTGTTCCTCGGTCAAATGCGGTATGAAACGATGGTCCATCTGGGGCTCCCTTGAATGCGTGTGCGGCGGCGCTTCTCTTGTGCCTGGAGGGGAAATCCGGTAGCCTGCGAAGTGTTGCGCCAGCGGTATTCATGCAGCAAATACCGCGAATCTTCAAGCCCCAAGGACTCTATGGACATCATCCCCACCTGGGCCTTTTACTTCGCCGCCGCCGTGGCCGGTCTCGAACTCGGCGGCCTTGCCACCATATTCATCCAGCGTTGGATAGATGAAGAGCCCATTTGCAAGCCGGGCGGATCGCGTTGCCCCGAGTGCAATACCAAGCTTGGCTTTCGCGACACGATCCCGCTGATAAGCTTTCTGCTCCTCAAAGGGCGCTGCCGACACTGCGGCGCGGCCATCGGCCCGCAGTACCTGCTGGTGGAACTGTCCTGTCTGGCCTGGGCACTGGCCTCGGCCTATACCTACGGGCTGTCCCCGGAGTGGGGCGTGTATCTCGTCCTCGGCGTCATGCTCATAGCGGGCAGCTTCATCGACTTCGAAACCTTTCTTCTTCCCGACCGCATCACCCTGGGCGGCACGGCGATCGCTCTGGCGGCCAGCTTCGTGCTCAGGGAAGGGCCGACCTGGCAGGACTCCCTGCTCGGCGCGGTGGCTGGTGCCGGGTTGTTCTGGGTTTTGCAGCAGCTCTACCGGTTGTGGCGCAAGCAGGAGGGGCTGGGCACCGGCGACGTCAAGCTCATGGCCATGATCGGGGCCATGGTGGGCCTGGGCGGTTTGCCCCCGACCATTCTGGTGGGCAGCCTGACCGGGGCGCTCGGCGCTGTCTACTACATGTTCCGCCCCGGCAAGGGCGGCATCCGGGGCCGCGTTCCCTATGGTCCGTTCCTGAGCCTCGGCTGCATGCTCTATCTGCTTTACGGGGCCCAGATCATGCGCTGGTGGCATTTCTAGCCGATTACTCGCCCGATTTCCGATTCCGCATATCGTGCAAAGAAAAACCGCCCGTGGCGGACGGGCGGTTTTGTGGGGAAGGCCTTTGGTCTTGATCGGGGGGAGAGGTCACCGTCCCCTGTCGGGGTTGGAGACAGCCAAGACCGGGTGCGGGTCCGGTGTTGGCGTCCTTTCGACCTTGGGCCTGGTCTTCTTGGGTTTTGTTTTGGGAGGCGGAGGGATCACCCTGGAAGGCTCTGGTGAGGGCGTCAGCTGGGCGGTCATTATCTGGGGATCAGGGCCTGCGTTTTCCTGGTGGTAGAGGTAGGAGACCACCCGGTTCACCCCGTCCATGCTCAAAGCGTGGGCCATGATGCGGTCACGTTCCGGCTTGTCGTGTATGACCCCGAGGAGGATGATGTCCCCCTGGACGATCTGAACTTCGACCGGTGTGCTGGTGACCTCGAAATCGGCCATGAGTTGCGTGCGAAGCTCGGCGTACATGGCCTGATCGCTGAAGAAATCGTTCTCGCTGTCAGGGGCGCGCAGGTACAGGCGGCTGATGATCTGGCGCTTGCCCTCGACCCTGTCCATGCATTCGTAAATGGTTCGCAACTGTTCCTGCGAGTCGTATTCACCCACAAGATAGAGCTTGCCGAAATAGCAGTAGGTATTGATCTGATCCGCCCGGATGTCCTTGTTCTTGTAGAGCTCGGCCTGGGCGTGTCCGGCCACGATGGCGTCGAGCATCTGCTGCTCGGTGGTCCGCTCATCCACGGCCGTCTCGTACATGGACTGTCCGCCGCCGATGATCGATGAGACATAGGAGGGCGCACCGGGAATGAGCCCTATGCCGAACGGCACCATGGCGCACCCCGGAAGCAGTAGAACAATGAAAGCTACAACCAACAATTTGAGTCTGAACATTCTCACCATCCCCCCCCATTAATAGTGTTCAGGCTCCACCCTGAACGGAGAAACAGCAAGAAGCTTGCCAGACAAGAGCCGGAAATGAGCGAACTCTTCACAGCCCTAGGGCTGCAAAGGAATTGCAATTTCACGGCTTTCCGATATTTGAAACGCAAATCCAGTAAATGTGGATTATTGGCGAGGGAAAGCGAATGGACTATCCAGAATAAATGGATTGAACAGGGCTAGAACTTGCCGGTGTGGCGGGGCCAGTAGCCGGTGAATCCCTTGCAGATGATGATGGTGAACTTGCGCCCGAGGCCGCCGTTGAAGGACGACTGATAGAAGATCGGCTCGCTGACGTACTCGAACATCTTGCGCAGTTCCCCCACGGGATGCTTTTGGAAGCGCTTCCGGACCATGACCGCGTCCCATCCGAGCTTGTCCTTGTCCGGCACGGGCCAGAGATCGTACTGGTTCATGCGCCGATTTTCAGTCCAGGCGCAGTAGGTGAAGGGCTGGCCTTTGAGGTAAAAGGCCAGTTCCGAGGTGAACCCGTAGTTGTCGGACATGGCGAACACCCTGGACGGATCATCGAATTCGGTGTTGATGACGTCGTCCACCTTGCGTCCCAGATCGGCCCATCCCTTGAGGCGCAGGGTGATGTTCATGGAATCCGGGAGCGGCAGGAGCGGGGAGACAAAAATGGTCAGGGTGACGAAGAGGGCCACACCCGCCATGATCGCCCTTCCGCGCGTTTTGCGTTTGGGGGCCTCCCACCATGCCTTGAAGGCCATGCCCGCCAGGATCGCGCCTGTAACGTAGGTGGCGGCGGTCCAGTTGGCTTCCACCTTGGAGAAGAGCGCCTTGAAGGTGATGGTAGCCCACAGAGGCCAGAAAAAGAGCACGGTCAGCAGGTCGCGGCGGTAGGCGGCGTCGAACCGGCCCACAGGGCCGACCCACGCCTTGCGCGCCGCGCCCACAGTGGCCACTACGATGAAGACGAACCACCACGGCGCGATCAAGCCGATCTGCGCGCCAAGCATCTCGAAGAACGGGCCGATGCGGTCGGGCAGCCAGTCGCTGCCGCCCACGCCCGAGGTCAGTTTGGCCACATGTTTGTATGCCACCCAGCCGTTTTCCATGTTCCAGATGACAATGGGCAGCAAGCCGATAACGGAGCCTATGACTCCGGCAGCAAAGAAACGACCCCAGAACCGCTCGGGCAACTGCCCGCGGCACTGAAGGATAATGGCGTAGAGCAGGGCCACGCCGAAGAAGGCGAGCATCATGTACTTGGCCAGGATGCCCACTGCCATGCACACGCCCAGAACGATAAAGGGCCATTTGGATACCGGATTGTCCGGCTCATGGCGGGTGGCTGCGGCCAGGGCGAAAAAGGCTACGGTCCAGTAGAAGATCAGCGGACAGTCGGTGGTGGACAAAATACCCAGCCCGTTGAGCAGGGGCATGGTCGCGGCCGCGAAAAGCACGAACACGGCCAACCGGTACTCACGCCATACGCGTGACACCCCGATATAGAGCGCGGTCTGGATGCCCGTCATGCCCAAAATCGACCCGAAACGCACGCCCAACTCGGTGTTCCCGAAAACCCAGGTCCACAGGCTGATGATCCAGGCGATGAGTGGTCCCTTGGAATAATAGGACAACTGCGGCCGTCTGATCCAATCCCAATACTGCGCCTCGTCCTGCACCAGGTTCAACTGGCCAGAGGCCACGAACCAGTAACGGATCAAAAAGGACGCAAGGATGATGAAAAAGGCCACCAAATCCAGCCGGGGAGAATATGTGTCGCGGGGCGTAGTCATAACGCGCATCAACTATATTATTCGGGTGAGGGTGGCAAGGGTACGGCCAGCGGCTTCCGAGAGCGGGCCATCTGCACATTTTTTCCGGCCGCGCCAATCCTCACGTAGACGGCTACGCTGCGGTTGCCGCGGCCGGAGGAAAATGCACAGCTGACCCACTCTCGAAAGCCTATTCCGAGCGCGGGGGACTGAGCCGCTGTCGGGTGCTGCTCACCCGAATTGCTACAAATGGGGAGAGCATGGCAGGATTTTAGAGAACCGCCCCGCGAAGCGGCGATAAAAAGTTTGGAAGGGGGAGTCCAGAGGGGGAAACTTTTCCAAAAGTTTCCCCCTCTGGCCGCCGGAGGCAATATTATTTCCACGGCTCCATGAAGGAGTCGCTGGAGTGACCGGATTCGATATGGGAGATGAGGGCGGAGCCGAACACGGCGGCGTCCATGAGGCCGTCGAACTCCTTGAGCTGGTCCGGGTGTTTGATGCCGAAGCCGAGCGCGACGGGGATGTCGAAGACTTCCTTGGCCTCGGCCAGTTTTTCCTTGATGCGCGCGGGCAGGGACTCGCGCTGGCCGGTGGTGCCGAGCACGGACACGAAGTAGCAGAACCCCTGCGCACCGTCGGCGTAGAGTTTCATGCGCTCCTTGGAGGTGTTCAGGCCGACAAGAGGCACGAGCGCCACATTGTGGGGCTCCATGGCGTCCTTGACGAACTGGGACTCCTCGTGAGGCATGTCTGCGATGATCAAGCCGGATACCCCGGCTGCCTCGCAGTCAGCGCCGAACTTTTCCAGACCATACTGGTAGACCGGGTTGAGATACCCCATGAGCAGCAGGGCAGCCTTGAACTGACCCTTGCGCTTCTTGAGTTCGGTCAGAATCCAGGTCAGGTTGATGCCGTCTTCCAGACATTTGAGGGACGCCTTTTCGACCACCGGACCGTCGGCCACGGGGTCGGAGAAGGGCATGCCGATCTCGATGACGGACGCGCCCGCCGCATCGAGCTCTTCCAGTTCCTTCCAGAACTGCTCGCGGTTCGGAAACCCGGCGGGCAGGAACGGAATGAGCCCGACCTTCCCCTGGCTCCGAGCCTCTTCTATCTTCACTTGCATTGCATTCATCGTATTATCCTTTTCCCGGCGCACCCGCTTGCGCGAAGCGCACCCAAAAAGTTTTGGAGATGCTTAAGAACCTTTTTCAAAAGGTTCTTAAGCCGCCGGAGGCATTCCTACAGAATCTGGTCGAGTATCCCCAGATCCTTGTCGCCGCGTCCGGACAGGCAGACGAGCACGGACTTGCCTTTGAGCGCTTCCCGGTTCTCGATGGCGTAAGCCACGGCGTGGGACGACTCTAGGGCCGGGATGATGCCTTCGCGCCTGGACAGGACCTTGAAGGCGTTGATGGCCTGTGAATCGTTGATGGTCGTGTAGTCCACGCGGCCGATGGCATCGAGATGGGCGTGCTCCGGGCCCACGCCGGGGTAGTCCAGGCCCGGGGCGATGGAGTGGGACGGCTCGATCTGGCCGTCCTCGGTCTGGAGTAGCTTGGTCATCATGCCGTGCAGCACGCCGTCGGTGCCGTGGTCGATGGGCGCGGAGCTGAAGCAGCCCGGCTCACCCGTACCTGCGGCCTCGACGCCCACGATCTTGACCGACTCGTCCGGCACGAAGTTGTGGAACATGCCGATGGCGTTGGACCCGCCGCCCACACAGGCCACGACCACATCGGGCAGCTTGCCTTCATTGCGGTCCATGAACTGCTGGCGCGCTTCCTTGGAGATGATCTGCTGGAACTCGCGGACCAGGGTCGGGAAGGGGTGCGGCCCGGCAGCGGTGCCGAAGCAGTAGTGCGTGGTCTCCTGGTCGGACAGCCAGCGCCTGAGCGCCTCGTTGATGGCGTCCTTGAGGGTCTTGGTGCCGGACTCCACGGCCACGATTTCCGCGCCCATGAGGCGCATGCGGCCCACGTTGGGGGCCTGGCGGACCACGTCGGTGGCGCCCATGTAAATGACGGCCTTCATGTCGAGCATGGCGGCGGCGACCGTGGTGGCCACGCCGTGCATGCCCGCGCCGGTCTCGGCCAGGAGCACGTCCTTGCCCATCATCTTTGCCAGCAATCCCTGGCCCAGAGTGTTGTTGATCTTGTGCGCGCCCGAGTGGTTGAGGTCCTCGCGCTTGAGCCAGAGGTCAAGGCCGAGGTCCTTGGACAGGTTCGGGCAGTACGTGATGGCCGACGGGCGGCCAACGTTTTCCTTGAGCATGTTTATGAAGCGGGTCTGAAACTCCTCGCTGGGGAGGATGGTCTTCATGGCCTCTTCAAGCTCGATGAGCGGCGGCATGAGCAGTTCGGGAATGAACTGTCCGCCGAAATCTCCGAAGTATCCTTTCTTCATGGTAAATCCTTATTCCATTTCCGCGAGAATCCGGAAGACTTCCCGCAGCTTGGTCTCGTCCTTGATACCCGGCGTCTTTTCCACGCCGGAATTGATATCCAGGCCGGATGGGTTCACGGCCAGGGCCTCGCGGATGTTGTGCGGCCCGAGGCCGCCCGCAAGAAACCAAGGTGTTTGTATTTCAATATCTTGCAGCATGGCAAGATTAATGGAATTGCCTGTGCCGCCCTGGCCTTTGGTCCCCGCGTCCAGGAGAAAATGGCCGCATGTCTCGGAGTAGTTCTCGAGGTCCCGCAGCAGCGCCTGGGGCGAGGAATAGGTGTCGGGCCAGAAGGCCCGGATGACCCGGTCCGGTCCGATCTTCCAGCAGAAGTCCACGTCCTGGCCGCCATGCAGCTGGGCCGCATGCAGTCCGCAGCGTTCCATGGTTTCGATGACCTCGTCGGCAGTCTGGTTGACGAATACGCCGACCTTGGAGACCTTGCCGGTCTTGACCGAGGCCACGAAATCCGGGTCCGCGTTGCGCGGGCTCTTGGAGTGGAAGATGAAGCCGAGCAGGTCAACGCCGAGGTCCACACAGAGCTCGACGTCCTGCATGCGGGTCATGCCGCAGACCTTGACCAGGGGGCGGGCCATTCTACTTGCCTCCCGCCAGTTCAGCCAGCTTGGCGCCGGGGTCGTCGGCCAGCATCAGGGACGTGCCGATAAGAATGGCATCGAATCCGAGACCCGCCATTTCCTCGACCTGGGCGCGGGTTTCCACGCCGCTGGCGCAGATCCACAGCTCGCCTTCGCGCTTTTGCTTGATGAAGTTGCGGCCCTGATCCAGGGTGGTGACCAGGGTGTCGAGGTCGCGGTTGTTGACCTGGATGATGTCGGCTCCGGCTTCCCGGGCCCGGTCGAGGTCAGCCTGGTCGAAGATCTCGACCACCGGGGCCAGGCCGGGCATGCGGGCGATGTCGATGAGCTGCTTGAGGTGCTCGGCGTCGTCGCACATGCGGGCGATGAGCAGCACGGCCGAGGCCGGGCTGGATGCGGTCATGGCCACCTGGAGCGGGTCGAAGATGAAGTCCTTGCGCAGCAGGGGGACACCCGGTCCGCTCATCATGAACAGGAAATCCGGGGTACCCTTGAAGTACTTGTGCTCGGTCAGCACGGAGATGGCAGCGGCCCCGTTCTGCGCGTAGATGTCCGCGAAGTCGAGGGGGTTCAGGTTCTCGCCCAACACGCCCCGGCTGGGGCTTGCGGGTTTGAACTCGGCGATGATCGCTCCCGGCCCCTTGGCGCGGATGGCGTCGACGAAGGAAGGGCGATGCCCCTGGTAGGCGGCCGGAAGATGGCCTTCCATGAAGTTCTTGTGCAGCGACTCGATTTCGAGCTGCTTGGCCTCTCTGAATTTATCCAACATAAGGAAGTCCTTTGGTAAGTCCGGTGTGAACCACGTCGCGGGCGATGTCGGCGCATTCGGCCATGGTGCCCTTGTCCAGCAAGTTGAGGCACCCTGCCAGATTGAGGGCCACCATGTCCATCATGGGCTCCGGCCCCTTTCCGGCCAGTATGTCCTTGAGCTTGGCCACGGCGTCGTCCTTGCCGTTCACGACCACGTCCTTGGGTTCGTTGCGCGCAAAGCCCAGGGCCGCGGGATCGACCACAGCCTTGTCTATGCGGCCGTCGTCGATGATGTAGCCCCGGTTCACGCCCCAGGTGGTCAGCTCGTCGAAGCCGCCCGCGCCCGCGAAGATGAGCGCCCGCTTTACTCCGGTCAGCAGCAGGGTCTCGCCCATGAGGAAGAGCCGCTCCGCGTCACCCACGCCGAGCAGCTGGTGCGAGGGCCGGGCCGGGTTGGTCAACGGACCCATGAAGTTGAACAGGGTGCGGATGCCGAGTTGCTGGCGCACAGGCATGATGTACTTGAAGGCGGGGTGATAAGCGGGCGCGAATAGGAAGGCGAAGTGGTATTTCTCCAGCCCCTCGGCCGCTTCTTCCGGAGTCTGATCCAAGGGGATGCCCAAGGCCTCCAGGGCATCGGCCGAGCCGCATGAAGAGGACAGGGCGCGGTTGCCGTGCTTGGCGATGGTGTAGCCCATGTCCGCCAGAAACAGGGACACGGCCGTGGAGCAGTTGAAGGAGCACTGCCCGTCGCCGCCCGTGCCGCAGGTGTCGATGACCGGTTCGGGGCGGTTGCCGTCGAAACCGGGGATCTTGCGCGCGTGGGAGACCACGGCGCGCACGCCCGCGGCCAGGTCCGTGGAGTCCTCGCCCTTGGCGCGCAGCCCCATGAGGAAGGCTCCAGCCTGGGACTCCGTCATTTTGCCGCTCATGAGTTCGGCGAACATGAAGTCGGCCTGATCGTCGTTCAGGGCTTTTCCCTGAGCCAGTATGTCGAGTATTTCGGATATGGTCATGATCTTACCCTTTGATATTCAGGAAGTTTTGCAGAAGCTTGGGGCCTTCGGGAGTGAGGATGGATTCCGGATGGAACTGTACGCCATGCCAGGGGCGGTCCTTGTACTGCAGTCCCATGACCTCGCCCTGTTCGGTGCGGGCCGTGACTTCGATCTTGTCGGCGGCCTTTTCGGCCGGGACGATGAGCGAGTGGTAGCGGCAGACCGTGAACGGCGAGGGCAGTCCCTTGAACACGCTCTTGTCCTCGTGGAAGACCTCGGAGGTCTTGCCGTGCATGATGCGTTCGGCGCGCTCCACCGGAGCGCCCGCGAAGTGGCCTAATGTCTGGTGTCCCAGGCAGACGCCGAGCACCGGAATTTCCTTGGGCAGCCGGGCCAGGAACTCCAGGCAGAAACCCGCGTTCTGCGGATTGCTCGGGCCGGGCGACAGACAGACGCGTTCAAGCTCGCCGCTTTCGGCCAGCTCCAGAACCTTTTCGCGGTCGTTACGGATGACCACCGGGTCGGCGCCGAGCTGTTGGAAGGCCTGCACCAGATTGAAGGTGAAGGAGTCGAAATTATCGATCAGCAAAAACATCGGTGCCTCCCTTGCCGGTGATGACCTCGAGGATCACGCGGGCCTTGTTGTTGCATTCATTCCATTCCGCTTCGGGATCGGAGTCGTAGACAATGCCGCCGCCGGCCTGCCAATAGCACTGGCCGTCGCGGATCCACATGGAGCGGATGGTGATGCCGGTGTCCAGGGAGACGACGTCGTCGTCCAGGCCCAGCCAGCCGATGCAGCCGCCGTAGGGGCCGCGTTCCTGGGGTTCCACGTCGGCGATGATTTCCATGGCCCGGATCTTGGGCGCGCCGGACAGGGTACCCGCCGGGAAGGTCGCCTGGAGCACGTCGATGGCGTCCAGTCCGTCCTTGAGTTCGCCCCGGACATAGGAGGTCAGGTGCATGACGTGGGAGAAACGCTCCACGTTCATGAACTTCTCCACGGTCACGGTGCCGGGCTTGGAGATGCGGCCCAGGTCGTTGCGTCCGAGGTCCACGAGCATGACGTGCTCGGCACGTTCCTTGGGATCGGCCAGCAGGTCGGCTTCGAGCCGGTTGTCTTCCTCTTCGGTCTCGCCGCGCCACCGGGTTCCGGCGATGGGCCGGACTTCCAGCTGGCCTGCCGCGCTTCGGGCCATCATTTCAGGCGATGAGCCGAGCAGGGTGGTGTTCCGGGTCTTGCCCATGGTCGGGCTGTCCGGGAATTTCATGTAGAACAGGAACGGCGACGGGTTGGCCTGCCGGAGCCTGCGGTAGATCTTGAAGGGCTCGTCGGAAAGGGGCACCGAGAAGCGGATGGACGGGACAACCTGGATGCACTCGCCCTCGGCGATGAGCTCCTTGCAGCGTTCCACCGTGGCCATGTGGGCCTCTTTGCCGGGGAACACCGTGGGCTCGCCCGCCTCCGGGGCGTTCAGGTCCATGCCCCACTGAACCGGGGCGGGCCGGGGCGTCGCGCCTTCGTCCAGGCTCAGATAGCAGCAGGAGTGGCGCAGGTGATCGAAGAGGACCAGTTGGCCGGGCAGGATGAGGCATGCCTCGGCGTCTTCGGGCTTGCATACGTCCTTGAGCTTGCGCTCGAACATGCCAGCCGTACCGTAGCCGAAATAGCCGTACAGGCCGCGCGTCAGACCGGGCAGCCCGTCCCGTGGGTTGCCGCCCACGGTTTGCTGTTTGATGGTAAGATTTTTGAGGACTTCCTTGAGGCCCGGAAGATAATCCATGCCCTCCAGCTCCTTGAGCGGGGCCAGGCGGTCGTCTTTGACGTCCACCACCAGCTTGCCGTCCACGGGATGGAGCATGAGCCGGTAGTCGAAGGCGATGAGGGAATAGCGGCCGAGCCGCCCGTCCACCTCGGCGGATTCCAGGAGAATGCCGGGTTGGTCACCCACCAGACCCATGTACAGGGAGATGGTGGTTTGCACGTCGGCAGGCAACCATTTGCCGTGCTGCGTGAGCGTAATTTTCTGCATTGTCTATCCTTACACGACGCCTGCGCGCGGGAGAGTCCCGTACGCGTCATGCGTCAGTTGAGAGTTTCCTATTAATGATATGGCCGGGGTATGACCTGCCATCCTTTGATCTTCTTGCGGTTTTCCGATTTCTTTCACGTACCGTTCATCTGATGTCTCCTTAAAAAAATGAAGCCGCACCCTGGGTAGAGGTGCGGCTCCGGTTACTGATGTAATCGTGTGCCTGGCTAAAAGCCGCACCCCATTAATATGCTTCGTCGTTACGCCACCACCACTGAGCCCGGTCGGCCAACAGATCGAGATCGCCGCCGGCGGCCAGGCTGAGGTAGGACATGAACTTGCGGCTGACTTCCTGCAAAAAGGGATTGGCCTCGGAGATGATCTCGAACAGCTCTGTGTCCTGGGTGAGCATCTTGGCGGCCGCGTCGAGCCTGCGCTTGAAGGACGGCGTGACAAACTCACGGATACCGTCCACATCGCGGGCAGCGGCCAGAAAGGCCACGGTGGAGGTGTAGTTCAGTCCCTGGATGTAGGCCATGGCCCGATCGTGATCCTCCGGCGTGGAGGCGAAGCAGGTGTACCCGCAGCGGGTGAACAGGTCGCCGACCAGCGCGGCTGCTTCCTCGTCACGGCTCCTGCCGGGCATGACCGCCACTCTGGGCTCGAACCCTTCGGGAACGACCGCGCCGAACAGGGGGTGGGTGCCGACGACCGGCCCTTCGTAGCGTTTTACCATGGCCTTGACCGGCATAACCTTCACCGAACCCACGTCGCACAGGATGGTCGGGGCTTTAAGGAGGGGGGCCATGCGTTCGAGCACGGCGTCCATGGCCGTGACCGGCACGCTGAGCAGGAGCAGGTCGCAACCTGAGAGCGCGGCGCGCACGTCCTCGTCCGAGGAATCGCGGTCCAGCCCGGTTACGGTCAGGCCGAGCCCGGCGAAGTCCGCCGAGAAGTGGCTGCCCATCTGCCCGTCCGCACCCACGATGGTGATATGGTCGATGCCTTTTGCCATGGTTTCCGGTTTGTTCTGGTTAGCCGGTGATCTTCTTCCATTCGTCGAAGAAGCCCGGGAATGATTTGCCGACGCAAGCCGGATTGTCAAGGGAGACCTTTACCCCGGCCAGCTCGAACAGGGACATGGACATGGCCAGCCGATGGTCGTTGTAGGTCTTGAACTCAATTTTGTGGCCGCGCGGCAGGGCGCTGGGCCGGATGATCAGCGAGTCGTCGGTGGTCTCGGTCTCGCATCCGGTGCGGGCCACTTCCGCGGCGCAGGCGGCCAGCCGGTCCGTCTCCTTGATGCGCAGATGGGCCACATTGACGATGGTCGTCGGCGAGGAGGCGAAGGCGGCCACGGCTGCCACTGTAGGCACCAGATCCGGGCAGCGACCCATGTCCACTTCCACGCCGCGCAGCCTGCCCGGCTCCACAACGATGCCGTCGAAATTGACCTTGATGGTCGCACCCATCTGGCTGAGAATATCCATGATCGCCCGGTCGCCCTGGAGCGAATCCGCAACCAGCCCCTTGAGCTTTACGGGGCGGGGGCCCACGGCTCCGGCGGCCAGGAAATAACTGGCGTTGGACCAGTCGCCTTCCACCGCGTAGCCGGTGTTCTGGTATCCGGTGGGCTGGACGATGAACCGGACGTGTCCCGGGGTCACCTGCTTGATGGAGCGCCAAGGCACGGCCTTCCATTCCTTGCCTTCCAAAACTTCCACGGAAAAGCCCGCCTTGAAGTCCTCCATAATCCGGAGGGTCAGGGCCACATAGGGCCAGGACACGGCCTTCTTGCCGGTCACGTTGATGGTGACCTCATGGTCGGCCATGGGCGCGCCCAGAAGCAGGCCGGACAGATATTGGCTGCTCTCCTCAAGGGTGATCTCGACGGATTTCTTCTTGTATCCGTTGGCCGTCATGATGAAAGGCAGGAATCCCTTTTCACCTTCGAAATCGAATTTGGTTCCCAGACCGGACAGTGCGCCGGTCAGCTCGGCCATGGGACGCTCGTGCATGCGCGGCGCGCCGTGGACCCGGAAGGTCCCCTTGCCCGCCGCGGCAACGGCTGTCATCAACCGGCAGGTTGTCCCGGACTCGTGCATGAACAGCTCGTGCGGGGCTTCGTCCTTGTGCTTGCCGTCCGCATTGCCCCCCTTGGGGCCGTCTTCCATGCCCGTGACCACGAGCAGGCCGTCCTTTTCCTCTATGGACGCGCCGCAGGCCGTCAGGCAGCCCCGGGTGCGGGTGATGTCGTCGGAGTCCAGCGCCGAGGAAATCTCGGATACGCCCTTGGCCAGGGCGGCCGCGATCAGGGTGCGGTGGGACAGGGATTTGCTGGCCGGAGCATTGATGATGATCGGTTCCTTGGTCATTGCAGTTCCTCCTGGGTGGGGTAGGTGCCGAGGACGCGCAGGGTCAGGCATTGTTGACGGATGTCGTCCAGCACGTCCTCGTACCGGCCGCCGCCCAGGTCACAGGCCAGGTCGGCGAAAAAGACGTATTTCCATTTTTCGCCGCGGAAGGGCCGGGATTCGAGCTTGGTCACGTTGATGCCCTGGTGGGCCAGAGTGGTCAGCACCCGGGCCAGCGCGCCAGGACGGTTGGGCGTGGTGAACAGGATCGAGGTCTTGTCGCGCCGGTCCTCCTGGGACGGAGCCGCGCCGATGATCACGAAGCGGGTCCAGTTGTCCGGCAGATCCTCGATGGACTCGGCCAGAATGTTCATGCCGTGCATGTCCGCCAGCTTGCGATGGCCGATCACGGCGGCGGCCTTCTTGCTCGCCACCACCTCGGCGGCCTCTGCCGTGGACTCCATGGGGATGGTCGGCACGTCGCGCAGATTGGCGTGCAGCCAGTCGCGGCACTGGCCCAGCGGTTGCGGGTGGGAGTAGATGACCTCCACGTTCTCCACCTTGTCGGCGTGGGAGATGAGGCAGTGGCTGATGCGGCTGAAGACTTCGGCCTGAATGTAGACCTTGTACTTCATGAACAGGTCCACGACCTGGCCCACGGTGCCCTCGATGGAGTTCTCCAGCGGGATGACGCCCAGTTCGGCTCCTTCCTCGGCCACGGCCCGGAAGATTTCCTCGAAGTTGCCCTTGGGCGTCAGCGAGGCGGACGAGCCCATGTGCTCGATGGCCGCAAAATAGGAAAAGGTGCCTTCGGGGCCGAGATAGACCACGCGTTCGGGGCGTTGCAGATGGCGGGACGAACTCATGATCTCGCGGTAGATGGTCCGCAGATGTTTGTCCGGGAGCGGGCCGGGCGAGGAGTTCGCGATTTTGTCCATGACTTCCTGCTCGCGGAACGGCTTGTAGATGGCCTCGCCCTTGGCCGCCTTGTACCGGCCCACGCTCAGGGAAACCTGAGCCCGCTGGTTGAGCAGGTCCACGATACGTTTGTCGAGTTCGTCGATGGACTCACGCAGTTCCCCAAGATCGGGGATGTCGTTCTGGTCTTTCTTGTCAGCCATAATATCTCCGGGAATGCCTCCGGTGGCGGGGGAGAACCCTTTGGAAGAGTTTTCCCGAACCCCCATCCTGAACTTTTATCGCGCCTTCGGCAGGGCCGTGTGAGCGCGGTTGTTTTCGCTCATCTTATTACTGTCATGCTTCATTGGACAGTTTTTCTCAACCCCCACCCACGTAATGCGGCATAAATGTTTAACAAGGGAAAGGGGATGGGAGTATGAGCGTTACCCTTCCTTGATCTCTTCCTTGATACGCATGCCGAAGTGGCGTCCAGCCTCGTCGGTGCGCACGAGGATCTTGTCCCCGACCTTGAGGGTGACCACGGATACGGGCTCGCCCTTGTCCGAAACCACACGGATGGTCTCGGCGTTCTGCAGGAACACCTGTCCGCTCTTCACGCCGCTTGCGGTCTTAACCTCGGCGGAGATCAGGAGCATGGGCCGGACTTCCACCTTGACGCGGCCAACCGTGGCCAGGGAGGTGGTTCCGTCAGCGCCCACGATGAGCACGTCCGTACCCGAGGCCAGCTCTTCGAGATAGGTGGTCTTGTCGCCGGGCATCTGGGCATAGGCGTGGACCGCGCCCGCGTTGACCCGGAAGGGGCGGGCGGCCACGTACGGGTTGGATTCGGTTTCGGCGTGGACCAGGAAGGAGAAGGCGCTGGAGTTGCCGATGAGCATGCCTTGGCCCTTCTTGAGCATGGAGATGGTGTCCACGCAGACGCGGTGGCCCAGGCCGGTGGCTTCGATGGCGGTGACGGTGGCGGTGGAGAGTTCCATGGTTCCCTGGGAGAGTTTGAGTTCGGCGACGATTTGCTTCAGGTCGGCGGCTCCCTCTGGCAGTACCACGATGGTGTCGCAGCCACGTTCGAGGATGCCCGCCGCCAGGATGGCACGGTCCAGGGATTCACATTCCAGGGCCAGGGTGTCCACCTGAGCCAGGATGTTTTCCACGGGGATGATCTCCCAGCCTTTTTTGAGGACCACGTCCTTGCCCGCCTTGATGGCTTTGACGGCTACGTCCTCATCCGCCTTTTTTGTCAGTTCGACAACGGGCATGTCCTCGGGAGTGATGACGGTGACGCGGCCAAGTGCCCGAACGTCCTCGGCGCGGTCCTTTTCGACCATGACGGCGTCCACGCCGGATTCCAGAGCAAGGGTGACCAGAGTCTTGTCGAAGGGGACGGATTTGAAGATGACTTTTTTCATGATGGTTCCGCTATGCGTTGAGATGGTTGAGGGCGGTTTCGACGGATTCGTCACCATGGACGATCATGTTCAGGGCCTGCACGAGGCGGGTGGGGTTTTCGTGCTGGAAGACGTTGCGGCCGACGGACAAACCCGCGCCGCCCGCTTCCAGGGAATCGTGGACCATCTGGAGAAACGCTTCTGTGCTGTCCAGCTTGGGTCCGCCCGCGATGACCACGGGGACGCAGCAGGAATCGCACACGTGGGCGAAGGTCTCCTTGTCGCCGGTGTAGTTGACCTTGACCACGTCCGCGCCCAGCTCGGTGCCCACGCGGGCGCAGTGGGCCACGACCTCGGGAGCGTATTCGTTCTTCACCTTGGGGCCGCGAGCGTAGACCATGGCCAGGAGCGGGATGCCCCAGTTGGCGGCTTCGGAGGACATTCTGCCGAAATCGCCGAGCATGGCGGCCTCGGTTTCGTCGCCGAGGTTGCAGTGGATGGATACGGCGTCAGCACCCAGTCTGATGGCGTCCTCCACTGAAGCGACCAGAGATTTGGCGTTGGGGAAGGGGGAGAGGGTGGTGGAGGCGGACAGGTGGACGATGAGCCCGATGTCCTTGCCCTGGGCGCGGTGGCCGCAGCGGACCAGGCCCTTGTGCTCGATGACGGCGTTGGCCCCGCCGTCCACGACACGGCCCACCGCCTCGCGCATGTCTACCAGTCCGTCGATGGGGCCGACGGTTACGCCGTGGTCCATGGGGACCACGATGGTCCGGCCAGTGTTGCGGTTGAAGATGCGTTCCAGCCTGATGGCTTTACCGATGTGCATGTTCTCTCTCCTTTGAAGTTGTTTGCCTCAAGGAGCCGACTTGTCGTCGACGGCCGGATAAAAAACAAGGGCCGCCGGCTTTCGCCTGCGGCCCTTGAAGAAGTTTTTGCTTTTCTGTGTGATCCACCAAAAGGTTACACAGCACCTCTTCCAAGCCCGCAGGCGCGGCTAAACCAATACCAAAAATAAAAGTTGGAAAAGTATGCGGTGGAAACGGTGGTGGAATTCATGACCTAAGAGCTACACCTTCAAGGCTTTTCTGTCAATTAAAACTTTTGTCACAATTTCGAGGAGATAGCTCCCATTACCTTATATATCTGCGACCGGCGGTCATTTTTTAGCGTTTTTGACAATTTTTTACATATTGACAATTTTGGGGTAATTTTCACCCTGCAAAAATGTAATTTATCACAAAAATGAAAAAATACGGTCACAGTCGATAGGCAGGAAAGGGCGAATTTACGCCAATAGCAATAAAAACCGTAGTTGGCACGACTCTTGATAAGAGGGAGGCAGGTTAGAAACGCATTCCATTCAAAGAGGAGTATTGCAATGTTTTCGAGAAAGTCCCCGACCC